>JAKJGF010000002.1 GCA_022704525.1 Bacillota bacterium | reverse complement strand
TGTTACAATGAAATCTGTTATTACAGAATATACAGTTTTGTATTTATTTAAGTTATAATTTTCTCCTTTGACGGCATATCTTTTGCTCCAGAGCCCGGACAGGGACAGGTGTATATGTTTTTGGATACTTTTTTACCTGTTGCGGTACTTAGCAGGAGCCGAAGAATATTCAATGCACTGTTAGCCGCTCTTTCTTTAATCTCTTCCCTGCTACCTCTAAAGAGGAATTTCTCTGTCTGTAACTTTTCCAGGGTAGATACTGCAATATAAACAAGGCCTACAGGTTTTTCTGCAGTTCCTCCTGTAGGGCCTGCTATACCTGTTACTCCTATAGATAGATCAGAACCGGATAAAGATCTGACACCAGTGGCCATACTTTCCGCTACCTGTGGGCTTACTGCCCCGTAAGTCACTATTAATTCTTCAGGAACATGGAGAAGCTTGATCTTTGCCTCATTACTGTAGGACACAATCCCTTCTAGAAAATATTCGGAAATACCGGATACATTTGTCAGTTTATGGGCAATGAGGCCGCCTGTACAGGATTCTGCCGTAGAGAGGGTCATCTTCTTTTCTGCCAGTTTTGAAAAAATCACATCCTCCAGTCTCTCCTCACCTTCACCGAATATAAAGGTACCGAGAAGACTTCTGATTTCCTTTTCCGTATCGGAGATAAGAGAGAGGGCTTCTTCTTTTGTTCTACTTTTAGCCTGAATCCTGACAGATATTATGCCACATCTGACCCTTGTCCCTACAAAGGGATTTCTCTCTGTATCCATGAGATGAGCTATTTTTTGTCCCAGTGCCGATTCGGATATACCAAAACAATTCAATAATTTCTTTACAATAATATTTTTACTCCGGGATTGAAGTTCGGGATAAACCAATTTTTCGAACATTTTCTTCATCTCCGACGGTACTCCTGGAAGGGCTATTATCTCTATACCTCTGTAAGCGAGACAAAAACCTGCTGCAGTGCCTGATTTATTCGGAATTATGGTAGCACCTTCAGGGATCATAGCCTGAATTCTATTATTTTCCGGCATTTTTAGATTCCTTTCTCGAAAAATCGCCTCAATTTGTGCAAGAGCTTCTTCATTCAGTATAAGAGGAAGGTTGCAAAACTCTGCTATGACCTGTCTCGTAATATCATCTTCAGTAGGCCCGAGTCCACCGGAACATAAAATCAAATTTGCTCTTTTTACAGCTATTTTTAACGCTTCAGTAAGATCAGATTTATAATCACCCACCCGGGTATGATAACGTACTTCAATACCGACTCGGGTAAATTTTTCTGCCAGATAAGCTCCGTTGGTATCTATTATTTCACCTAGAACCAGTTCCTGTCCGATAGAAATTATTTCTGCAATTTTAATCATTTTTAGTTTCTCCGAAATTTTTTATGTAGTCTGTTACGGTATGACCCACATCTTTCTGTTCTTTTTCCGAAAAGAAGGCCATCATAATTTACAAACAGAACTGTATGGCGTGAAAGTTCTGCAGGCAATAATTCCAGGCGAGAAGAATGTTTTGACCATTTTATGAGTGGATAGTTCCAGGGAAGATCCAAAAAATCCGGATGTCCTGGTCTAATAAAAATATCTGTTGACTTTGGTTCTTCTATTGAATTACTTTCCATATAATGTTCCTTTCTTATAATTTTGTTCTGAAGAATAAATGTTTATTTAAAAAAAATATTATATCACTTAAGAGAAGAAGTTTCAATTTTGGTTTCAAACAAGGGATTTTAAAATTATGTCGAACTTATAAATACAGGTGATAAATTATGGCTCTCAGTGATATACCAAAGGATTTCAACCAGGAAGTCAATAAATTTATAGAAGAACTGGAACTCTGGATACCTTTAATTAGATTATTACTTTTACCGGAAGAAGAATTTTGTAATTTCTGGGAAAAATTTTCCAAATTACATGAAGAAAAGAAAATTTATAGTCTTCAGGTTATAGAACGAATGAAACAAACGATCCTAAAGCTCAGAATAGACGATACCGAACCATATAATCTAAGCGAGAGAGAACTTAAAGAACTTTTGAGCTTTTCTGCTTCCCAGAAATCTATATCTTAGCAGGTATAATAACATGTCTGATTTACTATCCGGCTCAAAAATCGATTTTTATAAAAGAGCCATAACAGAGTCCTTCAGTTATGATGAAGAAAAAGTATTTCAAGTATTTCGGAAACTTTGTCCTGCCTTTAAGAAACTTAAAGTTACCAGTAAAGAAATAAAAACATATAGATCACGTAAGGATTTATTTGATCTAGAATCTTCAGAAGAGATAGTTTATCCTGATAATCTTATAGAATATGATAGTGAATCTCCCTGGATAGATAAGGACTTTGCCTTTCAGCTGGCTCATGAAATGGATGATTTAAAATCTTTAAAATGGTATGAACGCATTGTAGATAGATGTGATAAAGCCCGGGCAAGAGAGATCATTCTTCGCTCAAGAGGAGAAGTGATAGAACTGGATATTAGTAGTGGAAAGCTAAAGAATAAAGGAGCATTATTTGCCAGGCTCGTAAGAACTTATTCTGAAGAAAGAGGAATTAGCCTCGGAGACTATAAGAAATATTTAAAACAAGATGAAAAAAAATTTTTCAAGAGAGATATTATCAGGAGAAAAAGAGAAAAAACAAATAAACTTGTAGAGGAACTCAAAATGACTATGAATGTTGAAGAATTATGTAATTATTATAAACGTACACTTCTTCTTATAAAGAAAGAATGTGGTCAATTTTTTTTCGACCATGATATTGCTATACCTCAACATATAATAAATGCTTATATGAACAGAATTATAGGACAGGATTATAATATTAAATTACAGAATAACAGAGATAAAATCAAGGAATAACTTTATAAAAAAATCTTATTAAAAAGGCTATTGCTCTGGCCTTCACTGCCTAGTATAATATAAACATTGAAAGGAGAACTTATTTTGTGAATCAATGGTATACATATAGAGCTAATATACAACGTACAGGTTATATACAAAGTAAACCTATTGAATCCGGTGTGGAAAAGTGGGTATTCCAGACCAATGGGCCTGTTGTATCTTCACCGATTTCAGTAAATAACACTGTTTATGTAGGTTCTCAGGATAAAAAATTATATGCTCTGGATGCAAAGGATGGGAGCCTTAAATGGGAATTTATTACAGGAGGTAAGATAAATTCTTCTCCCACAGTAATAGGAGATGTACTTTATATTGGTTCTCAGGATAACCATTTTTATGCTATAGATGTGAATAAAGGAAAACAAAAATGGGCTTTTAAAACCAGGGGGTGGATAGAATCCTCTGCTGTAATATTTGAGGACACTGCCTTTATAGGTTCAAATGATAGTTTATTCTATGCTATAAATATAAAAACCTCACAGCTGAAGTGGAAATTTCAAACCGGTGATTCTATTATAGCTTCACCGGCTATCTGGGGAGAACTTGTTTATATTGCATCTAATGATGGTAAGGTTTATGCTCTGGATACAGCCACAGGAAAGTTAATATGGTCTTTTGCTACAGGTGACTATATAGTATCTTCACCTGCAATAAGCGGTAAACTTCTTTATATAGGTTCGGCAGATAATAAGGTTTATGCTCTGGATGTAGATATGGGATACCAGAAATGGGCTTTTAAAACCCAATCTTTTGTAGAATCTTCTTCTGCTATAGCAGATGGGATTATATATATAGGATGTTTTGATAGTTATGTTTATGCCCTTGATGCTCAGACAGGAGCATTAAAATGGTCTTTTGAAACAGAAAATGCTGTAGATTCTTCTCCATCTATTGCAGGAGGGATTGTTTATATAGGGTCAGATGATGGAACAATATATGCTTTAAATACAGAAAACGGCAAAAAACAATGGGAATATAAAACTGGTAGTGAAGTAGATTCATCTCCTGCTATAGTCGACGGTTTTTTATATGTAGGTTCTGTAGATGGTAAAATATATGCCTTGCAATAAGGGAGTGAGAAGTGAGAAGTGAGAAGTGAAAAAGGAGAGGGCAGTGATTTTTATTTTCCCCTCACCTTTCACATATCACTTCTCACCAGTTAATTATGGAGAAAATTAAAATACTTATTGTAGATGACCAGACTTTATTTTGTAAACTTTTAAGAAGTGTTATATCTCAGCAAAAAGATATGACTGTAGTTGGTGAAGCTCAGGATGCACAGAGTACTATTAATTTAATTCACAGTAAACCTGTAGATATAATTTTAATGGATATAAAACTTGCTAAAGAAAATGGGATAAAATTGACAAAAGAGGTCTTGAAATTAAAACCAGATATAAAAATTATTATACTGTCCGCTTATGACGATGACCATTTTGTTATAGAGGCTTTTAAAGTAGGAGCAGCTGGTTATTTACTGAAAAACGTAGAACCTGATGAGATTACAAAAGCTATAAGACTTGCTTATAATGGCGATTCTCCTATTCAACCAAAGATTGCCACAAAACTCCTGGAAGAATTTACCAGGCTTTCAGGTAAATTACAGGAAGATCAAATGTTGATTAAAGCTGATATTTTTTCTTCATTGACAAAGAGAGAAATAGAAATTCTAAAGTTACTTGGAATCGGAATGAGTAATGATCAAATTTCCAAAAAGCTACTTATAAGTATTAAGACTGTAAAAACACATATAAGCAGAATCATAGACAAGCTGGATGTAACAGATCGCTTTCAGGCTGCAATGATAGCTATTCATCAGGGTTTAATAAAAATTGGGAAATAGGTCTATTTCCTTTAAGTTATTAAATAATTTTCAACTCGTCGTCTACTATATCCTATTATAATCTCATCACCTTTGACTATAATGGGTCTTTTCAGTAATGATGGCTCTTTAGCTATAAGTTTTAACATTTCTTCCCCTGTTAGATATTCATTTTCTAAATTTAACTTTTTATATTTCTGACTTTTTTTAGCTACAAACTCTTCAGCTGAATGACCTAACATAATCTTACGCAATTCATCTTCTTTTAGAGGATATTTATCTAAATTACGTTCTTTAAAGGGAATACCTTTTTTCATAAGAAATTCTCTGGCTCTTCTGGAACCAATACACATAGGTTTATAATATAAGAGTATATCATCTTCTTTTTGTATATAATTGAATTTTTGATTGATCATTTTTATGCTCTTTTCTTTATATAAATACTATGAACTTAATAAAATAGATAAGTAGTAAACTGTGACAGTTTACCTGTTTATTTTAAGTGTCTTTCAAAAGTAAATAAATTACTATTAGCTTTCAGCTTTTTTCTAAGTACCGCAACAGGCAAGTTAGTATCTATCTCACAAGTCTGTCCCTGTCCGGGCTCTTACGCAAAATCTATGATCCTGTTACAATGAAATCTGTTATTACAGAATATACAGTTTTGTATTTATTTAAGTTATAACTTTCTCCTTTGACGACATATCTTTTGCTCCAGAGCCCGGGCAGGGACAGGTGTATATGTTTTTTGGATACTTTTTTACCTGTTGCGGTACCAAGTTGATTGCTGAAAGCTTTAAACATAATACGTTTATCTTTACTGTATCTAATAATTTAACAATAATGAAAATTCCTATGTATTTAAATTATAACATATTTTTCTTTAAATAAAAAGTAGTAATTATAACAGGTATTGAGTTTCAGATTTTGAAAATTCCCGGATAGTAATCAAACAGGAGTTACAAATTTTGAAAATTAAAAAGAGAAGTATTCAGAATACAGTAGCCTGGCTTCAGGAGTTTTAGGAATTATTCTGATTCCTGGCTCCCGAATTCATCGAATCTTTATAAAAATTTGCATAACTCCTGATTAAAGATTGGGAATGAATTCAGGAATCTGTAAAAAAATTAAATGAACAGAATTTTTCTGTTCACTCTTTACTACTCAATGTTTACTAATAGAGTAATGCCTTATAAATATTTAAAAGTCCTGAGCCAAATACAGGGTCTTCCCCTGGCATACCTAAATCCTGGGCTGTATTTTTTAAAATTTTCTTCAATTCATAAGGATTCAGAGAAGGATTTTTACTTAATAATAAAGCTAATGCACCTGCCACCTGAGGAGTCGCAGCTGATGTGCCAGAAAACATATTCTGAATAGACTTACAATATATTCCCCCTGGCGCTACTATATCAGGTTTTATGCGATTATCAGTAGTTTTTCCCTGGCTACTCCAGGGTTCGAGCTGGTAAGGGTATAAGTTTTGAACAGCGCCAACTGTAATTCCATCAACTGCTGTTGGAAGTCCCGGGTCCAGGCTGGTTTCAGGATTAAAATATTCCATATTATCTGCAGATATACTATATACATAAATCATAAAAGGCAGGTTATTAGAGACTTTAATTCCTTTTTTTATTGCTATATGATAGGTGCCACTATAAGGAGCTATCATTTCTATTAACTCATATGGATGTGCTTTTGTCCTGGTCTGTTTAGTATCTGAAATTTGTAATGGATCCAAATTGTCATCAAAGAAACCCAGATCAAGATCCTCTCCGGGATTATTCCAGTTATCTTTCCAGGCCAGGACAATCCTTATTTTATCTCCTCTTTTAACATCTATTTCTAAAGAATCATCTTTATTTGTAAAATTATGGAGATCATTTCCGTTACTGTCAAAGAATTTTCCCATATAATGAGTTTGAGCATTATTCCCGGCCGAAGAAACCAGGGTTATACCTTTTTGTCTGGCGAGATGAGCAAGTCTTGCCCTGATACCACTACCATCATAATAATCATCAGGTAGAATAATATTTACTGCAGTAACTATTATATTTGGTCTTAGATAAACGGGTTGATTAATCAATTCTTTTAGCGCTCTCATATATTCTACATCTGTTTCAAAATTAGCCAGTATTATTTTTGCACCAGGGGCTACAGTAGTTACTATTTCTGTGACTGCATTGCCATGCTCTATATTTCCTACGCGTATATTTTTATTCTGGCTTCTAAAGGAAAGAGTATAATAAATATTTTTATGAAAAAAAGGGTGAGCTGGATCAAAAGCTGTATCCAATATGGCAATTCTTACATTCTGACCCAAATAACCTAATTTATGGGCTTCTTCAAGATTAATAGGAGAAAATTCTTCGGATTTATTAAAAGCTACAGAATGGATAATCCTGGAATTTTCTTCTACATCAGAAGGTAAACGAAAATTTTTAATAAAATTTAAACCTTTTATTATTTCTATCTTTTCTACGGGTATCAATAACTGCACCATATTGAAAACCTGTACTTCAATTTTACAATTTAAATTCTTTAGTATCTCCAGTTCTGTATCTGTTGGTTCTCGGCGAAATTCTAATATATATCTTACTAAGCTTACTGTCCCTCCACGACTTTCTCTCAAAGCACTATTTGTTCTTACACTAAGAAATGAAGGAGCAGCAGGAGGAAGTATATCTTTATTATATTCAGTATGCTCATCTTTATATATACTCTCCTTTTCACCTGTGGAGGTAATTATTTTTTCTGCAGATATAGATAAAGGCCATTTGATTTCAGTAACATCTCTGGCATATACAACAGGTGCAGTGATTAAAATAATTAAAATTATCTTCCACAAAAACTTCATTATTTATTCTCCCTCACAATTTTTTACTTTATTTTTTAAATTTTTCATATGTTTTTCTGCTTTTTCATAAGAACCAATTTCAGGTGTTAGAGAAAGATAACGTTTCCAATGTTTTAAAGCTTCATTATAATTATGTTCTTCCTCGTAAATTATAGCAAGGTGCCAGTGAGCTTCTGCATAATCAGGATTACTTTTAATAGCCTGAATAAATTCATCTCTAGCTTCTTCCTTTTTGGAAAGAGAAAGAAGATTTTCTCCATTTTGATAATGTTTATGAGCACTCAACATATCCGGTATATTTGTTGAAATATAATGTACTGGAAAAGAATTAGGATCTGGATTTTTTATATGGTTTATCTGAAATGAGATAGTTTTTTTTGTAGGATAGGATATAAGGCTTTTTACGTGACTTTTCATATATATTAAAGGTCCATAAATAACCAGGATAATTGTTACTGCTATACCGAAAGCGAAACCACTGCCCCAGGAAAGCCAGTAGTATTTTTTAAAACTATTCAGAATATATGAAATTAAACAATACAACATAGACAAATAATTTTTATAAGAGACTTTATTTCTCAAACACCCTGGATTTATATTTTCCAAATCTTTTATATTATCTAATTCTCTGGAAATATCTATATATTCACTAAAACACTGGGTACAAAGAGCCAGATGGTTTTCTATAGTCTTTCTGGAATTAAAGGGTAGAGAATTATCCAGATAAGCACATATTGCTTCTATATCAGGACAATTTTCATTGCCACTATATAAGTCTTTAAAACTTGCAGCAAATATTTTTGTTAGTTCCATACCAATATCCCCTCTAATCGTAAAACATATGTTTTAAAATTTACCATTATTATCTTTATATCTTTCAACCTGCCTGCCTCGAAGGAACTTCACCATTTCTCTCCAAATGTATTTAGGCGGATAAACCGGGTTCTTCTTCTGATAATAACATTAATTTTTCTACTAATTCTTTTACACATTTTTTTACTTCACCTGATATGTCTCCTTTAAGATTATAATAAGCTTTAACATATCTGGCTATGGACATAAGTGATTCGTCTATTTCTTTATATATCTGTTTCTGGTTGGTAAGGTTTAAAAAACTCAATTTCTCTAACATTGATTCTATATGTGATACTGTTAATCTCTTCTGAAATCGCAATTGAAGAATTCTTTGTTGAACCGGAGGCAGTTCCTTTAGAGCATTCTTAATACATAAAGCTATTTCTCTTTCTTCCGGTGTAATATCCGAATAAACAGGGGTTTGATCTATAATATCATTTTCATTTTCTATAATTAATGGCTGTGGATCCTGTTTCATAGCAATCCATCCATCCAGGTGTTCCCATTCCTGATTTTTTTCTCTGAGCTTCTGTCTTATGTCTTTTTCAATGTTATTTACCTCATATACAGGAATATTTAATTGACCTGCTATATACTCTTGTTCTTTACCCCTGCAGAGAAGTTTGTAAATTTCCTGTGTTTTTTGTGTGCTTTTTTTTATTACAAGTGGAAGTTGTAATCGTCCATATTTCTGCCTGAAATAATCCAGTTTTATATACTTCATACTGGCTACAATAAATGTGGAAAGACGACTTTCTCCACGAAATTTCACAATACGTTTCCGAAGTTCCTCAAGGGAAAAGAGATACATATCCATTACTTCATTACAGATCTCTTTCTGATTAACAAAAGATGAAGAAGAAGAAATATCCCAGGGACACATATAATTACTATGTGATTTATGGCAGTAAGGCTGGCACCATTGACGAATAGCATTAAAAATCAATTTGCTATAATTTGCAACAAATTTCTTCCATTCCTCTTCGTCATTTTTTTTAATGGCTTTAACAAGTTCTAATTCTTCTTCTCTTTCTTTAAACATTCAAAGTATTTCTTCAATAAAAAAAAAAATCCTCTTACTTTGTTGTGCCCCTTACATCACAACAAGTAAGGAAGGAATTTTAAATTACATCTTCCTGAAGGAAGTTGTGGTAGAAATATTAGTAAAATTTCTACCTTTTTACAACAATAAACTTTATATTTATCTCTTGCTCTAGCAAGTACCAGATTTATATATTGTAAATAAATCCGAAATTACAATATCTCATTTTCCATTGCTACTATATCTAATTTAAACTCATGGGCTCTTCTCAAAGAATAAAATAAAATTCTTATCATTTCTTCACATTGACTTGCTATTTCCTTATAATTTTTGAGTTTATTCCCCGGACAAAGATACTCCATTATGTTTACAGTCAACTCAGGAGAAAGTTCACCTTTTTTTTCAAGAGTAAATCTCTCATGTATATCTGTCAGTTCTTCTAATATTTTCATAAAATTCTCTTCCACTTCTTCTTTTGTAAGCCATCCAAAGAACTTATTTTTTTCATAAAATGGATTGACAGTAAAATCTCCTAAAGAAAAAGCAGAAGAACGTGCAAAAGAAAACAGTTTAATTAATTTATCTTTTACTTTGTTCTTATTATTATAAGTATTGTTTTCGAAAAGGTAAGGTAAAACATTATGGATTGAGTTATGTGATAAAGTAAATTTTTTTTCTCCGAATATTGAGATGAGCTTTTTAAGGTGACTTTCTTTTACTATTTTCGATTTCTCAGTATAAAAATTTTCTTCTGAATTTATAAGAATATAAGGGTAAAGATCTTTTCTAAAGGAATCGCTATTTAAACTATTTAAAATTCTTTCTACTTTTTCCAGGTCTACTAATATTATCTGGCTTTCTGATATACTTTTATCAAAAATATCTTTTACCGCAGAATGTTCTTTAAGTAAAGTTTTCTCCATAAATCAGACCTCCTAAAAATTTCTATAATTTTTTGTAGGTTCTAAAATATTCAAGTTCATATGAGAAGAAACTTCTCAAAAAACCACTGTCTTACTAATGCAAGATATATATTTAAAAAAAATAATCACAAGAAAAAGGCTTTTCGACTTGTCTAGTTGAAACCAGCAGGAGAGCTAGGTTGTCGTTTTGCGGGGGCTAGCTCTTTTTTTACTAGACATCGACAAGCCTTTTATTAATATTTAATTTTTAAAAAATCTCTAATTATAGAAAAAACCCTTATAGTAAGGGATTTTCTCGCGGACTTTGTGAAGATGCTCTTGTTATTGTAAATATATTATCATATATTCTTGCAAATGTAAAGGGGTTTTTGAAAAATTTTTATAAAAATTTTTATAATTGTAAAAGCAGGGAAAAATCTTTTAATATTGAAGAAATATTAAGAAACAAAAAATTTCTTGCTACAGTCAACCAATATTATAGTGTATTTCATAACTTGCTATAAATAAATAAGTGAAAGGTGAAAAGAAAAAATCGTTTAACTTTTCACAATTCACGTTTCACGATGAATAAATTATAGATTGTTATGAAACTAACTATAATAACTAAAAAATAACATGTAATGAAAAAACATGAGATTGAGCAGGTAATTAATTGCATCCTGATTAGTTAATGAGGGTCTATATATGGATTTTAGAACTTATTTACGGGATTTAATAGCACGTCATCAAATGACTCTTTCTCAAATCGAGATGAGAAGTAATATACCAAGCACTTATATGTCCCAGGTTCTTTCCGGTAAGAGAATGCCTAATGAAATAACATTAAGAAAACTTTCAAAAATTCTGAGTGTTTCAGAAGAAGAAATGCTTGAAAGAGCAGGTAAAGCTCAGATTACCCCGGAAGAAGAGTTCAGAAGATATTTACGAGAACTTATAGATAAGAATCAATTAACTCTCACTCAGGTAGAAATCAAGTCAGGTATTTCTAATTCTTATTTATCTCAAATACTTTCCGGTAAAAGAGGTATCCCACCTGAAGAAACTTTACGGAAACTGGCAAGATCTCTGGAAATAAATGAATTCGAAATGCTTGAAAAAGCCGGAAAATTACCTTCTGATTTTCAACAACAGGTACAACAATATCTTAAAACAAGTCAACCAGTTATGGATGAGGGGAAAAAAATTTCAGAGAAAAATTTTGAAACGTCAATTTTAGGTGATAAAGTACAAAAGGCTCGTCTTGAAAGAGGTTATACCATAACTGATCTGGCTATGGAGATGTGTTATTCGGAAGAGTTATTGAGAAAGATAGAGGGAGGGAAACATTATCCGGGTAATGAGGCTTTATTTACTTTATCTAAGACATTAGGAAAACCGTTAGACTATTTTAAAGGAGATAGAATAGAAATTAATCCCACTTCAATAAAGGAAGATGATTATCTTGAGGAAAAATTTGAGAAACTTCAGGAGAAACTTGATAGAATATATAAGAGTATAAATATTCCTCATACTTCGGATCAGAATAAAAATATGAAGAGATTACCCATATTTCCTCTTTCAGTTAAGGCAGGAGAAGATTTCTTCTATGATGGTAGAATAGAAGGTTATGTTTATTTGCCAGGAGATTTCTTTCAGGATATAGAAGTAGTCGTTTTAGTAGAACAATCTGACATAGAACCAGTTGTTATTAAATGTGACAGGCTCTTAATAAAAAAGAAAGATACTCTGGAAATAGAAGGTCAGCTCTGTCTCTTCTATGACGCAAAAGAGAAAAACTGTTTAGTAAGACACATCTTTTCTGGTTTAGAAGGAAAATTAATGGCAGGTTTGAATAGAAAAGAAGCTATATTTAATTTTTATGAAGAACGTCACAGAGAAATAACCATCTTAGGTATAGTAAGATACCTGATTAGAGATCTTGAGATGATGAAAAGTGATAAAGTATGATGAAAAGTTTTATAATAAAGTATTTTCTATTATTAGTATTTATAATATTTTTTTGTTTATCTGGTTGCAGTAATAATAAAGGTAGTAAACATTTATCTCCTATACCTACTCCAAGATTTTCTACTCCATCCCAATTGCCCGCTGAAGCCATTAAGATAGATACAGACAAAAAAATTTTATTTTACTCTGATAGAACAGGCCATATGGAAATTTATATAATGAATTTAAACGGAACAAAACCTCAACAATTAACTTCGTATAATGCATATACACGTTCACCAGACTGGTCAGCAGATGGGAAAAGAATTGTATTTGAATCTACTAAAGACTCTCCTACCTTTGAACTATACATTATGGATATGGATACAGGTGAAGTTACAAGATTGACAGATAATGAATATGACGATTGTTCACCTTCCTGGGCGCCTGATGGTACAAGCATAGTTTTTATGTCTAAAAGTGGTTCTTCTGAAAGATATGGTATATTTACAAAAAATCTACAAACCGGTATAGAGCAACAACTTCTTGAAGATGCCTATGATAATAGAAATCCTGACTATTCTCCTGATGGCACCAAAATTGCATTTGAATCTAATTGGAATGGTAATTATGATATTTATATTATGAATTCTACAGGAGGTGAGGTTAAAGCTCTTACTACAAATACCTTTGACGAGAGGGGGCCCTGCTGGTCACCTGATGGAAATAAAATTGCCTACTGGGGTTTTGAAGAGAGTTCAAACCCTGATATATATATAATGCGCTCTGATGGAACAGGACAGACACGATTAACAAATGATCCTGCTTATGATTTCCTACCATCCTGGTCAATAGATGGTAAAAAATTATTTTTTTCCTCCAATCGTAAAAATAGTACTATGGATATATATGTAATGGATGCAAATGGCGGAGAAGCAATACAATTAATAGATAACGATGGAGCTGATCTGGGGGCCACATCTCAGCCATAAGAGTAAAGATTATGTTATCAAAAATATTATTATCTTTTTCTATAATTCTTATATCTATATTGTTAACTGGTACCCCTTATTCTCAACCTCTAATTCCCAGGGTTGACATTACAGATGTTAATCCGAATAAAGGAAAAGTAGGAGACAGTGTAGTAATTACAGGAAAAGGATTTGGCGATGAAAGGGGAACAGTTTTATTTGGAGAGACTGAGGCTACTGTTATCTCCTGGTCTGATGTTAAGATAATTGTAGCTATTTCCCTCGGCTCTTCCAGTGGAAAATTGAAAATTATAACACCCCTTACAAATGGTGAACATCCTTTTACTATAATTCCAAGCTGGAATTTATATCCATCTCCAACAAATACTTTTTTAAAAGCTATTGCTCTTCGCTCACCCAGAGACGGATGGCTTATTGAGAAAACCGGTCAGGGAAATTTCTTTCATTTTAATGGAAAACTCTGGGAAGGTGTAGAAAAAGATGTTAATTGTAGCTGGATAGGGGATATCTGTTTTTTACCTTCCGGTGAAGGTTGGGCAGTGGGAGGTGGAGGAAGTATTATTTATTTTAATGGTAAATCCTGGGAAAGAGTTGCTGATGCTCTTACAAGAGATGATTTAAATGATGTATTTTTCCTCAGTCCCACAGATGGATGGGCAGTAGGGTCAACAGGTAGAATTATTCACTATTTTGACTGGACTGTTAAGGATATCTCCTGGAGAAAAGAAAATACACTATCTGTATTTGATACATTATATGCCATTCATTTCATATCTCCTGAGAAGGGATGGGCTATGGGACAAAATGGTACTATATTGGAATATCATAATAAACAGTGGGTTTCACTCACAAGTCCTACAGGTTCTGTCCTTTATTCCATGGATTTTGCATCTGAAAATAATGGATGGGCTGTAGGTGCCTTTGGCACTATAATACACTATAATGGCCGTGCCTGGGTGAGTTATGTAAGTCCTGTTAAAGAAAATCTTAACTCTATATGTATGATATCAGATGATAATGGCTGGATTGTTGGAGACAGAGGAACTATTTTACATTATAATGGCAATGACTGGATACAGGGAAATAGTCCTTCTATAATAAATCTTCATGATATATATTTTATAGCTCCTGATACAGGTTGGGCCGTAGGGGAAGAAGGAGTCATATTATATTATCATTAAGATTTCCCGAATCTCTTTATAAATAATTTATAAACCGGTTCTGGTACATATTTTTTAATAACCTCCTGCCATCCATCGGGGCCTATAAGACCTTTTATCATACTGGAACTTACTTCAGCTATTTCTCTTGGAGGCATAAGAAATATAGTATTTATCTGGTTGTTCATATCTCCATTTATATTCCTCATTACTCTTTCAAAGAAATAATCATTTTCAGATCTTATACCTCTCAATATATAATTAGCTTCTACTGATTCGGCATATTTAACTAAAAAGCGATTCTCCATAAAATCAATCTGAACATTTTTTATTCCTTTTATACTCTTCTGAAGAAGATTAAATCTTTCTTCAGGTGTGAAGGTATAGGTTTTTTCAGGATTTGTACCTATTACTACAATGAATTCATCAAATAAAAGAGAACCTTCCCGGATCATCCACATATGGCCATTTGTTAAAGGGTCAAAACTGCCGGCATAAACACCTTTTTTCTTCATAATTCATCTCTTTCAAGTTATTATTAGCTTTCAGCTTTCAGTTTTATTTTCTGAGCTGATTGCTAATAGCTGGATGCTGATAGACTTATTTATTTTTACTAAAACTATTAATTTAACAATAATCAAAATTTCTATAGTAAATTACAAAATTTCATTCTAAATTCAATATTTTTTAAAAAATTCCTTTTTACTGTGTTTTGGCAATACGAAATCCCAGGGAATGACTTCTACTTCCTGGCCAGATACTACTCCGATTGGCTGACCTGGATTGATGGGCATCCTTATTCCAGCTACCGCCGCGAACAACCCTGTAAGTGCCACCCTTGGGTCCCACCGGATTAACTACAGGTGTAGAAGGATAATTCCCAAACCAATCACTGCACCACTCCCAGACATTACCACTCATATCGAAAAGGCCGAAATTATTTGGATGGCCTCCCCCTCCTGCAGTCCCCACATTATGATGGTTCTTCTGAGAATTTCCCGAATGCCAGCAAAAGGCATCATTCATAGTATCTCCCCAGTAATAATCAGTAGTAGTTCCGGCCCGACAGGCATATTCCCATTCAGCCTCTGTGGGAAGTCTGTAACCATTTTTTGTCACATCCACTTGTCCCCTGTAATTTATATCTCCATAGCATTTCTCCAGACCTTCCTGTTCAGAAAGCCAGTTACAGTAGGCCACTGATCCAAACCAGCTTACATATACTAAAGGACGATGTTCGTAACCCTCTTTTACAGTAAACTTTTCATCTTTATTTATACCACAGTATTCATTATTTTCTATCTGCATCCATTGAACTTTACCTTCAATCTGATTGCCTGTAGAATTTAAAAAAGAATTGTATTCAGTATTAGTTACACTATAATTACTCATATAGAAATTAGTCAGTTTAACCTGATGAGGAGGGCTTTCATATTGATTTTTATTGCTTCCCATCTGAAAAGTCCCACCAGGTATTAAAAGCATTCTCAGATTTAAAAGACAAGTTTTAACTGCTTCACTGAATTGCTCGATATTAAGGCCTGTTTTGGGACAAAAATTTTTATTAACAGGATGAGTTTCTCCACAGTAACGGCATTTCTGCTGCAGTTTGCCACCACACTTATCACAGAAAATATTTTCATCTTTATTTTTTGTATTACACTTTAGACATACGAGGGTAACCCCCGGTATATCAAGGACATCAGTAAGCAAATTCTGACTTCCACAATAAGTACAGAAGAGTTTATTAAAACCATCTGGCACATCCAGAGAAGCACCACAACTGCCACATTTTATATTTTTTCCAATCATAGATAAAAAACTCTCCTTTATTTAATTTTACTTGAGAAGAGATTGTTGCTCCCTCTTACTGGCATACTGAAAAACTATTTCTATTTCTTTTTTATTAAAATTTAATCTTTTCAAGGCTTCTATAAATCGTTCTTTTGTAAAGACAACGTTCTGTTCCAATTCCAGTGATTTCAATCTGGCATCAGAAAGTTTTCCTTTGAACTTAATCTTATAGAAAGAATTTATTGGAATGACGATGGACATCTTCCTGGTTAATCAGTAATTACGCCAAAAGTGATTAATCTATATGCTTCAGTACAGGCGTTGCAGAAGGGTTTTTACCCCGTATAATTATTCCCAGACGGACATATTTTTTATCCTTTTCATCCATCGGCGGATCTCCCGCGTAATCATGCCAACGTGCCAGGAATTCCTCACGGGGCATAAATCCTCTGCTTCCAAGAAGAGAGGGATCCTCAAAATATATATTTTTTTCATCAAAACCTATAACAATTACATAATGGCCATCTTCCCATTCCTGCTCCCATGGTTTATGAGTTTTCTCTCTCCAGGCCTGAATCGCTACAATTACTGGTATACCTTCTTTTAGTAATATTTCAAGTTCCTCTATAGTAAGATTTTCTTTTATTTCTCCTTTTAAACCTTTATCAATAGCCACTCTTATTATGTCTTCAGGGTCAGTTCCAGAGTCAGGAGAAGTATTGAGTAATTCTATTAGCTCTCCTTCCCTGTATTCTATTCCCCAGTACATAAGAATTCCCTGTAGAGATGCTGCACCACAGGAATAGTCTGTGCTCTGCCTTACATCTGGAACATTAAGTAAGATAACATCTATCTCTTCAAGAGATTTTACTTCTTCTCCGTATACCCATTTTAACAAAGAACACGTTATAAGCATAGATAAAATAATAAATAATATGATTTTTTTTCTCATAAAATTTCTTATGCTTCTTTGCTAATTAAAATATCTTCATATTCCAGACTTTCTCCTATATGAAACTCTATTTCTTTTTCATAAAATTCTATTGAAACCAGTTTCCCCCCTGCATTACCGTCTATATGAAGAAGAGGAGTGTTTGGTCTTACCACAAAGAAAAGCTGTCCTTCTCCCCCTTCAAGAGAAACTTCCCCTATTTCTGTTATGAAGATTTTATAGTTATTAAGATCTATGGTTTTTCCCACCCGTAAGTTTGATTTATCAGGAACAGCACTTTTAACTTTTTCTTTATTGAAAAGGGCACATTCTCCCTCTTCTTCAGTTAACCATCCCGGTTTACCATCTTCAAAGGTAAGATACCATTCATCCCAGAAACAATCTTCCCCCCTGTATCTTACTCTGCCCACTACCTCAAAATTTTTTCCTTTAATTTTACCTTTTCGTCCAAGGGCAAAACGTGTTGGATAATCTGCAAGCTTTGGCTGTTTGCCTGCCACACTCAAACCAAAATCATCGATATGAAGCGTTTGATCACAGTAAGGACAGATAGTTGTCCTCACATAAACACTTGTAAGTTTCAGCGAACCTCCGCAGGAAGGGCAATCCATTTCTCTTACCTGCATTTCCATAAAATTACCTCCTTATAAAAATATGACCTGTAACGCGTAATGGGTAATGGGTGAGGGATATTTAATTTTTCACTTCTCTTTATCCCTTCAGGTCTCAATCATTTTCATTCCACTTCGACCAGTCTTCATTATAATAATATGTAACAATACTATTATCAAGGGTATTTACCATAGTTTCTCTCCATTGTATGTCTTCACTGAAATGAAAGATACTTTTCATAGTTTCTTCATTCAGATACTTAAGAGGAACTTCTATTCTGCATCTTCCGGGATCAGGTTTTTCATTTGAAGCCAGAACAAATCCCCAGTCTCCAAAACTGGGCACAAGGGTATGAATTGGTTTTACATGAAAACCAGCTTTTTCTATTGTATTGTATATGCACCAGAAGGTTTTTGTAGAGAAAAATGTCGAGGTGCTCTGAACAGCAATAATTCCTCCTCTCGACAGATGATGTCCCAGCATGTTATAAAATGTATTGGAATATAATTTAGAAAGTTTTTCATTTCCCGGATCGGGAAGATCTATAATTATTACGTCAAATAACTTATCTGTATCGTTTATAAATTTCCAGGCATCCTGTGCTATATATTTAACTTTTGTATCTTTTAAGGAATTTTTATTAAGAGAAACTATTAAAGGATGAGTAGAACAAAGTTCTATCATTTCAGGATCTATATCTACAAGGGTAATAGTCTTTACATCCTTATATTTCAATATTTCTCTCAGGGCGAGTCCATCTCCTCCTCCAAGGAGGAGAATATTTTCCCTCGATGAGGACATAGTTATAGCAGGATGAACCAGTGTTTCGTGATAACGATATTCATCAAGAGAACAGAATTGAAGATTTCCATCCAGAAAAAGATTTATTTCTTCTTTCCATTTTGTAACAATTATTCTCTGATATTTTGTCTGTTTGGTATAGACTATATCTGCCTGGTAAAGTGCACTTTCTGCTAAAGATACGATTTTATATGAAAAAATAAGTCCTGTAAGTAAAAGAATGCCTGCTATAAGGGTCCAAAAGATACATCTTTTGCCTCCTGTCAGCTTGTTATAGAAATATATTATATTTGCCGCTGTTACTCCAATATTTAAGAGACCAAAAAAAAATGATGATGCCATCAAGCCCAGGTAAGGTAGAAATGTAAGAGGAAAAAGTATTGATGCTGCAAGAGCTCCCAGATAATCAAGAGAAAATACTCTTGCAAGGGTTATTTTAAGTGTTCCATATTGCTGTATTATCCTTGTAACTATTGGTATTTCAAGACCTATAAGGGTTCCTATTATTATTAGACAAAAGTACATAAAAAAAGAATATATCTCTGTATAGGCAAAAGCAAAAAATAAGATAAAAGCCGAAAAACCACCTATTATTGCTATCCAGATTTCTATGATAATAAATTTATCCAATAAATTTGTTTCTATATATTTTGAAAGATATGAACCAAGACCCATAGCACTCATAAAAATACCTATGGTAAGAGAAAATTGCAATACCGTATCTCCTATTAAATAAGATGAGATGGTACCAAAGAGAAGTTCATAACTTATACCGCAGAGTGAAATAAAAAAAACACTTACTAATAATAATAACTGTTCTTTTTCTTCTTCTTTTTTTATAGGATTTTCTGTAATTTTAGCTTCAATCATTTTCCGGGATGAATTCCCATACCACCTGTATAAGAACCACCGGTTCTTATGGATTTTCCATAGGAAGTTCTAAGTCCAAAGCCGGTGAGAGTAGTCATTGTTGCAAGGATATATATAAGGACAGCCACAATTATTGCAGCAAAGGTACTTTTAAGTCTGTTCCTCGGATAAAGAGCACGAAATATAAGTAAAATGATAGAAAATACAATCAGACCGGCTATGAGATAAAAGATAATACTATTGTAGTATTTAAATATTTTTATAATGGAAAATTCTGGCTTACTGGTTTTTATATTATATTGTTTTTGAAGTTCCACTGCTCTCGTACCGAAAGATCCTGAAGGGTCTTTTGTTATTACTTCCAGAAGTTCTTTTGCTGCCTGTTGTTTTGAAGTTGAGTCAAAAGACATTTTCTCGAGATAGGTACAGGCAAGACCAAAATGTACAGAAAAATTTTTTTCTTTCATTGTAATAAGCCTTGATTTATAGAAGGATATATCTGCATCCAGAGAATTTTTGCCTATTTTAGAAGCACTTTTTGCTCTGTATTCATAGGCTTCTACAAGATTGGGATCCTGATTCAGGGCCGATGCAAAAAATTCTTTGGCTTTTTCATAATTTCCTGTGTTGAATTGTTGTTTTCCAAAGGTTAAAGCTTTGTTACCTTCTGTATTTGCACTCCATCCAGGGATGATAGTGTATAAGAGAAACAAAATAAGATAGAATAAGTTTTTCATACTTAACCTCCAAAGACTGCAGATGCTATAACCAGACCAAAAGCAATGATAACGGCTGCAAGTATTATAGCTACAGAAACATTTCCTTTTTCTATTTCTTTCCATTCATCTACAGGTGTCAGCCAGTCAAATATCCTTATTAAAATTCCCAGGGATAGACTCATTGTAACAGCTCCAACTATTCCCCATCCTATGGTTAAAATATAACTGATTAATGTACTATAAACTTTATCCATAATAATTCTCCTTTCTTTAATATAACTTTCACCATCCAGCAATCAGCAATTAGCTGAGGAACAAAAGCTAATTGCTAATTGCTAAATTATAACTCCTAATAAAATAAGCAGAAAGCCACTCCAGAAATAATAACGGCCGTGAATTACTCCCTCATAAACAGCTATTGTCAATCTGCCACTTGAAGAAAGGACCTTGTCTGTACCCTCAGCTGTTACTTTTAAGTAGTATTCCCCTTCTTCAGAAAGAAGAAAATATGATCTTGCAGCAGAATAGGATTCTGTCCAGGGATAGGATTGTCCTTCTTCATATTCAACTCCACTTTCATGCCAGAATTGATCCTCCTTACTCCAGAGAGGAATATCTGTATCAGGCTCATCTTCATCAAATAATTCCAGTGTTAAATCATAGTTAGAATCACTGGCAATTCCACCTTTAACTCTTACAAGATAAAGCGAACCGGCTTTAGTTAATTTCATAGGCCCCAGTAATTTGCCTTCTTTACATTCTATCGGTCGAGCAGAAAAGGTATAAACTTTTTTCCCCGAAAGAGTACAGGAAATTGACACAAGTATCAGTAAAAGTCCACACGTTATAAATAGAAGTGGCACGTTTCTTCTGGTTTTTGCAGTCTGTCTTCTAATAATTACTTCTGCATCATAGTGGTAAAAGGTTTTATCAGATCTTATATCTATTGATTTTGGTATTTCCTCATCAGAGTCTTCATATTCTACTGTTTTCTGGTATGCCTGAAGAGGGATTAGATTTACATCCAGATTGAAAGCTTTATATATCTGTTCAACAGGGATTTCTTCACTTTTAAAGAATTTTATTTCCCTGTCATCCCATTCAACACTGTACCCTTCCATTATATCCAGATAGTTTATTTCTTCTCCTGTTTCTGGCTTATAATTTAATTCTCCTTCAAAATATTCTATCCGGGCTATTCCTTTTTCTATAACATAGAGAGATTTTCCATCTAAATTAACAGAATTAGTAACACTATCTGGATTAAAGGGTATTTTAGGGGTAAAGGCACTTGTAAGTTGAAAGGTCCATTCATCTTCTGAAAGCCAGAGATATCTGCCCTGTTCTGAAATTAAAAGCCATTCATCCCAGAGATATCGCCTCTGTTCTGCTGCATCATATGTTGAATACTTTATACGGCCTATGATTTTATATTTTTCGTTTTTGAATACACCTTCCAGGTTAATTTTCAGGTGACTTCTGGGATTTATTACAGGATTTAATTGTACAGAATCAGATAATACAGTCTGCTGTAAAGGCTTGCCACAAAATCCACAGAATTTACCTGACTTTTGATTTTCATTTCCGCAACTACCACAAAACATAAGTTATTACCTTTTCTGTAAGTTTTATCCGGGTTTATTTTTTAGGAGTGCCAATCTTAAATCTCAGTTTACTGAATACCCTGGATATTATTTTACGGGTTTCAATATCCTGTTCTTTTTTAAGAGCCTGAAAGAGAGTATTACTTGCACTGCTGGACCCTATCTGTTCCAGCGATTCTACTGCATATCTTCTTACATCCACATCTTCATCATTTAAAAGAGAATAACATAATGGCTCAACAGCTCTTTCATCTCCCAGGTTTCCAAGTGCATAGGCAGCGCTGGCCCTCACCGGTGTAATAGCTTTTTTTAGACGATCTATCAGCACAGGTAGTGCTCTCCTGTCTTTTAATTCTCCAAGAGCCCATACAGCACGCTGTTGAATAACAGGAGAAGGATCTTTTATACATTTTACAAGTTTATCCACAGCTGATGCTTCACCCAGTTCAACAAGAACCTGTATGGCTTTATCTTTTACTGTTTCATCTCTGTCTTCAAGACAGACGAGAATATAAGGTATAGATTTATTTTTATATTTATTTGCAAGTTGTATTATAGTATTTTTTCTAATTTCCGGATTATTGTGAGAGAGATTTTCAACTCCCTCTATAGTTTCTTCCTCTAAAGCTATTTCTTCAGGTGTATTCTGTGAAGGACCTTTTGAATATACTGCTTTTATCAGATTTTCTCTGAGTAATTTATCATCAGATCTTGCCACTTTAATAAGTTTATTAATATCTCTGGTAATATCAATTTTTTTTAGAGCTTCTGCACAATATACCCTTACATCCTTGTTGTTATCTTCAAGTATACGTTCTAACAAAGGTTCAATAGCTCTTTTATCTCCTATATTGCCGAGAGAATAAGCTGAGTTTTGTCTTATGTCATCATTACCTCTGGATAGTGTATTTATAATTTGTAGAGTCGCCTCATGGGCCTTCAATTCTCCTAAAATCCATATTGCCATTTGAACTGTTAAAGATTTCTCATAAGATAAGAGAGGAATAAGATATTGAACTGCATCTGGATACTGAAGAAGGGAATAACCTGCAGCACGACATACGTTTTCATCTTCATCTTTAAGGGCTTCTACAATATAAGGAATTACCCGGGGTATTTTCATATTACCCAGAGATCTGCAGGCATTTTTACGAGCCAGAGGATTGTTACTTTTTAAATCAATAAGATACTGCTCTATTTCCTTATTTACTTCTATTTTTTCTTCTACCCCTTGTTCTTTTGATAAATATTTCTGGATAGCTCCTTTTCTTTTTTCTCTGTTTTCATCCATAGCTATATCCGATAGATTGGGAATAACGGTTTCTGCATCTAATTGCAGGACTGATTCAGTAGCATTTTTCCTCACATCTATATCTATATCGTCTATTATTAATTGTAGAAGAGGTCTTACAGCTCTCTTATCTCCCAGATTTCCCAGAGAGTATGCAGCAGTAGCTCTTGTACCCGGATCATCATGTTTCAGAGTATTCAGGAGTACATCAAAAGCTCTTTCATCACCGAATTCTCCAAGTCCCCAGACAGTCCATTGCCTTAATATAGGTCTCGTGGTACTTAATAAATTTATTACCGCTTCCAGTGTATCTTTATTTTTCATCCCTACTACTGCCTTAAGGGCATCAATCGCAATAGTTTCATTTTCATCTTCAAAACAAGTTGTTAATATAGGAGCTACTTGTGGGTCTTCTGTTTGAATGAGAAAACTCAAACCATCTAATCTAATTGCTTCATCATTGCTTTTCAGCATTTCTATATACTTATTATATTCAGAAGGTAGAGATACTGTAAGAGGTTTTTTATCTTTTATGGTATAATCGGAGAAAAACATTCTTACTAAATCTTTTCTTGTATCAGTGTCTTCATCTTTTGCCATATCAATAAGAGAAGACATATTCCTTCCATCTATTTGAGCAATCGATTCTGCAGAACGAAGACGAACTTCACTATCTGAATCCTCAAGAAAAGATGTAATCAGGGCAAAAAGAGATTCTTTTTTACCGAGATTGCCGAGAGCATAAGCTGCAGTAGCTCTACTTCCTTCATCACCATAAGAAAGTAAATTTATAAGAGGGTTTAAAGCCTGGGGATCTCCTATGTCTCCTAATGCTACAGCACAGTATTGGTTCGTTAGAGGATCCCTGGAATCAAGGTATCTTATCAATATGGGAACTGTAGAGGGATCTTTTATTTCACCAAAAGCCTTAATTACTGCTCTTGTAAGTGTTTCATTATTATATTCAAGTATTTCCCTCAAAAAATTAACAGCTCTCCTGTCTTTTAATTCTCCTAACTCTTCAATAGCATTTTCTTTCTCCAATATGTCTCTGCTACTTAACTTTTTAATTAAATAAACAAATTTATCCTCTTCAGAAAGATTTTCTTTTTCAGAGATTTCTTTTTTATCATCTTTGTCAGGCAAGGAATCTACTTTTTTCATGAGAACTCTCTCTGTTTCAGCCAGATGATCATCTATTTTTTCAATAGTTTCTATAAATTCTTCTTCATCTTTTTCTTCCTTTACTTCTTCCTTCACCTTAATATCTAATTTTATCTCTGATTTTAAATTATGAGGAGGTTCAGAGGCAGGTAAGGCATAATCTTTATCCTTCATCAGACTTTTTATATAATCGATTCTTTTAACTGTTTTCGGATATAATGTTATTAAAGCTTGCTCCATTTCTTTTGCTGATACATATCTATCGTTTAATTCTATTTCAACTGCCTTCATTACGAGCTTTTCCATACCTTCTGAAACATCTGGATTTAAGTCTCTAACATAATTGAATTGAAAGGGAACAGCAGGAAATTCACCTGTCAGCAAATGATGCATTGTAGCGCCCAGGGCATAAATATCACTCCTTATTTCCGGGTTTCCCATATATTGTTCTGGAGGAGAGTAACCTTCTGTACCTATAGCAGTTTTCCCTCTCTCACTTCCTGGTTGTATGGTTCTTGCAAGGCCAAAATCAATAAGCATAGCCCGTCCATCTTCATAGCGAATCATTATATTTGAAGGTTTTAAATCTCTGTATAGTATAAGAGGATTCTGGTTGTGAAGATAATCAAGGACTCCGCATATCTGAACGGCCCAGTCCACTACATCCAGTTCAGGGAGTCCCGGATCACCTTCCTGTTCCAGAATTGATTCCAGATCATCTCCCTGGACATAATCCATTACTATATAATATCTATCATAATCGTGGAAATAATCACTTACTCTCGGCATATTGGGATGCCTTAATTTTGCTAATATTTCAGCTTCTTCCTTAAAACGTTGAACCACATACTGTTCTTCCTGAGGTGAAAACTGCTTGAATAATTCTTTTACAGCATGAACTTCATTTGTTTTTATATCTTTAGCAAGATAAACCGCACCCATTCCTCCTGCTTTAATAAGCTTTGTAATACGATATCTATAATTAATTAATGTGCCTGATGCCAGGGCGCCATCACTGGAAAATCTGGTTAGAATTGTATCACAGATATGACAATTCTTTGCATCATCAGGATTAGACGTTCCAC
This sequence comes from Bacillota bacterium, assembly GCA_022704525.1. Classification (GTDB taxonomy): domain Bacteria; phylum Vulcanimicrobiota; class SpSt-956; order SpSt-956; family JAKJGF01; genus JAKJGF01. The sequence goes on along the minus strand of JAKJGF010000002.1, from coordinate 28,564 downwards.
ATGTAGGACAATAAGTTGCCATAAACATCTCCCCGAAATTTTATAATTACGAAATTATTTCAATTTGAATAAGCAAAATCCTGCTACAATATATGCTTATATTAACTAATTCATAAATTTATTCCCGCCTTCTATTACTGATAGGATAAAAACTATTTACAAAAAATTTTGAGAATTATTTTTTTATACGCCAGTATCCTTCAAGAATACGTGTTACTTCACTACTTTCATTTATAGTATTATCATCTATGGATTCTACTTTTATAAAAAGTCTTGTCTTTACTATACCTATATCAGGAGTATACCAGTAATTTATTACTCCTGACACATCAGATAGGCCGGTACCGGTGACATTCAGACGTTCTGTTACAGTAAAATCAATTCTTACACAATGAGGGAAATTACCGGCAGGAGTTTCAACTATATCTGATACAGTGGAAACTTTATTTGTACCACTTAATTTTATATAAAAATCACTACCGTAAAAGGGCATATCTGTTTTCCAGGAAGAGTTAACTTCCAGAGGATAAATAAGTAATTTGCCGTCAAACAAATGCTCTGAACTTTTATATTCGTCTTTAAGACCGGTCCAGAACAATCCAGAAGAGTTATTTCCAATTACTATATAAGCTTTTTTAGAGTAATTTATTGAGGGTTTATTCAAATGGTCATGTTTAATTAATATATATTTACTTTGAGAGGATAAACTTTCTTCTACATCCCATGTTTCCATAGTCGAAAATTCTGACATTATCCGGTTATAATAATAAGAAAATTTAGTTTCCTTATATTTGTACATCCATCTTCGCCCTGACTGAAGAGGAAATAATCTTTCCAGTGTCAGTTCTTCATGAGTTGCTTTATCTCCTGTATTAAAAGCCGGAAGACCCACTTCCTTTGTTTCCATACAGGAAATCAATATTAAGCAATTTAAAATAATAAAGATATAAAAAATTTTCTTGTATAACATTTTCCTCTAATTATTATATCAAAAAAAACTTGCTAAAAGCAAGGCCTGCCTTATAAAAAAAAACCCCTGCAATCAGGGGTTTTTTATTTATAATCAATAATTAAAACATTCTATTCATACCAGTCATACCGGGCACACCGGTACCCGCTCCGGGAATTCCCATTCCCTGCATTCCCATTCCCGGGACACCACCCATTTGTTGTTGCATGGGGTTCATACCTCCGCCGTCTGGCATCTGAAGAGCCTGTTGTATCTTCATTTTAAGCTGTGGTGTCTGAGGTTGCCAGTTCTGGCTCTGAGCAGTCTGTAAATCCTGTTGTAACTGCTGTTTTGCTCCAGCGACTCCGCCTTGCATTTGATTCATTCCACCCATACCCTGCATAGGATTTACACCCATAGCAGGATTCATACCACCCATCATAGGATTCATACCACCCTGCATTCCACCAATACCCTGCATACCACCCATTGGATTCATAGGATTCATACCACCCTGCATTGGCATTCCCTGCATAGCAGCCATAGGATTTACTGCGCCGCCACCACTTAATACCCTGTCACAATCTGCATTTATAATCATATCCCAGTCTTGTTTGCCCTGGTTTGGATTCATCTGACCGGCCTGAGGACCACCTGCCGCACCTGCATCTTTAGGCTTTTCTTCAGCTTTCCCGCCGCCTTCACCTTTTCCTCCTCCGCCTTCGCCGCCACCGCCTTCACCGGCTTTTTCGGCTCCTTTTTCTTCCTGTGGTTTATTCAAGAGAGCTTCAAGTAGTTTATTCAACATATCATCTTTAGATGTATCAGCACTGCCAGCTCCGGAGGCTGCATTTGTAGAAGATTCTCCTGTCTTTGTTTCGTCACCAGTTTTATTTGGATCTTTTTCATCAGACTTCTTTTCGTCTTCAGGCTTCTTACTGTCTTCAGGTTTCTTTCCGTCTTCAGCCTTCTTACCATCCTTAAGTTCTTTTTTAGCGTCATCAGAAAGTTTTGATTCCTCACCCTTTTTTGATTCTTTTCCTTCTTTTGACTTTTCAGCACCTTTTGACTTTTCAGCACCTTTTGACTTTTCAGCACCTTTTGACTTTTCAGCACCTTTTGACTTTTCAGCACCTTTTGGCTTACTACTCTTGGAAGGTGAAGATTTTTTAGATGCACTACTCTTTGGTTTGCTGGCTGCTCTTTTTGCGCCGCCGCCACCGCCACCTACTTTTTTACCCATTTTTAAAACACTCCTTTCATATTTTCATTAACTGTAGTTAACTTTTCTTTCATCCATCTGGATAAATTATGCTTTTTTCCTTTTCGTATAAATATATAAGCAATATTTATGCCAAATTACTAAGATTAGCAATTTTTTAAAAAATTTTAGCAAATACCTGTATAATTACAGAGTATTGAGAATTTACATCTGGTCTGTACCAGGAGCAAAAAGACAAAACAATTTTAAGGGTTGCTTTATAGTAACAGTATTATTTTATTTCTCTGAGAAGGAAAAGATTTCTTTGAATCTTTACCAGATTTTTTACATAAAGATATTCGACAAAATTGTCGAGTTCGACAATTTTGTCGAATATCTAATAATAAAATAAAAAACTTTTTTTTAACTTTTCTGCTTAACCTAAGCAGTTAACATTTTTTACTCCCTCAACCACCACCGGTCTTGGGGACAGAACCTCCTACTGGTAATCCCCCTGCCTGCTGAGGATTCTGCATCTGCTGCCCCTGACCGCCAAGGGCCTGTTGAATCTTCATTTTAAGCTGTGGTGTTTTCGGTTTCCATCCCTGACTGCCAGCCTGCTGAAGATCATTTTGAAGTTGTTGTCTTGCTTCCTGCACTCCTCCTCCCATACCGGCACCCATATTAGCACCTGTACTACCCATACCGGTACCTGCACCACCGGCCAGGTTACTCATACCGGGTATTCCTCCTGTCATTCCTCCCATAGGTGTCATTCCTCCCATAGGTGTCATTCCTCCCATAGGTGTCATTCCTCCCATAGGTGTCATTCCTCCTACTCCTCCCACAGGTTGTATTCCTCCCATAGGTTGTTGCATTCCACCCATGTTTCCAGCACTCTGGGCCTGGAATACCCTGTCACAGTCAGCATTTATCATTTGATCCCACATGGCCTTATCATTTTTATCATCTGCTTTCTGAGCATCTTCAGCTTTTCCGCCGCCTTCACCACCGCCGCCGCCTTCACCGGCTTTTTCTGCCTCCTTTGGTTTCTCTTCCCCTTTATTCAAAAGAGCATCAAGCAATTTGTTAATCATATCATCTTTAAAAGTATCGGGACTACTGCCGGGTCCAGAACCAGTATTTGATGAAGGTTCTGTTGGCTTTGGTTCTTCGGATTTAGTTGGATCCTTTGGTTCTTCAGGCTTCTTACAGTCTTCAGGCTTCTTACCGTCTTCAGGCTTCTTACCGTCTTTAAGTTCTTTTTTAGCGTCATCAGAAAGTTTTGATTCCTCACCCTTTTTTGCTTCTTTTCCTTCTTTTGACTTTTCAGCACCTTTTGACTTTTCAGCACCTTTTGACTTTTCAGCACCTTTTGACTTTTCAGGGCCCTTTGAACTGTTACTCTTGGCAGGTGAATGTTTCTTAGAGGCACCACTACTCTTTGGTTTGCTGGCAGATCTTTTTGCGCCGCCGCCACCTACTTTTTTACCCATTTTTCAAACACTCCTTTCAAATTTCTATCGAAATTTCTGTAGTTAATTCCTTAACTCCTGTAAGAAAATGTAAAAAAATTTTTTTCATTAAATTTAATAAGCAATACTTATGCCAAACTATTACAATTAAAAAAATATTTGTTTTTTTAACATTTTATTTGTTTATATAGTTACGTAGATAATTTTTATAATATAGTGTTTCAGGGAAAAAATAAAAATTAGTTCTGTTTATTATGATTTATATATTTTTCTTTCAGAAGAAAGGTTTTATTTTCTCTATAAATATATTCGGCAGAATCGACGAAATCGACAATTATGTCGAACAAGATATTATCTCATAATAAAGAAAACGCAATCCAGAAGGCGTCTATTTAATAAGTATTTTATGAACTTCTCTTGGAAAAAATTAAAAAATCATATATACTAAAATCTATAGAAATTTAACGAGGCAAGTAAAATGAAATATTTTCAAAAAAAATATACTGCAGCTATTGTAAGTGCCATAATTTTTCCTCTAATCCTCCTACCTGTTATAACTATATTTTCTTCAGTATCTTTTTCCTCAATTATTCCTGATATAATATATTTTTTATGTTCTTTCACTCTTATTGCTATTATAAGTTATTTTTTAGTAAAGCCAATTCAGATTTTTTTAAATCTCGATACTTCAGAAGATATAGATGAAATCACTGCTCTGACCTATAGAATTCCTTTTATAAATACTATTTTAATAACGTGTATAATAGCTGGTTTAATAGTATTCCATATTTTATTTACAAACAGACAGGAAGCCTGTGAATTTTTTACAAAAATTTCTACAGCACTTATTTCTATGATAATATATACTTATTTTATAGCCAGTGATATTATGGTATCCATCAGAGAGATTTTATTTACTAAAAAGAAAATCTTCCCTGTTAAATTAAAGGCCACAAATACCAGTATATGGAAGAGAACAGCTTTGACTTTTCTTTTGATACTGCTAATTCATTTTATAAATATTCTGGTAAATTCTTATATAAGAACTTATCAGATTAGACATATGGACAATCTGTATGAAATTAAAACTGTTCTCCTTACTTTTAACAGGGATATCATAGTAAATACTGTTACTATGGGAATAATTTTAATACCTGTTATTATTTTTTTTACCAGAAGTATAACAGAACCAATTAAAAGATTAATTAAAGCTATGAATAAAGTAAAAGAAGGAGATTTTGAATTCGGTGTTCCTGTAATATCAAATGATGAAATAGGCATAATGGCAGGTGGTTTTAATCAAATGTCTGCAAGTCTATTCAGTTACAGAACACTTCTTCGACAGAGGATTAACAGACTCACATTATTATACAATGTAAGTCAGGCGGGAAATCATATAGAAGATATAGATAAACTTCTGAGTTTTATTCTGGATGCCCTACTTAATGCCTTAAACTCTGAAAAAATATCTGTTATGCTTATTGATGAGGATAGAAAAAAATTACTTCTAAAATCCTGTAAGGGTAATTATAGAAATGAATCATGGGAAAATGAATTTAATCTGGGAAAAGGTATTGCGGGAACGGTGGCAAAAACAGGTGAAATAATTGTTGCCAACAGAGGACATAAAGATCATAGATTCTTAATCCGTCCCGATATAAAAAGTGATTATCAGATCAGAAATTTGATATGTGTTCCCATGATAATTAAAGAGCAGGTCATTGGAGTAATGAATGTTTGTAATAAAAAAAACGATCTGGATTATGATAGTGATGATGTGGATTTACTCACTACAATATCTGCTCAGATTGCCGGTTTTATAGAACGCTCTCGCTTAAGAGAAATAGAAATAGAACATATAAAAAGAGAAAAATTCCTGTATATGGGACGGGTTGCAGCAGGAGTAGCACATGAAATAAAGAACCCCCTTAATGCTATCGGTATGATTGTTCAGAGATTTAAGAGGGAATTTAAACCTGTTATAGAGGAGGCAGAGTATTTTAGCTTACTGGAAATCATCACACATGAGGTCTCAAGGGTTAATAATATAATAGACAGATTTCTTAAATTTGCACGCCCTCAGGAACTAAAAAAATCTTCTGTAGACTTTTCTTCTATAGTAAAAGAAATTATAATTCTTTTTACTCTGCAGGCACAGGAAAAAGGGATTTTTATAGAAGAATCTCTTAAAGAAGATTTATATTGTCAGCTCGATAGAGATCAGATTAAACAGGCTATTATGAATATTTTCATCAATGCCATAGAAGCAACAAAAAAAGGGAAAATACAGATTTCCACCGAACAAAAGGGAAATAACATTTATTTGAGAATAAAAGATACAGGTCCCGGTATACCGGAAGAAGAGAAAAGTAAGATCTTTGAGTTATATTTTACAACTAAATCCCGGGGCAATGGTATCGGTCTATGTATTGCTCAGAAAATAATAGAACAACATATGGGAAAAATTGATGTAAAAAGTATTGCAGGAAAAGGGACAGAATTTATTATAATACTACCTGCCAGTAGCTAATAAGTATAAGTTAAAAATCCCTATAATTACTGTACTTTTGCAGAATTTTGAAAGATTCTTGTCCCCTGAGGGCCTTCCCTGCAGATATTCTGCAAGGTAGAATAAGATTTTATTTGAAAAGTGCAACAGTATAGTAGTTATATAATCTCATAATTTAAAGAGGTGAAAAGTGAAGAGTGAGGAGTGAAGAGTAATTTATATTACCCATCACACGTCAACCATCAACTATATACTCATTTATGAAAGAAGTTATCCTTGTAATCGATGATGAAGATACTCAGAGAGAAATCCTTACAGGATTTTTAAAAAAACTTGGTTATAAAGTAGAAAAAGCTTCTTCCGGCAAAGAAGGACTAAGTATAATAGCAAATAAAGCTGTAGATCTGGTTTTAACAGATTTTAAAATGGCCGATATAGATGGCATAGAGGTACTTGAATCTATAAAGAAATTGAATCCTGAGATTGGAGTTATTATAATCACAGCCTTCGGTACTATAGAAAAATCTGTTGAAGCCATGAGAAAAGGAGCAGAAGATTATCTCATAAAACCTATTAACCTGGATGAACTGGAATTAATTATTAAAAAAGCTCTTGAGAGAAAATCTCTTATATCTGAAAATGTGCAACTTAAGAAAGAAATTTCAGAAAAATATCATTTTTCTCAGATAGTTTATTCAAGTAAGGTTATGGAAGAAGTAATGAATCTCGCTGCCAGAGTTGCTCCTACAAAGGCATCTGTTTTAATAAGAGGTGAAAGCGGTACAGGTAAGGAACTGGTAGCTAAAGCTATTCATTATGGAAGTCCCAGGAAGAATAAAACTCTTATAATAGTTAACTGTGGAGTCCTTAATGAAAATCTTCTTATAAGCACTCTCTTCGGTCATGAAAAAGGTTCTTTTACAGGTGCTATAAGACAGACAAGAGGGAAATTTGAACTCTCAGATAAAGGTACAATTTTTATAGATGAAGTGGGGGACCTTCCCCTTGCGGCACAGATACAACTCCTCAGAGTATTACAGGAAGGGAATTTTGAACGTCTTGGTGGCGAATCTCCTGTAGAGGTTGATGTACGAGTGATAGCTGCCACTCATAGACCTGTAGAACAAATGATTGCTATAGGAACATTCAGGGAAGATCTCTTCTATAGATTGAATGTAATTACAATTACCATCCCACCTCTCAGGGAAAGAAAGGAAGATATACCGGCTTTATTAGATCACTATTTAAAAATTTATGCAGAAGAAAATAGCAAAAAGATTATTAATTTTTCAAAGGAAGCTTTTGATTTACTTATGAAATATGACTATCCGGGCAATGTGAGAGAACTAAAAAACATTGTAGAACGGGCAGTTATATTATCAAGAGGTGAACTTATTACAAGTGAGGATCTGACAGAAAATATTAAACGAAAAGAGAAAAGAAAACCGACTACCCTCTATGGTACTCTGCCACAACAGATAGAAACTCTGGAAAGAGCTTTAATCCAGGATGCCCTGAAACAGAGCGAGGGGGTACAGACCAGAGCTGCTGAAATACTTGGTATTTCCGAGAGAAATCTCAGATATAAGATACAGAAATTAGGACTCAAATAGTGAATGGTGAAGAGTGAGCAGTGGTTAATGTTCACCTTTCACTGTCCACTTAAATTATTACTAGCTTTCAGCCCTCAGCTTTCGGTTTTTTTCCTGAGTACCGCAACAGGTAAAAAAGTATCTAAAAAACATAAACACCTGTCCCTGTCCGGGCTCTGGAGCAAAAGATATGCCGTCAAAGGAGAAAGTTATAACTTAAATAAATACAAAACTGTATATTCTGTAATAACAGATTTCATTGTAACAGGATCATAGATTTTGCGTAAGAGCCTGGACAGGGACAGACTTGTGAGATGGATACTAACTTGCCTGTTGCCGTACTAAGTTGATTGCTGATAGCTATAAAAGGTTTATGTTTACTGAAGTTAATAATTAAACAATAATGAAAATTCCTATTGCATTATATTTATGGAAATAAGTATTATAATACCAACATATAATAGAAAAGAAGTTTTAGTAGAATGCCTGAAACTTATAAATAAACAGACAGCTTCAAAAGAAACCTTTGAGGTAATTCTTGTAGATGATGGTTCTACTGATGGAACAGAAAAAGAGATTGAAAAAATCAAAATAGAATATTCTTTTAAATACATCTATCAGGAAAATCAGGGGCAGGCAGTGGCCAGGAATAATGGTATAAATCAGGCAAAAGGGAGAGTTATACTTTTTATAGATGATGATGTTCTTGCCCATCCGGGACTTGTAGAAGAACATATTATTTTACAAAAAGTATGGAAAGATTTTATTATACGCGGCCCTGTCATAAATATACCTCAACTTGAACTACCTTTGGAGAGACCTGTAGGGTTCTGGGATATAAACAAAAATTTTTTTTGTACAAGCAATGTATCGGTGGCTAAAGAACATATTATTAAGGCCGGAATGTTTGATCCGGAATTTTTATGGTGGGAGGACTGCGAATTAGGTTTCAGACTGCGCAAGATGGGTCTCAAATGGAAATTTTCTCTAAAAGCTATAGTTTTTCACTATAAACCCTTTTTAGAAAATGAACTCGAATATATAAAAAAATGGTCTGCCAAAAAAGGTAAGTACGCCGTAAAGCTTTATAGAAAACACCCTCACTGGAGAATAACACTGGGGACAGGTATACATCCTTTCAGTTTTTTCTGGACTAAAATATTTAATCCTTCCTTTATTATACATTACTATGAAAAGATCTTTCATAAATCAAAAGAAAATAAAAAATTTTACTACCGTTCGTTTCTGACATCTCAGATAGGTAATTATTATTATCTGAAGACAATAAGTGAAGAACTGAGAGCTTAAATCAGGAGTTACGCATTAAAAAAATTCAAACTTAAAGGAGTCAGAATACAGGAGTCAGGAGTTTTATGGTTTACTCTGACTCCTGAATTTATTGGATCTTCATAAAATTTACATAACTCCTGTTACGACTCACCTTTCACACTAAAGCTCGATAAACTGATTATAAACCCTTCTCATTAAATAAGGTAACATAACTGTGGCATCAGTTTTTTCTTTATATATACTGAGAATAACTGGTTTTTCAGATTTTTTTAATTCTTCCTTTACTTCTTCAAGTTTAATGGCACAGCGATTTTTTTTGTCTTTAATAAGAGAAGTCACTTTCCCCTGGTCTGTATTAAGTTCTATAGATACAGGAATCATACCATCCATGCTGTTTTCAATTTTCTCAGCATATCTTTCATGAGTTATTATAACAGGTATATTCATCTGCCGTGCTATAGATTGAATCTTAATTATATATTCTATTTTTTCATTTTGTGTTGTAAGTACAAAAAAGGGATCTTCCATTACTATTAATATATGAGGAGTATTAAATTTATAGCTTAACTGTCTTGCCGTATTTTCGATAGTAACTACATCCAGTTTATTTTTTACCATTAAAACCTTTATCCACTGGGCAAAGGATTGATAAACGGTTATGGCCCCATGAATATGTTCTATGAATTCATCAGCATTGGCTTCCTGTTTCCATTTTTTGGATTCTAATAAATTTTCGTTTAATTCTCCTATTCTCGATATAGATTTTAAAATCAATTCTTCCCTATCATATCTTCGGCTTATATAAAGAATTATTACAGGTAACTGTCTTGTTGAATTATAAGAAGCTATTTGATCTATAATTTGAAGAGCAAAAGATGTTCTATCAATAGAATTTCCTCCTCTGATTTCTGTTATCTTACCATTCTGCAGTCCTCCTTCCAGAACTGCATCGAGAGCTCTAAAACCTGTAGGTACCGGTGAAAAGGTCTCTGATATAAGCCATACAAGTAAATTATCAAGAGCACTATCATTCATTTCATTATTTATTTCTATCTCTGTACCTGAAGAAGGTTTTTTCTTTTCTATCTCTTCAGATTTTTCTTCAGATAATATCTGTTCCTTTTCCTCTGAGTATAGTTCCTTGTCAGACGTGTATTCAGAGATATAATGTATAATATCACCAAGTAGTTTAGGATCATTTGTTTTAATCAATTCAAGAGATATATCAAGAGGTATAACTTTCTTACTATCATCTATAAATAAAGTATGACCATATTTTACCCCTTTCCCCATAATATCTGAATTACCAAAAAATGGAAGCCAGGTAAACTCTCCATAAAGTCCTTCTTCTGCTCTGTTAGATTCTTCGGTTGGATAAATGGTTAACTGCTCTTTAAAATTCAATCTGGATAATATTGACTTTAAAGCTTCTCTTACAAGGGTTGAATCGGTGGGTCTATCAAAAAATATCCATACACGATAACCTGTGTCTGTATGAGATTTTTCTATATATGCTTTTATACCCCATTCTAGAAGGCTTTTTTTGAATAGAAGGGCATATTCTAAATTCTTTTTTTCCTGGTCTCTTTTCTCAAACTCCACAAGGCCCCAGTGGCAGGTACCATCAGGAAGAAAATTATAAAACCCTATTCTCTGATGTCCTTTCAGATGACGTTGTAAATATCTTGGAATTTCCTGAAGTGGGTTAAGTATTTTAAAATGCATTGCCCTTCCTCTGGCAACTCCTCCTATTCTGTCGGTCCTTCCATGAAATAATGACAGTATATTATTTATGACTTTATCCATTTTATCAACTACCTTTCTATAATTGGCGATAGGTAAGAGTGACACATACCGGGTAATGCCCGAACCCGGACGAACCCTGGTTCGTCCCTATTTTTCACCTTTCACTCTTCACCTTTCACTTATCACCTACCATGGTGCAGTAAAAATATCTAGTTCTTCTTCTTTCATACATAAATAAACCTCTTTAAATTCAGAGGCAATTTCTAAGACATTGGAATATCTATCCATAGGTTCAGGTTCAATACATTTCATTACTATTTCATCAATTCTGGAAGCCATCGTTTCATCTATACCCAGTTCCATTATTCTATAGGGATTTTTTTGAGAAGGTACAAGCAGTTCCTGAATATTACTCTTCCCGAATCCCCGTCTTTGATGCATAAGACCTACTATACCCGGGTCGTCATGTATGAAAGGAGGTTGTCCTGTAAAGAGTTCATATATAATACACCCAAGAGAATATATATCAGCTCTGTGATCAATAGGAGGAAGTTTCCCATCATGAGGGTTTGGATATTGTTCCGGTGCCGAATAATAACTGGTACCTACAAAACTCCTTGTCCTCTGATAATTTCTCCTTGAACTGGATGAAATAGAAGATACTCTGCAAATACCAAAATCTGTCAATTTCACCACTCTATGGGAAGTAATTAATATATTTTCAGGTTTTAAATCTCTATGAACTATCTGTTTCTCATTATTATGTACCCTGTCCAGGGCATGACAAATTTGATTAATAATGGAAAATATATCTTCAAAATCAGTTATAGTTCCAAATTCTATTTTATCTCTGAGGCTTTCTCCTTTTATATATTCCATGGCAAAAACAAATTTGTCTTCCGCAAGCCCACTGGCTATAATTTCTACTATATTAGGATGAGGAGAAGGTCTGGCTATGGCTTCAAGAGCGCTTACTTCCTTATGAAAAAAACTTACTATCTGGGGACTCCGACAGAGACTGTCATGCATCTTTTTTATAGCTACTATTCGACCTGTAGCTTTTTCAACACCTTTATAAACTACGGCCATACCACCTTCTCCTATTATATTTTCCTCCCTTTCCTCAAGCTCAAAACGGAGCCAGAATTCTTCATAACTGCTTTTGTACTTCTTTTTTGTACCGCCGAGCTTTCTTAAGTGTTCTTCCCACTCTTGTAACTGTAGATCTCCCGATATTTTTAATTTATCTACCAGATTTTCCAGAGATTTTATAAATTTTTTATTCAGCATTTCAACCTTTATTAATCTTGAGAAAACTTCTTTAGTTTCTTCTATAAAGCCACGCTGTAAATATATATTTCCTGCAAGCATCATTGAATCGTAGTATATCTGGCTAATTTCGTATTTCATAAATAATCCCTCTTTACTTTCTATCCCCCATTGTCTTAATAAGCAGGCTCTTTTCTCTGGATCAATTTCTTCTTCGCATATTCGAATAAAACATAAAATTTCTTTAAATTTTGCCAGTGCTCTATCTATATCTCCTTTTTTATAGAGAATTTTTCCCAGACAAAATTTAGCGTAAATATTATGTTCTTTCCCTTCAATCTCTTTCATCACTTCGTAACATTCTTCAAATTCATTCATCTGATATTTAAGAAAACCGTATTTACTTTTAAGAGAAATACTATCAGGTCTTAAGATGAGGGCATGATGTAAAGTGAGAATAGCTTTTTTAAAATTTTTGTTTTTTTCATATAGACCTGATAATCTTAAAAAATAATATATATTCTCCGGATCATCTTCCAGTGGTAATCTGCAGATACGTTCAAGCATTTCAAGTTCCACCATAGAATCTCCTTCTGAATTTTCTATGGCTTTCATATATACCTTCAATGCTTTAGAAAATATTTTTTCTGATATATAAAATTCACCTAATTTTCTGTAACATGGCATATTTAGTGGATTAATATTAATAAGTTTTATCATAGTTTTTACATAGCTCTTCTTTTTATTTAACTTAATCTGTGCTTCAGCAAGATGAAGAAGCGCTCCTTCATCATCAGGAGCATAGTTAAGTGCTTTCAGAAGGTGTTTTTCAGATTTTTCTATAAGTTTTTGCTCTCTATATTTAAGGGCTATCTGCATATGGCACTGTTTCATGCTGTAATCAATGGATTTTTTTTCTCCTTCTTCAAAGTATTCTTTAAATTCTGCTATATCCTCTGCCATTTCTTCCTGGATCCCCAGGGCTTCATTGAATTTTTTTATTCTCTGAAGCTTTTCTACTTTTTTCAATTTTTCTTGTAATTTTTTTAATTTCTTATCTTCAGGGGAGATTTTTCCCTTTTTAGCCTTATAAAGAAGTAATGCCAGGGCAACCCCTATACTCCCTGCTAATATATAGGAAATCATAATGATTCCACAACCTTTCTCCATAATAAAAAACAGTAGATATAATTCAAGAAAAATGCCTTATTCCCTGCCAGTATAATTATCTTACTTTTATAGCAATCCCAAAATATATATTGTGAAAGGTGAAATGTCTTTCACGTTTTACTTCTCACTAACACAAGAAATATTGCTTAAAGTAAATTTTTTAGTTATAATACTACTCACCTGTATCAAAGGATTAAATTTTGTGGAGTTGAGAAAATGAAAGTAAAATCAAAAGAGGATATTAAAAACAATAATTTCCCTGAATTTAATGTGGCTCTATGGAAATACAGAGGAGAGGATGGTGCTCTTATACCACTTCTTCAATCTGCCCAGAATACCTATGGCTATATTCCCGAATCAGCTATTAATTATATAAGTAAAATTGTGAAAATACCACCTGCTGACATATACGGAGTCATAACCTTTTATTCTCAGTTCCGCCTTAAACCTATGGGTAAATATGTTATAAAGATCTGTAATGGTACTGCATGTCACGTTAATAATGCAAAAAGCATTAATCAGTCCATACAGGAAGAACTTGGAATTACCTATGATGAAACCTCTGAAGATGGTATGTTTACATATCAATCTGTAGCATGTCTCGGCTGTTGTTCCCTTTCACCTGTAATTATGATCAATAACGAAACCTATGGAAGATTAACACCTCAAAAAGTAAAGAAGATTTTAAAGGAGTATAAAGCAAAAAAATGAAGAAAATAACTGTAGGATTGAGTACCTGCGGTATATCTGCAGGGGGAGAAAAGGTTTATAATGCCTTAAAAGAAGAAATTAAACACCGAAGTCTTCCTGTAGAGCTTGCAGAAACAGGCTGTATCGGTATGTGTTACAGAGAAGTTCTTGTAGAGGTAAATAATGGGAAACGTTTCCTCTATGGTGATATTACCCCCGATAAAATAAATCGTATAATAGAAGAACATATAATAAAAGATCATCCTGTTACAGAATGGCTTGTTCAGGGGCCAGAACCTCTTATTGATGATACCTTTTTTAAAAAGCAAAAAAGAATTGTCCTTAGAAACTGCGGACTTATTGATCCCAACTCCATAGATGAATATATTAAAAAAGATGGGTATAAGGCCATACAGAAAGTCCTCAAGGAATATACCCCGGAAACCGTCATAGATAATATCCTGAAATCCGGACTTCGAGGACGAGGAGGCGGAGGTTTTTTAACCGGAATAAAGTGGAAATTCTGCCGTCAGGCAGTGGGAGATAAAAAATATGTAATATGTAATGCTGATGAAGGCGACCCGGGGGCTTTTATGGACAGAAGTGTCCTGGAAAGCGACCCCCATTCAGTACTGGAAGGCATGATAATATGTGCCTATGCCATAGGAGCAGAGGATGCTTATATATATGTCCGTGCTGAATATCCCAAAGCCATAGAAAGGCTTAAGAAAGCAATAAAACAGGCAGAAAGCAAGGGATACCTGGGAAAAAATATCTTTGATTCATCTGTGAATCTTAAGATAAAAATTAAAGAAGGGGCAGGTGCTTTCGTCTGCGGAGAAGAAACTGCCCTTATTGCTTCTATTGAAGGAAGACGGGGAATACCCCGCTTCAGACCGCCTTACCCGGCTAATAAAGGACTCCATGGAAAACCTACCAATATAAATAATGTGGAAACTTTTGCAAATGTCCCCTGGATAATTTTAAATGGAGCAGATGCTTTTTCTTCTATGGGTACAGAAAATAGTAAAGGTTCTAAAGTTTTTGCCCTTGCAGGTAAAATTGTACGGGGTGGCCTCGTGGAAGTGCCTATGGGTATAACTATAAATGAAATAGTCCATGAAATAGGTGGAGGTATTAAAGAAGACAAAAAATTCAAAGCTATCCAGATGGGAGGCCCCTCAGGTGGGTGTATACCTGCTTCTATGGGTGATTTAAAGATTGATTATCAGCATATAAATAAAACAGGATCCATTATGGGTTCCGGCGGCCTTGTAGTAATGGATGAAACGACATGTATGGTAGATGTAGCCAGATTTTTTCTAAATTTTACCCGGAACGAATCATGTGGGAAATGTACCTTCTGCCGTATAGGAACAAAGAGAATGCTGGAGATTTTAGAGAGGATAACCGAAGGGAAAGGCCAGGAAGGTGATATTGAAAAACTTCTGGATTTAGGTCAGAAGATAAAGGATAATACTTTATGTGGTCTTGGCCAGACAGCTCCCAATCCGGTCCTTACAACTATAAAATATTTCAGAGAGGAATATGAAACTCATATAAGAGCTAAAAAATGCCCTGCTCATAGCTGTTCTGCTCTTATTACATATAATATTATACCTGAGAAATGTACAGGTTGTACTGCCTGTAGCAGAGTATGTCCTGTTCAGGCAATTACAGGAGAAAAAAAGAAGGTTCATATAATTAATCAGCTTATATGCATTAAATGTGGAAAATGTTATGACATCTGTAAATTCAGTGCAGTCCTTAAGGATTAAATAAGCAGTCAGCCAGACTGATAGCTGATAGCTATCATTAAAACTTTGGAGGTCCCATTAACTTATGAAAACAGTAAAAGTTACTATAAATGGAAAAGAAATAATTACAGAAGCAAATAAAACAATACTTGAAGTCATACATGAACACAAACTTGATAATATTCCGAATCTCTGTTATGATCCAAAGCTTCCTCCCTATGGTTCATGCTATCTCTGTGTGGTAGAAGTAGAAGGATTACAAAAACTCGTTCCTTCCTGTTGTAATCCAATAAGTGATGGTATGGTTATACATACAGATAATGAGAAAATAAGAAGTTCACGAAAAATGGCTCTGGAATTGTTATTATCCAATCATTATGCAGATTGTATTGCTCCCTGCAGAAACACCTGTCCTGCAGGAGTGGATATTCAGGGTTATATAGGACTCATATCTATGGGTAAACATAAAGAAGCAGTCAGATTAATAAAACAAACAAACCCTCTTCCTCTAGTCTGTGGAAGGGTATGTGTAAGAGAATGTGAACTGTCCTGTAGAAGAAATAGAATTGATGAAGCAGTGGGTATAGATTACCTGAAAAGATATACTTCAGACATAGATATTAAAGACCCCTGGACACCATCTGTGGCGGAACGAAACGGCAAAAAAGTAGCTATCATAGGTGGTGGACCTTCAGGTCTTACCTGTGCCTATTATCTTATTTTAAAAGGTTATTCTGTCACTATCTTTGAAAAGCATAACAGACCCGGTGGTATGCTCTTATGGGGTATTCCCGAATACAGATTACCCAAAAAAGTACTTGCAAGAGAAATTAAATGGATTACAGATCTTGGAGTGGAAGTGAAAACAAATACTGCTATAGGCAGAGATTTTACAATAGATACTCTCTTTAAAAATGGCTATAATGCCATATATCTCGCCATGGGTGCCCAGGGGGCAAATAAAATGCGTGTCCCTGAGGAAGATACAACAGAAGGTGTAATATCAGGTATTGATTTTCTCTATAACAGTCAGATAGAAGGAAAAGTTAATATATATGGAACAATAGTAGTGATAGGTGGTGGAAATACAGCCATTGATGCAGCGAGAACAGCTTTACGATATGGCGCAAAAAAAGTTATCCTCTTATATAGAAGAACAAGACAGGAAATGCCTGCTCACAGTATGGAAATAGATGCTGCTTTACTTGAAGGGGTTGAAATAGTATATCTTTCAGTTCCTCAAAAGATTATAAAAGATAGCAGAAGGCTGAAAGCTCTGGAATGTATCAAAATGAGACTTGGCGAACCTGATGCAAGTGGAAGGCGAAGACCTGTGCCCATAGAGGGTTCAGAATACACTATAGAATGTGATTTTGTAATATCTGCCATAGGTCAGCAGGTGGAATTAGATGGTCTTGAGAAAGAAGAGAGACTGGCTCTTACAAAATGGAAAACTGTTGTTTACAATAAAGACACCTTTGAAACATCCATAAAGGGTGTCTTTGCAGGAGGCGATTTTGCCACAGGACCTGCTACGGCCATTGACGCCATAGCTCATGGTAAACTCTCAGGAGAAGCTATAGATGAATATATAAAAACCGGTACTGTTACACCTAAAAAGAAAGAATTTATAAGTCGCAAAGATGTATTTGGCGAAATTTCAGATGAAGAGTTTATCGGGTACGAGAAATTAAAAAGAGAAATTATGGCAGAACTTCCTCCACTGGAACGTATAAAAACCTTTAAAGAAGTAGAACTGGGTTTTAGTGATAAACAGTCCATTAATGAAGCAGAAAGATGTCTTGCCTGTGGTTGCTCTGCTTTATTTGATTGTAAATTAAAGAAGTATGCCACTGAATATGAAATTGATATCTCAAAATATTTAGGCGAAGTAAGAAAATATAAGGTAGATAAAACCCATCCCTTTATAGTTCTGGACCCTAATAAATGTATATCCTGCGGGAAATGTGTGAGAACCTGTTCTGACATTCTTAATGTATCAGCTCTCGGCTTTGTCTACAGAGGATTTAAATCTATAGTCAAGCCTGCCATGGAGAAAAAACTTCTTGAGACGAACTGTATTACCTGTGGTAATTGTATTGCTGCCTGCCCTACAGGTGCTATTACTGAAAAATTGCCTTTCAAACAACACGGTCCCTGGCAGGGAGAAAAGATTCCGTTTATATGCAGTTTCTGTTCTGTAGGATGTAGTCTTAATTTTAATGTAATAAGTGATAATATTTTCTCTGTATTAAATGCTTCTGATGATACACATAATCAAGGCTATCTCTGTGTTAAAGGAAGATTTGGTTATCGCTATCTCCTTGATAACAATAGACTCCTTAAGCCGATGATTAAAGATAAGGGAGAACTAAAAGATTCTACCTGGGATAAAGCATTAAAGCTAACAACCGAAAGAATAAAAAAGATAATTCATACTTACGGCCCTGATAGTATTGCCATATTTGGTTCACCCAGGATGACGAACGAAGAATTATATCTGTTACAGAAATTCGCCAGGGCCGGACTTAAAACAAATAATATTCATAATTTTACTCATCTTTTAAATGGTATAGAACTTGACAGTTTAGATGAATCTTTTGGTATGACTGTTTCATCTGCTACTATGGATGATCTCGATGGAGCTAATATTATACTGGTAATAAATGCAGACCTTTCAACAGAAAATTTAATCATGGAATTAAAAATAAAAAAATCTCAGAAAAAAGGCACAAAACTTGTTTTTATAAATTCAAGTGAGACAAACTTTACTAAATTTTCTGATCTCTGGATCGACTCCAGAAGAGGAACCAATACTGTTCTTTTGAATGGTCTTATTAATGCTCTTCTTGAAAAATGTAAAATAGATACAGAATTTATTCAGAATAGAACTGAAGGGTTTGAAGAATTTAAAGATTCAATTTCTCAGTTTAACACTGAATATATTTCTGAAGTTACAGGTGTTCAAAAAGATAAGCTCCTTATGCTATATGATTTAATAGGAAATAAAGACTTAAATCTCATAGTAGTTTATAATATTGACAGTCATAAAGAGAAAGCTCGAAATGATCTCAGAGCTATAGGGAATTTATTAATGCTTACTGGAAGGGTTGGGAAAGAAGGCCAGGGATTAATAATTTTAAGAGATTATGCCAATTCTGCCGGTTTACTGGATATGGGAATAAACCCGGATTATCTCCCTGGTTATGTAAGATATAAAGATACAGAAAAGATTAACGAGATAAGTAAATACTGGAATGTGGAATTAAAAGAAATCTTTAAACCTGTAGATCTTTTGAAAAAACTAAAGAACGATGAAATTAAGGGACTCTTAATTTTTGGAGAAAATCCCATAGTTGAAAGTAAAAATCTGAAATATTTCAGAGGCCTGGAATTTTTGATGGTACAGGATATATTCTTTACAACTACTGCCAGGGAAGCAGATGTAGTACTTCCTGCATCAACATATATTGAAACAGAGGGAACCTTTACATCCTGTGACAGAAGGGTACAGAAGTTTAATAAAATATTTACCCCTGCAAGTAATCTTGAAAACTGGGAGATTATTAAAAAGCTATGGGAAAACTTAGATGTAAATCTTCCCTATTCATCACCTGCAGATATATTTAATGAAATAAAAAAGGTAAACTCTTTATACAGAGATGTAGAATTTGGTCAAATCTGGGGCAAAAAGCTTTTTAAAAAAACATTTCCCACTCCATCTAAAAAAGGTAAATTTCTTATATATGATACTGATATAAGCTCTATCAGTCCGAAAAAGCCTGAATATCTATCTCATGAGGAATATTTTAAGTTAAATATAAGAAGAAAATTGATGATATAGATTATCTTTGAACAGGGAAACCCTGTTCAATTTTATTTACAGGAGTTAAGAGGGGAAATGGAGGAATTTAAAAAAAAAGTTATCAAAAACTTGCGCCCGGGCCTTCTTGAATTCTCAGAGGTTATAACAAAAGAAGAGGACTTAGAACTTCAGCTGTTTCAGTTAGATAAGCTTGCTTCTTTAGGGCAACTGGTTTCAGGTGTTGCCCATGAGATAAATAATCCCAATACATTTATTCAGGGAAATATCTTAATCCTTCAGGAAGCTATTAAAGATATTATTCCTATTCTTGATGAATATTATGAAGGACATCCGAATTTAAAGATTGCCAGATTAAAATATGAAGTTTTCAGGGAAAATATTGTACTTTTAATAGAGGATATTCTGAGAGGGGCTAACAGGATAAAAACCATTGTAGATGATTTAAGGCAATTTACACGATATGATGAAGGATATTTAAATGATGATGTAAATATAAATGACGTAATAGAAAACTGTGTAAGAATTGTGAAAAGTCAATTAACAAAAAGTGTTAAAGTGAAGTTTGATTTAGCCTTAAATATTCCTGACTTTAAAGGAAATATCCAAAAACTGGAACAGGTAATTATAAACATGCTCATAAATGCTTCTCAGTCTATAAAAAAAGAAAAAGGAACCATTACTATTTCCAGTGTCTTTAGAGAGGATACAAAAAAGATCCTTATAAAGATAACAGATGATGGACATGGTATGGATGAAGGTACTATAAAACAAATTTTTAAACCATTTTTTACTACCAGGAAAAATCAGGGAGGTACAGGTCTTGGTCTTTCAATAGCCTGTGAAATTATAAAAGAACATAATGGAAAGATACATGTAACAAGCCAGTTATATAAGGGAACAACCTTTACTATAGTTTTGCCCCTTCAGGAGTAATATGAAAAAAATACTTATCATTGATGATGATCAATCACTTTTAAATTATTTAAATGTAATCCTTCTTCAGACAGAGGAATATGATGTAAGTCTTCTGAGTGACAGCGAACAGGCATGTAAAAAAATCCATTCTAACACTTATGATATTATACTTTTAGATATGGTTATGCCCTGTGTTACCGGCCTTTATATATTAAAATATATAAAGGAAAATCATATTAATGTAGAAACTATTGTTTTTACAGGAGCAGGAGATGTTGAAACTGCTGTATCTTCTATGAAAATGGGGGCCTTTGATTATTTAAGAAAACCTTTAGATAGAGAAGATCTTCTTACTGTAATAAAAAAAGCTATAGAAAAAAAAGAACTAAAACACTGTGAAATTAGTTTCAAAGAATCTTCTCTTGATGAACTTGAATTTAAAGAAGTTTTTTCAGATATAATTACACAGAGTAAAAATATGATCAGGATCTTTCAGATAGTTGAAAAGATAGCCCTTACTGACAGTAGTATTTTAATCTGGGGTGAAAGTGGTACAGGAAAAGAATTAATAGCAAAAGCAATTCATCAGATAAGTAAAAGAAAAAATGAAAATTTTATTGCTGTCAATGCAGGTATTTTTGCCAATGAACTCTTTACATCTGAATTTTTTGGCCATATTAAAGGGGCTTTTTCAGGTGCTGCTTCAAATAAAAAAGGATTTATAGAGGAAGCTAACAGGGGAACTTTATTTTTGGATGAAATAGGGGAGCTATCTTTACCCATACAGGTAAAATTACTTAGAGTATTACAGGAGGGAGAATTTTTTCGTCTTGGTTCCACACAGAATATGAAAGTAGATGTAAGGATTGTTGCTGCTACTAATAAGGATTTACAGGAAGAAATTAAAAAGGGAAATTTCAGAAAAGATCTCTTCTATCGTTTAAATATGAATTCTGTTTATTTACCACCCTTAATGGAAAGAGCAGGAGATATTCCACTACTGGCATATCATTTTCTTAAACAATTCAATAAACTGAATAATAAAAATATTAGAACCATTTCTGATACGGTTTTAAAACTTTTGAATAATTATGATTACCCGGGTAATGTAAGGGAACTTATGAATATTATAAACAGTGCTACAATTGTTGAAAGTTCCGGGGAACTCAGGAAAAAATCATTACCTCAGTATTTTCTTGATAATACAAATAATTGTGTTATATTTCCGGGTAGTAATATGAAAAATAAAACCTTACAGGAAGTAGAAAAAGATCATATAATGAAAGTTCTTGAATACTGTGAAGGTAATCGGACAAAAGCATCAAAAATACTCGGTATATCCAGAGTAAATCTTATTGCAAAGATCAAACGTTATGGCCTTGAGAAATAAAAAACAAATAGATCAGGAGAAAAGTAATAGCAGCAAATAAAACTCTAAACTCATAATTTAAGAATACTCTGTGCAAGATTTAATGCCACAGGGTCCTGTGGATTTATTTCCAGGGCTTTACGACAATACTCCAGTGCTTTTACATTTTCTTCTCTCACAGAGAAGAATAGAGCCATACCTAAATATGGCAACATAGAATCAGGTTCAAGTTCTATAGCTTTCATAAATGCTTTATGTGCTTCTTCAAGACAGTTCATAGTCAAACAGACAAAACCATAATGTTGATGTATATAAGGATACTTTTCTTCCCCTCCCAGATATATACTTCTTTCTAATTTTTCCTTTGATTTTTCTGGTTTATTCATTTCTCTATATATAAAGGCAAGATCAAAAAGGACACTTACATTATGAGGATCTATCTTCTCTACTTCTGATAAAATTGACAGAGCTTCTTCTAATCTGGACTGAGTTATATAATCTTTTCCCATTTTAATTAAAATTTCCAGTTTTTCTTCTTTATTTTCGGCTTTCAAAAGACCATATTTGTAAATAAGATCCATATATTCAGGAAGATTTTTTATAATCTTATATCTGCTTTCGTCAGTAACATCTATTCTTTTACCATAAAAGACACAGGATTTTGGAAGTTCACTATCACCTTCAAAACGAAAAAGCCCGAACATTCTGCAAAACATAGGTCGTGCCAGGTAAACTCTGCAACCTTTTTCTTTACTCCAATAAGGACAATAAGGGCTGTCTTTATACTGAAAAAAATTTTTAAAATTATCTACAGAAGGTGAAATATTGTTTTCCTTTACGTATTTTTTCAGATAATCATATTCAAGGGCTGACAAATCGGGATATCTGAATGTAGAAGTACAACACAACTCACATGCTTTGCAAGTATTGTCTATATCTTTTCTAAAATATTCCCTATCAAAATCCTCATATATTTCTTCTAAACGCTTAAAATATTTGTCCATATACTCACTTACTTTAAATATAACATTCTTCGGCTAAATTACTTATAATTTATATGCATAGGAATTTTCATTATTGTTAAATTGTTAGCTTCAATAAAATAAACCTTTTATGTTTAAAGCTATCAGCAAACAGCTTTCCTTAAGCTGATTGCTAAGAATAGTTTAACGTTTCTGATTTAAGATTAATTTTTAACTTTAAACTCTAAACCCTCAGTTCTCGACTATATAATAATTTAACCTTTATTCTTTGATTCCTTTTTATAGTTTAATAGGAGATTTTGAAAAATTTTAGAATAATAATCTTGAAAGGACAAAGAAATAATTTAAAATCTTTAATATCTCACGAATAGAGGTCAATTATTATGGTTCTATTGCCCCGGATATTTACAAAATTTTTTACTTCAGAGAATACAGATAAAAAAGAGGCTCAAAGACTCGAAGAAGAACAAAAATATATAAAAGCCATAGATAAATATATAGAATTATTAAATAAAAAACCTGGTGACAAAAAAATTTATTTAAATCTGGGTATATTATACGCAAAATTAGATAAAAATATTGAATCTTTTGAAATGTATAAATCAATTTTATTACTTCATCCAGATTACACTGAACCTTTAAATGAAATAAAAAAATTATTTAAAAAAGGGTTCTCACCTCCCCTGGATTTTCTGAAAGAGCTTCAAAAAAAAGCTAAAAGCACAAAACAAAAAAAACTTCTTCTTTTAATAATAGGAAGTATTCATGAAAATAAAAAAGAATATACTGAAGCTATAAGTGTATTTGAAAAACTTTTATCTTTAAATCCCAGGGATAAGGATGTACTTTATATTCTTTTAAAACTTTATAACCAAACTCATGCCTGTATTGAAAAACGTCAAAAAGTAATGGAAAAACTCTTTAAACTTGAACCTGATGATAAATCCTTATGTCTGGAACTTTCTGAAATATATGATAAAACAGGACATAAATATCCGAAAGATATGTTAGAAAGGCTTATAGTAATCTATGAAGAACAGAAAGACTGGGAAAAACTGACAGATAATATGGAAAGGCTATTAAATAATTACTATCTGACTAAAAAAGAAAAATTAGATATATTAAACAGACTGGGTTTTATTTATATTTATCATCTTGACGAGACAAATAAAGCAATAGAAAAGTATGAAGCCCTATTAAAAATAGATAAACATAATAAGGATTTACAGGATAAATTACTTTATCTTCATTATGCCACTCAACATTATGATACTGCTATTGAAAAATTTAATGAATTAATAGATAGAAATCCTCTTGATGCCAGTTCTTATTATTTTATGGCAAAGGTTTTCAAAAAACATAATCTTTTACTCCAGGCATTTTTTGCTATAGAGATAGCTCTGGTTTTAAAAGAGCAAAAAGAATATCTGGAAGGATTAAATGAATTAAAAAACCTATATTCTCCTATAAATAATTTACAAATTATTATTAATTCTGATAGAATCTTTGATGAATTAATTGTAGTCCAGAAAGAAAAAGAATTTTTAAGATTGTTTAACTGGATAAAACCTATACTTGAACAGTTTTATACTTATGAAATAGACAAAGAGATATTATTAAATTCAGGTGAGGTTATACCGGAACACCTGAATCCTATGAATAGAGAATTTTATCAGGTAATAGAGGATTGTTCTAAAATTTTGAAGATGAAAAGACCTGATATATATATATATAATGGAAAAGTTAACTTTAATATTATATTGAGTGAAAATGAAAAATCAGCTTTTATGATTATAAATTCTCAAATTAAAGATTATACCTCAGAAAAAGAAAGATATTTCATACTGGGTCAGGAATTAACACATATAAAAAGAAATAATATAATATACAGACAGCTTTCCAGGGATCTACCTGCTTTCCTCTCAGAATTTATTATTGATACAATAGTCAGTAACGTGCCTTTACCATTACCCAAAAATCTAAGGAAAAGCTCATTTACAAAAATACCCCTGGGAAAACTTACAGAAATAATTAAAAAAGCTACTCTCTCAACTTATTTTTTACAATGGACCAGGAAAGTAACCAGAGATCATCAGAAAGTAAATGCTGTAGAAAATATGTTTAATGGTCTCCAGGAAACAGCGGATCGATGTGGATTTCTCTCCTGCGGAAGTCTCAGAGAAGCAACTAATTCTTTAATTAAATACCAGTGTAATCTATGGAAAAACTTTAATGAAATAAATATAAAAGATTTACTTGAGAAAGATAAAGCTTTACAACAGAGAATAATAAAACTCTGGAAATTTGCCCTGGGTAAAGATTTTATGGGGCTTTTTAGAATTCTAAAAAAATATGATTAATTTTATTATCAGGTTTGAAGTGAGACTGGTTATTTCTTTTTTCATCAGTCTCTTTATAATATATTACTGTAATGTAAGCCATGAATTAATTATTTCAGGTATTTTTATTTTTGCTCTTGCAGGTCTTACCATAGTAAACCGTATTTTGTTCTGGAAAAAATATAAAATTATTGCTTTACTGAAAAACGCCACAGAATATGAAAAAAATAAGAATATTGAAAAAGTCATAGAAACCTGTAATAAAATAAAAGAATTAAATCCTGATAAAAATACCTGGTTTGAGATGGGAGAACTTCTATTGTCTATAGATAAGGAAGAAAGTATAAAATGTTTTGATAAGGCTATAGAGATTAATCCGAAAAATGCCGAAATCTATTATATGAAAGCCCATACCCTTTATCTGTTGAATAGATATGAAGAAGCAATTAAATGTTATAATATGGTCTTAGAGCTTAAACCTACAAAGGCCGTAAGAGAAGAACAGGAAAGAATTATAAACCTTATGTCTGTTAAAAAAATTAAATCAGACAACTATGAGGATTTTTCTCTTTAAAATACCTGCCTGTTGCCTGATTTAATTAGAAAAATTGCTAATTGTTTTATTTTGGTGGAGGATTTTCTGTAGTTTCACTACTGCCTCCAGAAGGTTTTATGCCCTCCCCAGATGTAGTGTTACCTGTTGGGATAACTTCTCCTTTTTTCTCAAAATATCGAATCAGATGGTAGCCTAAAGACATAAAATCACCGGAATATCCTATTGCGTTTAACACAGTAGCAGCAGTGCCTCCCATACCGACCCATCCCAGTGCTATTCCCGCTATACCTGCAGCGTCAGTGATAAGATGTACTACCCTGGCTGCTTTATCCATACCGGTAGCTTCTTTATCCTTGAAAGTTCTAACCATTTCATAAGTATCTATTCCTGCACCGGCAAAACGAATAACAGGATATAAGACACTATCAACAGTTGGTGCTAGACGTGGAGGAGAAGCCAGAAACTCCTGCTTCCTGGCCACACTGACTGCTAACTTAAAAGCAGATGAAGTATCATGTTTTATGGCATCAGCTATTCCTTCCAGTCCTACTCTACTTACCTGTCCACAGGTTCTTATGAGGGCTTCTCCTCCTTCTTTAATTTTCTCTCCTATACCGGGCCCTTCATCTTTTACTATAACCTCTTTCTCAGTTGCAGATATTGTTAATTTATGGTTCTTTTTTATTTGAGATGCGAGATCTTTTAAAGCATTCGATTCCAGAAAGGTTTTTAAATTGCCTGTAATAACAACATTATCTACAGGTTCATTAGATCTCTCAGAGGGATCTTTTTTCTTTGGCCCAGATTTATCATAATTATTTCCTAACTGTCCAATCCTCATAGTATAAGCCTCCTCCTTAATTTTTACGGAGTTTCTTAGACTCAATAATAAAAGGTAACTATACCTCTCTCCCAGATAATTATATTATACTCTTAAACTTTCCTCAAGCAATTTAATGAGAAAATTGTTAACAAAATGTAAACTTTGAGCTAAAAATTTAAATTATTATTAGCTTTCAACCCTCAGTTTTCAGCTTTTTCCTTATGCTGATTGCTGATAGCTTTAAACATAAAAGATTTAGTTTTACTGACGCTAATAATTTAATAACAATGAAAATTCCTATGCATATAAAATATCTTATTGGATTTTTGTTTACGAATTGTTAACATTAACAGGATTGACATAATAAAAATCTTATTTTAATATAATAATATACTTAATTTTTATTGAGAAAGAGGTTTAAATTATGGATAGTGGCAAAATAACAAATAAATTAATAGGAGATTCTTATCCTCCCGGGAAAAAGTCAACTGAAAAAAAAGCTTTACTGGATTCATATCAAAAAAATGAGGCCCCTTCTAAACTGGATGCAGATGTAATGAAAGAATTGCAGAAAATCCTGTCTGTAAGTACAGATCTAAAGGCCTCTGAGGTAATAAGACTTGAAAGACCTATGACAGAAAATGAAAAAGTAAGGTTTAAGACATATTTTCCAAAGCTTGATGTAGATAAAGCTGTAGTTACAGATGAAGCTACAGCTAGATATAACTGTATTGCCTGGAGTGCAGGTATAACAGACCAGTGGGTCTGGCCTCCTTTTATGTATCCTAACCTTTCCGAAGATAAGGCTTTTGATAAATTTTATGCTTCCCGTGGATTTGAACGTGCCGAAACAGGTGAACTGGCCAGATGGAGTAATGACCAGGGAATTACTCATGGATCTATTTCAGGCCCGGGACATGGTCCCAGATGGGAAAGTAAATGCGGTCAGGAAGCAAGAATTCAGCATGGTTTTGATGAACTGGAAGGAGAGATCTACGGAAAACCTGATACTTTCTATACAAAGGCAGGTGAACCTGAGACTGCTATGCCAAATAGATTAAAGGGATTATCAGAAGATATTAAACTTGTAGTTCAAGAAAGAGCCCTCAGGGTAGACCCGGAAGTTAAGAAAAAATTTGATGGTCTTTATACATCATGGCAGCAGTTCCAGAAAGATCCGAAAGTCTGTATATCAGCTAATCCTGCTGATTACTGCAAAACAGAATCCTTCAAGGAAATAGTAAAAATGGGGGGAAGTGTTATTCCTCTTCTTATGGAGAAGATGAGCAGAGGAGACATATTTTCTCTCCAAGCAGTAGAAGCTATTGCTAAATCAAGTCGTGGTCCCGAGAGAGCACTTAAACTTTCATCAAAAGAACTGGCTAACAGTGAACAGAATAAAGCTTATAATGCATTGATGAAGTGGTGTAATTAAATAGTAAGTAAATAATCAATTATAGAGGAAGAGCCAGGCTCTTCCTTTATTTATTTACAAGACATTGTGAACATATCGGCCTAGAAACAATATAGTAATAAGTCAAAATAAGATAGAATTTATTTCGCTAAAAATACTGAAATCAGCTTTTCATAGAAGGAATTTAATTTTTTAATAAAGAATTCTTTTTATTTAAGAGAATACTATACTTTTGCACTTTTTAAACAAAGCCTTATTCTACCTTGCAGGACCTCTGCGATGGATGTCCTTAGAGGACAACAATTTTTCAAAATTCTGCAAAAATATAGGAGAATAAATTTTTTTCATTAGAAATAAGGAACAATTTTTAATATTTAGAGTAAGTACAAAAAGTAATGTCCGAAAAATATTAAGTAACTATTTACCTGTTACGAGTATGTAGAGAAACTTTAAGACAAAATTTTTTAGAAATACTCTACTTTGCAGGGAGGCTTCCAACAGTGAAAGAAATTTTATGTAAAATTATATAAAATTTTAAAATCTGCATAATTTATATGGTATAAGTAATAGCGTATATTATCAAAACAAAGGTTCAGGAAATAATAGAAGATTAATTCAGATAGTGAAAATTTTAACTGTAGCCTGGAGGAAAAAAGTTGAAATAAAGCGAAAAGATTGATAAAGGAATTAA
>JAKJGF010000135.1 GCA_022704525.1 Bacillota bacterium | reverse complement strand
TGGCAAGTTTAAAAGTATCAACACTCTGTATGAGATAAAAATTTTCTGCTACTTTCCCTGCCTTGTTGGATTGAAGATGACCTATAAAATGCCATCTTATATCAAGGTCTTTAAGGGTTTCCATTTTTACTATAGCTTCCTGAAGATAATTTTCTCCGAAATCTCTTATACCTGCCTCATAAGCTTCCCTTATCTTTTCAGAAGAAACATTTTTACTGACTGCCAGCAATAAAATATCTCCCGAGACTGTCTTATATTTTTCTATATCTTTTCTTATAACTTCTATATTATCCCTGATAAAAGAAGATTTTTTCAATATTTTCTATCCTCCTGTTCTTCAACCTTAACCTCCATACCCTCTTTTATATTGGCAGTATCTTTTATAACAATAGCACCATCTTCAAGGCCTTCAACTATAAATTGACTGGCGTCTTCAATCTTAACACTTACAGGAAAAAATTTTGCTTTACCATACTTATCAACTATATATACCCCAACTTCTCCATTCTTTTCAACCTTTGAGCTCTTTGGTAGAGCAACACCACTTACCTTTGAAAGAAGTATTTCCATAGATATCTCTCTCTTAGTAAGTAAAGAAGGGATAGCCTGGCCTGCTAAAACGACCAGAAGTTCCGGACTATGATAACCTTTATCATAAATCTTCTCAACTGAAGCTGAAATCTGAGTATGATATTCAGGAAACAAAATTACACGGGCTTCTTTAGATTCAAAATAATCCCTATTATCACTGGAAACCTTGGTTAATATATAACATGGTTCTTCAATTATTTTTAAAACAGGAGTTCTGGCCTGCACACGCTGACCATTTCGTATCTTCTGAGGATTTATCTCTATTTTAGGAGTTTCCCAGAGAGGAGTCTTCAAGATAGTATCAGAAGATAATTTCCCTTCATAACCATCAAAATAATAGCTTACTACTCCATCACAATCTGCCATAAACACGTAAGAAACATCCTTTTCAAGCGATCTATATATATTAATATTTTCCTTCTCAAGAATCTTTATTTTATTAGCTATCTCTGATTGATAAGTTCTTTTTTCTTCATTTAACTCCTGCCTTTTAAGAACCAGCTCATCAAGTTTTTTCTGAATCCCTTTAGCATCATCCAATTTAAAAGATAAAAGTTTTTCTCTGAAAAGACTTATATTATTATCCAATTCAGCTATAAGAATTTTGTCTCTTAATTTGATACGGCTACCATGACGAAGCAAGAATAGATGCGATTTCAAACTCTCCTGTTTTATCTCCAATCTTCGCTTTTTCAACTCTGTTTCCAATTCATAATTATATACCTTGGCAACTACTTCACCCTTCTTAACTTTACCTCCCTCCGGTATAACCTGATGGATTATTCCTTCCAAACTCGAATTATAGCTCTTCTCATTTCTAAAAATTATACCCCTGGAGTTAACGGTAAAAGGTATCTCTGTTATCTGAGCTTTAATAACCTGAATACTCTTAGGAGGGATAAATCTTATTACTACAAGACGTATTACAAAAGAGAGGCACACTATTAAGATAAATGTGAGAACAAGACGGGTTGTAATTATAGCCCATTTCAGTAATTTTCTTTTCTTTTTGCGGGACTGCCGCCTCCTTTCACTGATCTTTCGAATTAACAAAGTAAATTCACACCCTTGTTATGGAAAATGTGAGACGTGAAAGGTGAAAGGTGAAACGATAATGTAATAGCACTAAATTACCTGTAGTCTAACTTTAACACTCCTTTTCACTTTTCACTTTTCACCAATTAAAGCCAGCTAAGCATACTATCGTCAGGTATATTGTCACTATCAGAACCTTCTACTCTAAAAGTCAACATTTCTTTATGTTTCAAAGCCTCTTCCGGAGTTATCTTACCTGATTTAACCAGTTCATTAAGAGAGTCAGAGAAACTTATTATACCTTCCTGTCCTCCTTCCGCAATTAGAGAATAAAGTTGGTTGTATTTGCCTTTTATTATAAAATCACGAATCTGAGGTCTATTCCATATTATTTCAAACATTGGGATACTATCGGCTTTATCCAATCTAATAAGTTTCTGACTGATCATACCTTTAAAATTATAAGCAAAAAGATAACGAAAATAGTTATGATCTTTACCTGTATATATGCCTACTAACCTCTCCAGAGCCTGCACTGAATTACTGGCTCGAACAATACCAACTATAAGTTTGCCTGCTTCTGCTGCCATATTAGCCAGTTCCACTATTTCTGATTCCTTAATTTCTCCAATCACTATAACATCAGGGTCCTGTTGAATTGCTTCTTTTAAAGCACAGGCATAAGAATGAGTATCTGCACCAATTTCTCTCTGAGAAATTATACTCTTCCTATCCCTGTAGAGAAATTCTATAGGATCTTCAATAGTTATAATATGTTGTTTCTTTGTCTGATTTATATAATTGATAATAGAAGCAACAGTAGTAGATTTTCCAGCGCCTACAGGGCCACTTATGAGTATAATGCCTGATTTCAGATCCAATAACTTCTGTGTTTCTTCTACAGGTAAACCTAATTTCTCAAAAGAAGGAATTTCAATATGTAACATTCTTATAGCAGCACTTACCATACCTTTTTCATAAAAAACATTTACTCTAAAACGCATACCGCCGGGTATGGCGTAAGAAAAACTTAAATTTCTATTCTTTTTAAAAGTAATTCTCTGGGTAGATTTCATAACACCAACTATAAGACGAAGGGTATCCTTTTCAGTAAGAGCCTGAGCACCTACAGGGATCAAACTTCCTTCAAGACGAACATAAGGAGGACTGCCTACTTTCAGATGCAGATCCGATGCTTTGTGTTCAACAAGAACCAGAAGGAGATCATCTAAATCAAGAGGCAAATCGGACTCTTCAGGGACTTCAATATCTTCAACCACAGGGGTCATCCCTTCCGAAACAACGACAGGTGTTTTAGTATGAGACACAGCTTCTTTTATCTTACTATCTATCTGAGCTGCTTCCACCTTTAACTCATCTATTCTGGAAATCATATCCTGAGCATCAGATGCTACTTTATTGAACTTTTGTAATACTTCTTCAGGAACATCTACTGCCTTAGCTTTCTGTAAAGCCATTTCCAATAAAACTTCTGCCTTATTCTCCACTCTACTTATATCGGATTCTGTTTTAGCAATTCTACCGCCGAGGCTATCTAAAATTTCCAGTGCTTTTTGTGAACGCTCCTGTGCAGAGTCTGTAAGACCGGCGAGTTTTTCAAATCTTTGATTTGCCTGAGTAGATTCTTCAAAGGCTTTCTCGGATTTTTGCAGAATTGCATTAAAATTAGTAATGGCTTCAGAAAGCTTTTTATCCATATCAGATACTTCCTGAGTTACTTTACTGACTTTTTCTGTAACTCTGACAGTAGAATTTTCCAGAGACACAAATCTATCTTCAAAAGGCTTCATCTGCTCTAAAACCTGAGTAGATTTTTTATCTGCTGAGGATGATTTTTCCATTACCTGGGAAAGAATATTCAAAGCGTTGTCAGTTTTCTCTTCAGATGCTATAGCTTTACTATAAGCCTGTTCCAATTTTACGAGATTCTTATCAAGAATAGAAGTAAATTCATCACGTTTCTCATAAAGCTCCGATACAGATGCTTTTGCCTTGGTTATATCTTCAGTGGTCTGAGAAGCAATACTGTGAGCCTCTTTCACTACACCTGTTAATTCATTAATCTGCTTTGCAAATTCCTCTCCTCTTTTATAAGCTTTTTCAGCAGCTTCCATAGTATTTGTGAACTTTTCCAGAGCCTCTTTTGAAATCAGGGTAACCTTATCTGTTTCGGCTTTCGCAGAAAATTCAAAAATCTTGAGTATATCCTGTGCATCTTTAAGAATTTCATCTAATTCTTTTTTACGATTTTCAAAAATTGAAAGAATTTCTTCACTTTTACTAAATACCTGATTTGTATTGGCCATAATCTCATCCATTTTAGTTGAGGCATCACTGGCAGTAGAAGAAGCTCTCTGAGCCTCTACAATAGCAAAGCCTATTCTGCTTATAACCTCTGTAGACTGCTTTTCTGCCTGTTTTGCTTTGGCCAGGGCTTTACTGAAATTATCCTGACTATTTATAAGTAACTCAGATGTAACAGGATCGGAAACACCTTTTATAAGCTCAACCTTTGTCAGAGCATCGGCAATTCCCTGTTCTAACATCTTTGTTAAACTCTTTTCTTCTTCTGCCATCTTTTCTTCTACCATTGACATTAACTGCTCTTTTTTAGGCATTTCTTCCTGAAATTTAGATACAGCACTGGAAAAATTGGTTCTAAACTCCTTCATGTGTCCTTCCAGAATATTCCTGATCTTAATATCCATCGCGGGATCTGTATCCACTTTCATACCTTTAGTCAAAGAAGTAATATTTTCTTCAATAATCTTTGATCTGATTTCCAATTTTTCATCAATAAGTGATATTAGCTTATCCATCTCAGGGATATGAGAGTCAGACTCTACAGAAGATTTCAATTTTTCTTCAAGATCTTTTGTTTTTTTCTCAACCTCATTTTTTATATGTTCTGATAAACGAGAAATGATTTCATTTAAATTTAATCCATCCATGTGAATATCTTCTTTAACTTTTCCTGCTTTTAGAGAAATACCAGAATTTCCTTCCAATATTTCTTCATCTTCAGAAGTTTCTTCTGGTTTAAGGTAATTAGCTCTGGCTTTTAAAGATTCTATCACCTTTCTTGCAGGAGACTCAACTTCCGAGGTTTTAGCCACAATCATACCGGTTTCAACCTCTATTGATGGGACAGGTTCATCACCTTCCTCAAAATTGTCCCATACAAGATCATCATCACTTATTTCCTCAAAAGCCAGATTGTCCCATTCCTCTTCTATATCATCCATATCTTCCATCATATCATCTAATTCGTCACTCTCTCCACCGGTGCCATCTATATCTTTAAATTTATCATCTGTTTTTTTCTTCCCGCCTTTTTTTGGTCCTTTCCCTTTTTTACTCAATTAATATCACATCCTTTACAAAACAATCTCTCATTCACAAGACAAGTATAAAATATTTCATCCGAAGCGTCAAGAACTTAACATCTTAGAAAATTACAGCCAATCATATAGTGTACTTCCACTGCTGCTCATTTCACTTACAGTAGAAGTATGACCATCAAGTTTTAATCTTAATTCAGTAGGTTGTTCAGCATTGTAGATAGCGTCATCCCTGCTAATTAACCCGGCCTGTACCATTCTCAGTAGACATTCTGTAAATGTCTGCATACCATCCTGCTGACCTTCAGTAATAAATTCATATATATCTGTAAGTTTATTCTCTGCAATTAAACTCTTTATTGTAGGAGTTACAAACATTACTTCTACAGCAGGAATCAATCCACTGGCATCCATCTTGGTCATAAGTTTCATAGCAATAATACCTTTCAGCGTATTGGAAAGAAGCTGTCTGAATTGTTCCTGCATTTTACCACTGAAGACATCCAGAACTCTTTCAATGGCCTGAACAGCATTGGAAGAGTGAATTGTACTGAAAACAAGATGACCTGTTTCTGCAGCAAGAGCAGCTGTTTCTATTGTCTCCTCGTCTCTCATTTCTCCTATAAGTATTACGTTTGGGTCCTGACGGAGTGCCTGTTTTAAAGCATCAGCAAAAGATTTTGTATCTATACCTACTTCTCTCTGGGAAATTATAGACATCTTATCCTCGTGAACAAATTCTATAGGGTCTTCAATAGTAACTATATGAAGTTTCCTTGTTCTATTTATTTCATCTATAATAGATGATAGGGTAGTGGATTTACCTGCACCGGCAGGTCCACATACCAGAACAAGGCCACTCTGAAGCTCTACAAATCTCCTTAAACTTTCCGGTAAATTCAATTCACGAAAGGACTTCCCTCCCATGCCAAGCATACGGAATGCTGCACTCACACTTTCTCTTTCATAATAAGCATTCACCCTGAAACGAAATTTATTGGGAAGGGTATAGGCATAATTCAAAGTCAGGTTGTCATAAAAAACCGTTCTCTGTTCTGCTGACATAGAACCAAGAATTAATCGTTTAGTATCATTTTTAGTAAGGGCCTGTTCTCCTATGGGTAATAATTCCCTTTCTAAACGAACAATAGGTGGACTCCCAACCTTAATATGAAGGTCAGAGGCATTATGTTCAACCAGTACCTGTAATAGATCGTCAAGTTCAAGGGGCAAATCAGAAACATCAGGAACATCTATTTCTTTATCTATTTGCTCCAGAATAGGATTAAAGTAAGGAACTTTCAATCTATGTAGAAGATATATAAATTCTATCCTGGGAATCATTAAAAACTCCGATGCCTGTTCAAAAGTAATCTTTTCTTCTCTGAAAAGCTCTACTATGGCAAGTTCAAGAATTTTCTTGCTGAGATCTGTTTCTTCCTGACACCCAAGAATCCGGGTAAGCTCTGGTAATATATCTAATTGTAATTTCATATAACTCCAGCCATTTTGCAAAAGACTGTTCTTTTATACCTCCTATATAACTTTATTATATTCTTATATAAAAACCAAATATTTTGGCATAACTCATAATCAAATACTTAACATCTCGCAGATTTAC
This sequence comes from Bacillota bacterium, assembly GCA_022704525.1. Taxonomy (GTDB): domain Bacteria; phylum Vulcanimicrobiota; class SpSt-956; order SpSt-956; family JAKJGF01; genus JAKJGF01. Next base: position 7,523 of record JAKJGF010000135.1, on the reverse strand, counting down.
ATAACAAAAATATATTATAGCAACTAATACCCCCAGACCTACACCTGATCTGGTATTAACTCTCTCCAGGCTATTAGGCTTTCCAATAGTTGGTACCTTTACTTTCAGAGTAATTAAAATTATAACAATAATAGTAGTAATTTTTAACATAAAACTAATTAAACCGTCAATATTATGCATATCTCCTGAAGGTAATAAAACATTGGCAAGAGAAATTGCGAAAAGTGCAACAGGAATACATAAAAGACGAACTATAACATCAACAACGATATTTAAATAATTAAGTATCATAGAACTAATCCTGATACATTTTTTCTGAGTATAAAATGAGATTATCTCTGCACCTAATCCTAAAAGCCCACCTGCTGTACTACCAATTAATATATATATAAACCAGACACATATAAAAACTATATCCATAAATAACTCCTGTAAAAAGTCTGATTAAATAATATTATTCGATTTAGCATTTAAAATTCCTTTAAATTTTATAACTATTCAGGTAATTCAAAAAATCAAAATGAAAAATAAGTATGATTTTATGATCTTGACAAAAGTTTATAAAATAATTACACTTTTATTGATTCCTAATTCCTGACCTGAGCATAAGAATTTAATAAATTTATCTCGTAATGCGTGAAGCGTAATGCTTAATGTGTCAGGTTTTATACATCAACCATCATGCATTACTATAGTAATAGTACAATTGAGAGGGATTAATTTTTATGAAAGACGATCGTGTTAATGAACCCTGTTTTACCATAAGTATAGTTTCAAAGATGGTGGAAATGCATCCGCAAACAATCAGACATTATGAAAGAATGGGATTATTGGAACCTCAGAGAAGTGACGGTAATATAAGACTTTTTTCCAAGAGAGACGTAGAGCGCCTCCGAAGGATACAGAACTTTACAAGAGATATGGGTGTAAACCTTGCTGGAGTGGAAGTAATTCTGAAGTTACTCGAACAAATAGATGATATGAGGGCTACTATGGAAAGTGAAATTCATGAAATGAAAGCCAGAATGGAAAGAGATTTCTGGGCTATGAAGAAAAACCTGGAAGAATAAATTTTATTAATTAATAAGGAGAATAAAGTGAAATTTACAAATAAAAAAATTCTCATTTTAATAGTTTTCTTTTTAACTATCTCTTTTAATCTGGTAAAGGGAGTCTCTCAAAAAGACAACAGCAAAATGACTCTAACCTTTCTGGGAAAGGTTTATGTTATAACAAAAACCGAGTTCTATGGAAAATTTGAAAGGGTATCCTTTCTCTCTGGCGGTATAGAAGGGACAAAAGCATTTATAGAAAAAAATGGTAAAAATACAAATAACTTTCCATCTTTTCAGCCTGCCGGGAATGAAGAAAAAGACATAAGTAGATTTGAAGATATTCTTAAAAAAATTATATCTAATTATACTTCTCAGGGTATGGAAGAAAAAGACATACTCAGAGCAGCTCTGGATGGAATGCTCCATTCTCTAAAAGATCCCTATACTATTTATATGGACCCCAGATATTATGAGCAATACAATCAGGCTATGGGAGCAAGTGACTACAGCGGAATAGGAATTTTTATAGAATTAGATACAAAAAATAATAACCACCTCACCATTGTAGAACCAATAGAGGAAACACCTGCCTATCGCGCCGGACTCAGACCGGGTGATGAAATAATAGAAATTAACGGAGTAGAAACAAAAGGGATAGATATAGACAGAGCTGCGAATTTAATAAAAGGACCGGAAGAAAGTATATTAGTTTTGAAGATAAAAAGAAAAAAAGCTTCTCGCCCTATAGAATTTGAGATAACCAGGACAAAGATTCATGTAAATAGTGTAGCAACAAAAACCCTGGATAATAATATTGGTCTCATACGTATAAGAATATTTGGAGAAACTACAAAAGAAGAATTTGAAAGAGCACTCCAGGAACTGAATGGCGCAAAAGGACTTATCATAGATCTCCGAAATAATGGCGGAGGCCTTGTGAAAGCAGCAATAGGAATCAGCAGCCATTTTATTCCGAAAGGTAAAACCATTGTAACTATAAAAGAAAAAAAACAGGAAGTGGTGGAAGTTTCTGAAGGTTTTCCGGCTGTTACAAAACCGGTTATAATTCTGGTAAACAAATACACTGCCAGTGCATCAGAGATCACCTCAGGAGCTCTCCAGGATTATGGTATAGCAGTGCTGGTAGGAGACAATACTTTTGGTAAGGGATGTGTCCAATCCATAACAGAATTAAAAGGAGAAGGAGCTCTAAAAATCACTATAGCCAACTACTTCACACCAAAAGGAAGGGCCATACATAATATAGGACTAAAACCGGATATCAACATTGAAATGGATGAATATCTGGTTGGTAGAGAAAAAAAGGATATACAATTAAAAAAAGCTGTAGAACTTTTAAAGAATAAATAGTTAGTTGAGAATTGATAATTAAACCATAAACTCTAAACCATAAACTCTAAAAAAACCAAAAAGAGGTGATAAATATGCTTATTAACTGCGGACATATACATACTACAGGAGACTGGCAGGACACAGTAAATGCAATAAAAACATTTATGAAATCTAAAGGTTTCCTGGAAGTGTTACCAGCAGAACATATACCTGAGCTTTTAGGTGTTGATTATTATAGTATAGCAGAAAAAAACCTGAGGTTTTTCATAATCACCAGATCCAATAAAGGTTGGACAGGTATCTTTGAAGACGGAGGCCAAAATGCAGATAAAGAGCTGGCCTGTTATATATCAGAGATGTTGAATAGAAAAACTATATGGACTATCTGTTCAACATCTCTGTGTAATTATCTCTATACCATTTTTGACCAGGGTGAAATTGTAGAAGAACTGGCAAGGGGTGACGCTTACGACTATGATGAAACAGGAAACTTAAAATATTTCGAGTTTTATAATGAAGAAAAACTCACAAATTTTCTGTCCACTCTCAATATAACAACTCCTGTAGTAACCTATGAAGAAATAACAGCTAACCCGATGAATTTAAATCTTACCAGAGAAGACTACATTCATCTGGCTTTTAAAAAACCTGAAGAAATAAAAATAACTGAAGAAGAATTTATAGAAGATGATATAGAGGAAAAAGAGAAAACAGGCTTCTTCAATAAAATGATGGAGCGTCTTACCCGGCCTATATGGGATAAACTGGGAAAAGATATGGAAACACTATTGCCTCAGATCCAGAAAGGACAGGAAATGACTCAACTGGCCAGGAATTTAATGGAACAGGGATTAAAAGGCGAAGAACTCAGGAAACATCCTTCTTATGAAAAACTCCTCCAATTAGAAAAGGATGTAATGGAGGGATTAAAAAATTCTCCCTATTACTCTGAGGATATGGAAGGAATGTTGAAACAGGGTCTCGGTCTTACACAAAAAATTCTCAAACCCTATGTTCCTCTTGAAGAAGAAATAAAGAAACTGGATTATGCCAGAGATTTCTCAGAACTGGCCACTACAGGGAAAAAAATCATAGAACTTTCATCAGGAATAAAAATTGACCCTTCTGAAAAGAGTATAAAAAGAATAGATAAAGCTGTTTCCTGGGCAGGTAAACCCGACAAAGTAGAATCAGAAAAATTCAAACTGGCCATAGGTTCACTAATAGGAGAAATTATTATTAAAAATATTGGAGGAGAATGGGTAAAAGCAGAGGAAATAACAAATTCTTTTATAAGAGTAAAAGAAAAAGAAATAAACCCTTTTAAATGGTATGATGAAAAAATTAATAAAGGAGAAAAATTCTTTTTTCAGGAAGAATATCTTAAAATAGTTGAGGCTTGAGAGTTGAGAGTTTAATAATTAAAATAATGAAAATTTTAAAATCTATAATCTTAATCTTCTTTATTTTAATCCTCATGGGAAACTGTAAGGGAGATTTTATATCTTCACAGATAACTACTCCATCTCCCAGACCGACAGTTGCTATAGTATTTGAAAAGAAAACCATAGCAGTAAAAAATATACCATTAATAGTAGAAATAGCAGATACCCCTGAGAAAAGACAGGTAGGACTGATGTATAGAGAAAGCCTGGATGAAAATCAGGGTATGCTTTTTATATTTCCCCGTCCGGATATGTATTCTTTCTGGATGAAGAATACCCTTATACCACTGAGTATTGCTTTTATTGAGGAAGATGGAATTATAAAACAGATAGAAGATATGGAACCAGGAATAGAAACTTCTCACACATCAGATTTCCACGTAAAATATGCTCTCGAAGTAAATAAAGGCTGGTTTAATAAAAATCATATAAAAACAGGAGATAAAGTTGATCTGGATTAAAGGGATTTAATGATTACCGAAATTCTTTTCGAGTTTACTGTATGATATATTATGGAGTTGTTCCAATCTTGACCTCATTTTAGGTTCCATAGAAGGAAATTTATCTAAAGCTTCTCTGGAAACAGCCATAGCTTTAGCATATTGTTTTGTTTTATAATAGACTCTGGCAAGATTGGCAAAATATGATTCTTTGGAAGAATCTAAAGAAAGTGCTTCTTCATAGTTCTTCAGTGCTTTCTTATATTTATCAAGCTTCTCATAAGCCTGAGCCAGTTTAAAAAATACATAAGAATTTTTCTCCAATTCATTACTTTTTAAATAAGCTTCTACAGAGTGAAAATATTTCTCTACTTTAAAGTATATATCTCCCAGATATTTATGATAATTAGCTTTATTAGGAGCAAACTTAATAGCTGATCTAATTGATGTAATGGCTTCTTTAAGCTTCTCTTCCCTAAACTCTTTCTTCGCCCGTCTATAATAATTTTCTCCAATCTCCAGATTTACCTCATCAGGCTTATGAGCAATGAATTTGCGAAGCATGTCTATAGCAGTATCAAATTTATTAAGATCTCTATAAATTCTGGCAAGACTTAAACATGAATTAATATCAGGTTTTAAAAAGAGTATTCTTTCATAAAGAGGTATTAATAATTCCCTTTCATCTTCTTTTTTAAATACCTCTATAAGGATATTAAGTAATTCATAATCATGTATAAGAATAGATAAAGAAGCTATTTGAGCTCGCACATCCCACGTGGAAGCAAGAGAATTAATTGCCGAAAGAAAACATTTCACCCCTTCCTGTTCAGAATTACTTCTCAATAGCATTTCACCCTTTATTACATTAACTTCAGGAGAAGATCTTTCTATACCTTCAATTTTATTAATATATTTCACAGCTCCATCAATATCTTCCTCATTTAAGAATATCCTGGCCAGCAAGGTCTTAGCCTGAAAACATTCAGGATCAAGTGAAATTGCTTTCTTTACAATATTTTTAGCATCAGACATTCTGCCTTTTTTAATATATAATCTTCCAAGACCGTTATAAGCCATTACATAGGAGGGTTCTATATGAATACACTTTTCAAACACTTCTTCAGCCTCATCATAAAGTTCTGCCTGTAAAAATAATATTCCCATACGATAATAAACCTCAGTAAAATTCGCATCTATTTCAATTGCTTTTTCATAAGAACTAATAGATTTTTCCCAATCATCAATCTCATAAATAATACCTTCCATAAAATAGGCTCCTGAAGTATCTCTCTCCAAACCTGCCAGAGTAAGGATATTATCCAATATAACCTCTGAATCTATATCAATCTGTGAATAAAGCTCAGCAAGTTTCACCAGGTAATCAAAATTATTACGGTCATAATTGAGTCCTTTTGTAAGGGTCTTAACAGCATTATCTAAATCACCACGAAGAATATATATATCAGCCAGGGTAAAATATAGTTCACCATCTTCTTTTATCTCCATAGCTCTGATAAAACAATCAAAAGCTTCATCATAATATCCATCTGCAAGATATTTTTTACCTCTTTCCTGGTAAATTACAGAAAGAGATGACAGGATCTCCTCATTTTCAGGAGAAATTTTCATAGCCTTTTCATAACAATCTGATGTCCCGATAAGATCTCCCTTTTCTTTCAGTGCCTTACCAAGGCCCATAAGATAAGATATATTATCAGGATAAAGTTCAATAGCCCTCTGAAAACTTATAATTGCAGGTTCTAACATTTTTTTTGCTAATTGTGTCCTGGCCACAGTAAAAAACTTCTCTGCCTTATCCCTATCTACTTCTAAAGTCTTCTCTGGAGCTATATCAGATAAAGTATCTTCCAGTTCAGATTTTCTTTTACTCATATGAATTTTTAATTTTTTAACCAGATCATCTGAATCAGCTTTTTCTTGCTGAAGGCATATATCTTTTTCCTTATTTTCCCTGGTTCCTTCTTCAAGCTTTATCTGTTTATCCAATCCAGAGCTTTCTTCAATAATTTCTTCCTTCGTTAACTTATGCTCTGCTTCCCGAAGCTTCTTTCTCTCTCTGGCTTTAGCCTTCAGTTTTTCTTCCAGTTCTTCTCTTTGCTTCTTTTTAAGCTGTAATTTAAGCCTTTCTTCAAGAGATTTCCTCTCTTGAATTTTTTCTATAGATTCTTTCTGTCCAGTATGACATGATCTTACTATTTTTTGAGATACTTCAGGGACAACTTCTTCAGGTTCCTCTATTTCAGCTATGGAATGATATAAAAAAGAATAGAGATAACCATCCATTGATGTTACATATATATTATTAATCCCAAAAGAAGGAGAAGAGAGAATCTCTCCTTCCATATCAAAATCCCACACCACCTGTCCACTTGCTGTAGAAATAGCATTAAACTTTTTAACTCTCCCGGAAGAACCTATATAAATAATACCTTTATCAATTACAGGTGAAGAATAAATAGTACCAGAAATATCAGATTTCCACTTCAATTTACCTGTTTCAACATTAAAAGCATAAATATTCCCGAAAACAGTAGCTACATATACAGCTCCCCTGTATACGGGAGCAAAAGAACAAATTTCTCCATCTACTTCAATGCTCCACTTTTTAGTTCCATCAAAACAATTGAGTGCATAAATTTTCTGGTCTCTGGAACCGATAAATAATGTATCACCATATATAGAAGGTTTCGCTTCTACAGCATCTTCTGTTTCAAATTCCCAGATCAATTTACCTTCCTCTATATCCAGGGCATAAATTTTACAACCCTGAGAACCCAGAAAGATCAGGTCATCTTTAATCAGAGGTGAAGATTCTAAATAACCATTTCCCTGAAATTCCCATAATTTATTGAGTTCCATAGTACTATATGCACAAAATAGATTACGTTGACGTACAAAAAGCTTTCTATCAATCAGAGTCAGTGAAGAACGATTAAAAAAGCCCTCTTTTTCATTCAGGACATTACCATTTTTAGCATCCACTACATAAAGATTTCTAAAAGAAGTAACATATACACGATCATCAGAAACTACAGGAGTAGAATCACCGGGTAAATCTCTTTCATTTTTCAATAATTTTCTTTTCCATAATTCCTCAGAACTTTCTCCATTTATAGCATAAAGATATCCATCAGAAGAATTCACAAATACTATTCCATTCTCGAAAACCGGGGAAGCTATAATATTATCGTTAGTTTTAAATTTCC
>JAKJGF010000134.1 GCA_022704525.1 Bacillota bacterium | reverse complement strand
CTGTAAGGGATAGTTTCAATAAATTCATCTATATCACCCTTATAATTTGTAGCCCACCAGTATTCAGCATTACCCGGTCCCCCATTATAACCTGCAAGAGCAAGAACTACATTATTATCTGCATTTTTCTGTATTTCTGAAAGATAAAAGGTTCCCATCATTATATTGGTTTCCGGTTTTAACAGCATAAAGGGCTCAAATTTTATTCCTATTTGATCTGATATGTATCTACCGGTATCTGGCATAATTTGCATTAAGCCACAGGCTCCAACACAGGAGTATATACTTTCATCATAATGGCTCTCTTCTCGAATAAGAGCAGAAACCAGATATGGGTCAAGACCATTCATGGTGGCATTTTCATATATATATTCCCAATAAGGGAGAGGATAATTTGCACAGGTTATACCTTTTGGTAAATCTTTAACTCTCCCCTGTGCTATTACCTTATCATATTCGGTGTTAATATGCTCTATAGACTCAAAATATCTGCCCTGTCCGGCCAGAAGGAGACCATAGGAAAAAAGTTTTTCTTTTTCTGTGGGAAACTCTGCTAAAATCAACTCATTTTCAGCGTAATCAAACAGTCCCAGTTGCACAAGTTCTATAAAGTTTTTATAATTTTTATCTCCCTGCCCCTCAAAAGTTCTTCTGAGACCTTCTCGAAAAAAGGGAGGCTCTTCATTGTTAAGAAGATATTCATCATAACCTCGTAACAGTAATCTTGCCCTTGCTCTATAAGAATAATAGGTATGATCATAACGGGCAACTACTTCTTTATAAATTTTTTCTCCTTCTTCTGGTTTATCAAGTTTTTCATAACATTTAGCCTGCCAGTACATGCACTGACCTGACCATTCATTATAAGGATATATAGCTGTAGCCCGAAGAAAAGCATCTCTGGCATTGGCATAAAGTTTCTGTCTGTAATAAATCCTGCCGAGATTCCAGTAAGCTGCATCACCCCAACTTCCTTTTGGAAAAAGCCTTGCCATAAGGCGATATTCTTTTATAGCTTCAGATATATTACCATTACATTCCAGATAATAACCTGCCATGTACTGAGCTCTGCTACCAATGGAAGTGCCTCTATATTTTCTGGCAAATTTTTTCATTTCCTGAATAGAACCACGGGCAAGATCATATTGAGCTTCATAACTGTAGTTTCCTCCAGAAAGAGATGTTATTTTCAACAGTTCCTCTCCTTTTGCCGGAGAACCTGCTGCATATTCACATAAGGCCCTTTTATAGTATCCACCGGAAGAAAGAGCATCTACTGGATAGAGTTCGGTATATTTTCTGTAATATTCCAGAGCCTCCTTAAATTTAAACCTTTTTCTATATTCCTCTCCGGCAGTAGCAAGTTCTTCAGAATCAGGTTTATAAGGTGATGTATGTTTATTTTTCTCTATATAAATAACCATCTTTCTTGCTTCAAAAGCAAGTGAATGAAAAGGATATAAATAGATTATCTTTGAATAATATTTGATAGCTCTATTCCAATCTCTCTGTTTTACAAAAATCCTGGCAAGCCTGTAATAAACCTCCGGAAAAAAATTAAATCTCTTTTTACCCATAAGAGCTTTCTCATAATACTTTATGGCATTACTGTAATTTTTTCTATAAAAATACAAATTACCTGCTCTATAAAAGGCTTCAGATAAAACAGGACTTTCAGGATATTTACTGGCAATCTGGTCTAATTCATATAAAGCTTTATCCTCATCCAATTTCATAAAGGCCATATAAATAAAAAAATCCCTGTATTCAGGTAAATATTCCATATTTTCCATCAGGTCTATAGTTTTTTTATATTCCCCATCCTGAAGATAGCAAAGGGCCAGTAAAAAATCTCTTCTATTTTTAAATAAGATTTCTTGTGGTTTTATTAGCTCTAAAATTTGTATGGCTTCTTCCATCTTCTTATCTTCCATAAGAATAGAGGCTCTGGTTATATATTCCCCGGTTTCTTCAGTATAGGAGATTTCAGAAGGTTTTTCAGGTAAAGGTGTTTCTGTAGTGGAAATTTTATAAGATTTACATCCTCCAGAAAATACACTGAATATAAGAATAAACAAAATCAAGAATAAAAATCTCATTTCCCATCTCACGTCTCACGTCTCACGTCTCACGCTATTTATTATACCACAAATTTTCCATAAAATTTCAAAATAATAAAGGATTTTATAGAAGCAGAAAAGAAATTTAGTTTATAAATAACCCTTTATGCATCATTAAATAATTAACATGAGAGCAAATGTTTACCTTAAAAAAAATGAAGATAAAAGAATTAGACAGGGACATCCCTGGATTTTCAGTAATGAAATAAAAACCTGTGAAGGTCTTTACGAAGATGGAGATATAGTAGATGTCTATGATCATAAGAAAAAATATATAGGGTCAGGCTATTTTAATTCTCACAGTTTGATTGCCATAAGAATCCTTACAAGAGAAAATGTTGCAATAAATCGGTTTTTTTTTCAATCTAAAATACTTAAAGCACTTCAATACAGAGAGAAAATTACCGGAGAAAAAGATGCCTTCAGGGTTATTTTTGGAGAATCAGACCATTTACCGGGCCTTATTGTAGATAAATATAAGTCCTTCCTGGTAGTGCAATTTTTAACCCTTGGAATAGAAAAATTTAGATATGATATAATAGATATTCTAAAAGAACTATTTGACCCTGAAGGTATAATTTTAAGAAATGATTCTTCTTTTCGAAAATTAGAAGGACTTAAGCAGGAAAAGATAATATTAGGTGGAATTAAAAATGAAAATAAAGATATTATTATAGAGGAAGGAAATATAAAATTTAAAGTAGATCTGTGGGAGGGACAAAAAACCGGGTTTTTCCTTGATCAGAGAGATAATAGAGACTATTTTTCTGCATTATCTCTTTCAGGAAAAGGGCTTGATTGTTTCTGTTATTCAGGAGCCTGGGGAATGAGAGATACAGAAGCCTCTGAGGTGACTTTCTTAGATTCATCAGAATCTGCTATTTCTCTGGTCAGAATAAATGCAGAACTAAATTCAAAAATTGATAACATAAAAGTTAGAAAAGAAGATGTTTTTGAATTCCTTTCCTCAAATATTACCAGAGGAGAAACCTTTGATTGGATAGTCTTAGATCCTCCGGCTTTTGTAAAGAACAAAAAAAGTATCAAAAAAGCAATTTATAGATATAGAGAATTAAATCTCAAAGCCATGAAATTACTTAAAGAGGGAGGAATTCTTATAACCTGTTCCTGTTCTTATAATCTAAAAGAAGATACCTTTACAAGACTGATAAAAGAAGCATCTATTGAAGTAAATAAAGAGATTAGAGTAATAGCCTGTGGCAATCAGGCAAAGGATCATCCTGTACTTATTTCCATGCCTGAATCAAAATATTTAAAATGCTTTTTTCTTCAAATTCTCTAAATTTAGAAAGGTAAAAAATATGAAAAAACAGCAAGATGAACTTACTCTGATAGAAAGTTTTTTATATGGAGATATGGAGGCCTTTCAATTACTTACAGAAAACTATAAAGATGATATTTTTAACACACTATTCTATCTTTTAGGTACCAGAGTTGCTAAAGATAGAATAGAGTTATTGGCCCAGGAAGTATTTCTGGAGGTTTATAATAACCTGAAAAATCTTGAAAATAAAAGAGCCTTTACCATATGGCTTTACCAGTTAGCCTTAAAAATGGCCAATTTTGAATTAGCAAGAATCAGAAGCAAGAATGTCCAGAATAATGATGAAGACTATACAAATCCTGAAGAAGAAATAGAGTACCTTTTTACACATAAGCAGGAAGAACTGGAAAAAGAGTCAGCTAAAAAATATAAAACCAAAGAATTCAGAGACCTTGTATTACAGGCTATAGATATACTCCCCGATGAATTCAGAACAGTCGTTGTATTAAGAGATATAGAGCAATTAACCTATGAAGACATATCCAGTATACTTGACATGTCACCTGAAGTTATTAAAAACAGAGTTTTCCTTGCTAAGATTAAATTACAAAAGATGTTAATCTAATATCTTTGGGAAGGAGTTATTATGAGTTGTACAGAGTTTGAAGATGATCTCAGAAGATATTACCTCGGTGAAGAAGATGATAAGCCAAAAGCTTCTGAATATATAAAAATGCAGACCCATATACGTTCCTGTACGACATGTTCAGTGAATTCTGAAAAACTGAAAGCCATGCAGGCAGCAATAAATGGAATTGTAAAACAAAAAACATCTGCTACTTTTTATGATACCCTGTCAGAAAAACTTCCAAAACCATCGCCTGTTACTATCTATATGAATCAGATAAAAAGAAAATTTGCAAAGGTACCAAGGCCTGTCTGGATTGGAGGTTTTTCTCTGGTAACTATATTTATAATATTCATGCTTGTGAAGATTTTTTTCCCTTCCTTTGGCTTACCTGTAATTTACTATTATGGCGATGTAGATATAAGAAAAAGTACAGATAATTCAGGATTAAAAAAGCTTAGCGGTTATCCTGTACTTTCTGTCGGAGATAAACTCAAAACTGATAGTTCCTCATCAGTGGTTTTTGTTATAGCAAAAAATACTTCTGCCAGAATGGGAGAAAATACTGATTTAAGGATTGGTCTTATACAGAGAAGTAGAGATGAAGGTTATACCTGTAAACTCGACGTTGTAAGCGGCAACCTCTGGGTCAGCCAGATAGCAGGAGAAAGTAAATTTGAGAAAGAAAAACTTCAGATAACTACTGATAACGCCTTTATTGAACCTCTAGGAGCCGATTTCGATATTTCAGCAGGTGATAATAAAACTACTCTTAGAGTCTTTAAAGGTAAAGTTCGATTTTATCATCGCAACTTTCAGGACGAAAAAAGCATAATAGATGCAGGACATAGTTCCCTTACATCTGCAGATCAACCACCTACATCTCCTGCAGAAATTGATACTCAAAATCTTGGAGGATGGGAAGATTGGAATCTAAAGATACCTCTTACAGGTAATCTTTTACTCATCAAGGGAGGAGCTATCGATCTCGGTAAACCTAAATCCTTCAGACCTCTTTTTGCTACTCCTTCTCCTGAACCAGAAGTAATGCCAACTCCAACGCCAGCAGGATATTATCAGTAAAATGGTTATTGACTATTAAATTGTTAATCCTACAGGTTTAAACAAAAAACTGAGTTTCATCTTCTTTATAGCGCTATAAATATCGTCAGTTTTATAGGCTTCAAGAAAATGAAAGGGATATATTTTTTCGCCTTTAAATTTATGGACAAAATTATTTAATTCAGGTAATGCCATATGACCTCTTGCATAAGCCTTTGATATATTTTCTTTTTCAAGATAGGTTGTTTCTATCATAAGATGTTTTGCATTGGTTACATAAGGGTGAGTCAGTATGTCACTGTTTGTATCAGATGTATATGTAAGTAATATCTCTTCTCCTGTTGTAAATACAAAGCCTGTACTCTCACAGCGATGAAAGGTCTTCAAGGGGTGACATAATATATCTTTTATCTGTATGGTATTTAAAAAAGGCTTTATTTCTATTTCTGAACAGGAATTAATTACTCCTTTATTAAAACTTAATGAAATCAACTCAGATATATAAAGACACGTATCAGGAGGAGCATAAATCTTTAAATTCTGAAGCTTATTTCTGTAATATTTCATATAAAGTAAATTAAGAAGGCCACTTATATGATCACTGTGAGAATGAGATATAAATATATACTTTCCATCTATACCATAAAGAGATGCAAAAGGCCCACAATCAAGAAGAATTTCCATTTCCCGCCAGTAAAAAGAAGTACTTAAACAACTTCTTGAAAAACCCTTTATACATTCCATAAAAAGTTACTTTACACCTAGACCCTGTGTCTCTCCTGTCAGTGGAGTATAAAAAGGGTGATATGCCGGTACCCCTACATCCAGGTGAAAATTGGCACCGGGACAATGAATTGTATAGTTCTTTTCCTTTGACGCAGACTCAGGTCCTATATAAACATATTCCTCATTTTGTTCCTTTGGAATAGAGCGAAGGTAATCAGGTATCAGTATCCCTAAAGTATCTCCCGGGGGGGGGCCCTGATAATGGTTTTCTACAGCATATGTTTCTATACAGGTAGCAAGATTTTTTATGGTCTGCATACAGGCAGAGAGCCTGGCATTGGCCCTTCCTCTCTGCATAGCTGGAATAACAAAAGACATAAGGGTAACAAGGATACCTATACAGATCATTAATTCCAGTAATGTAAAACCTTTTGATGATTTTTTAAATATATACATAGAAATTCCCTCTATTCTTTAATTCTATATTCCTCTAAATTTTATCATAAATATCGTAAAAAATCAACACGAGTTTTAGGGCTTGTATTATTAAGTGTCTATTGTTATAATATAAAGTGAACGGTGAACAGTGAACAGTGAGCAGAAAATCTGTTCACTAATTACTGATCACTTTTCATTTATTTAAGGATTGTTAGAACTAACTGTACTTAGTAAAGGCTGGTAAAAAAATTGATAGTAGAAATATCTTCTCTAGAAAATATAAGAAATTTAAGAAAACAAAAATTAAGTGAATTACTTTTTCCCTGCCTTGGTTCTCTCCAGGAAAGACTTATATATGGTGGAATAGTTCATACTTTTATAGAAAATAATGAAATCATAGGATATTATATAAATAAAAATTCTGAAATACTTGATTTTTATATAAAAAAAGAGTTTGATTATCTTGCTGATGACTGTTTTAGTAAGGTACTGGAAGAATTGCAATATCCTGTAATAAATATAAGGAGTGACGACAGCTTATTAATAAATCTGGTTTTTAATTATGCAATAGACCTTGAAAAAGGAGGATACTTATTAGCCAGGGACAAACGGCAGGTACTATCTGAAATAAATGATCCAACTCTGGTTTTTGCCCCCATTTCTTCAGATTTAATAGAAGAATGCTGGAAAATATTAGCAGAAGATTCTTTTTATGGAAGAGAAGCTTCACAGAAAGACATGCTAAAAAATGCAATAAATAAAGATATATTTTTCTGTTTAATTGAAAATTCTAAAGTCACAGGGCTTGGCTTTCATCAGGCAGTAAGAAATAATTGTTCTGAAATTGGGATTATAATACAACGGGATTATAAAGATAAAGGTTATAAAAAATTACTACTTTCTGAAATGGCAAAACTGGTTGAAAAGAACAATTATAAATGTTTTACCGAAGTATCACGTTTTGATAATACAGACAGACAATTAATGGAAGAACTTGGCTTCTATGTAATAGCAAAATATTTTACTGCTAATATAAAGGGAAAAATTCAGGACAATAATACTAAAAAAAGATTTCGACGTTATTCTCTAACAGGTTTATTTAAAGTTTTATGACAAAAAAGACAGGAGGTCAGATTAAGGAGGAAAATGTAAATGCAGCAACGCAGAACAGCTAAAGCCAAAGCAGTAGCGACACAGGGTATAAAAACCTTTGAAGAAAAAAACTATAAACAGGCTTTACAAATTTTTGAAGAGGCCATCAGTTATGATGACGAACTTCCCATAGCATGGTACTACAAAGGTTTAGTTTTAAAAGAATTTAAACGTTATACAGAAGCTATTACAGCTATGACGAAGGCAACAGATGTAGCTACTACCATGTTAAATCCAGGTGATGCAGATAGAGATATAAAAGTTAAGGCTTTTACAGAGAAAGGACATATTCTCAGTAAGATAGGATGCTATGTTGAAGCTGTAGAACTTTTCTTTCTTCTGGAACAGCAGGGATTTAATATACCGGGTCTTAAGACTGAAATGGCGAACTTAAGAGCAAAAGGTGGAGTTATGGAAGGACTTGAAGGACGGTCTTATCTACAGACCGATGATTATCAGAAAGCTATAATATCTTTTAAAACCTCCTTAAAAAAGAATCCCAGGGATAAATATGTTTGTAAAATGCTGGGAGAAACTTTAGAGAAAAGTAAAAACTACAGAGAAGCAATGAAAATTTACCTTCAGGCAATCGAACTGGGAGAAGATGAAATTGGATTATTGTATAACCAGGCAATATGCCTCTGTAATATGAAGAATCATAGAAGAGCTAAAACCTGTCTGGACAAATTTTTAGAAACTAACCCCAACCATATGGGAGCAAAAAAATTAAGGCTCGAATGTATGGCAGCTATTGAAAGAGGAGAGGCTAAAGATCGGGACGAGGAGGATACTCCAATAATCATGGCAAGGAAAGCCGAGGGAAAAAGAAAACAACTTATAGGATGGGCCTTTGTATTCTTCTGTTTTTGTCTTACTGCTCTTTATTGGTTCACTATAGACTGGCGGTTAATGTTGAGCCTTAATAGTAAAAATGCGAGAACAAAAAACATGTCTATTTATCAGCTGGGGCAGAGAAAAAATACAAATGCTATTAATAAATTAATTGAAATTTTAGATAGTAAAGATGAGGAACCTAATGTCAGGGCTACTGCGGCCCTGGCTTTAGGAGATCTCGAAGCCAGAGAAGCCTTAAAATCTCTTATAAATGCTCTACAGGATCAGAACTGGAATGTGAGGTGCTGTGCTGCGAAATCACTGGGTCTTATGAAGTCAGATGAAGCAGTTCAGCCTATGGGAAATATATTAAAAAGAGATATTTATTATCTGGTTCGCATAAATGTAGTTGAAGCTCTTGCCAGTATTAAAGGTCCTGCTGCTATAAATATACTGCTGAAGGTGGGGCTTAAAGACGAGAATCCCTATGTAAAGAAAGCTGTTGTAAATCAATTCAGAAATAACATAGCAGACTCCAATTTAGTAGTCCTTCCTCTCTGTGAATTATTAAAAGATCAGGATAAATCTGTCCGGGAAGAAACTGCAATAACACTTGGAGAGTTGAAGAATAAAAAAGCTCTTACACCTCTAAAAAAAGCATTACAGGTAAAGGATGAACCCGTACAGGTTCAACAGGCTATAAGAGGTGCTATTAATAATATAAATCAAAATTAATTCTCACCAGTTAAGTGTTGGTGCAGGAGTAAGCATGTAACTGCAATTTTACAAATTCTCCAGGCATTCCTGCATTTCTAATATACTCTGAAATCTTTTATTTTTATCTATCTCCGTAGCTGTTAAAACTATCCCTATTAAACCGGATGGTATATGTTGATTAAACTCACCGGGTTGAAAGGAAAGGTTCCATATCATTCTATCTCCTGCATCAGGAGGTACTTTCCCTGTCAGCAAATAATAGAGCATTGCTCCCAATGAATATATATCACTCCGTGTATCTAGCTGACCATTATATTCCTCAGGAGAAGAAAAATTTATGCTTATGTCTTCTGTTCCAAGAAGAATACTTTCAGGAGGAACATATAATTTTGATATACCAAAATCTACCAGTTTAAGTATGCCTGCCATATCCCTGATAATATTATCCGGTGAAAGAGCACTAAAAATAATAGACCCGGCCTCTCTACTATGTAAATAATCTAAAGCACCACAGAGTTGAAGAGCCCATTCTAATACTAAATCAACCGGTGGAAGGACATTACTATTTTCAATAATAGATTTCATAGTTTCACCGTCTATATATTCCATAACAAGATAATCTTTATCTTCATAAGCAAAAAATTCCTCAAAGACAGGTAGATTCGGATGGAAAAGCTTAAAGATTAACTCTATTTTTGAATAAATAAAATCCAGGGCTTTTGCATTTTCTGGCTTTAAGACATTATCCAGAAAAAATTCTTTTATAATTACAGGAACATGTCTTTTCATATCTATGCCCTTATAAACCTTTGTAAGATGACGACCTTTAAGTAATTCTATTATTTCATATCTCTCTCTTATTAACCTGCCTTTAGTAGGCAGTGGGATAACTTCTTCTATATTTATTTCTCTATTAACCGAAAGGTTTTCATCTAATTTATCAGAGATATGAGATAAAGGTTCCAATACTTCGTGAATCCTTTCTTCAAAACTTATCTTTTCTTCTTCTCCTTTTTCTTCTATTCCCCGGGTTAGTAATTCCTCTTTCACTTCCTCTTCTAAAGGCACTTCTGAAGGTATAACAGGACTGATTTCATCTTTATAAGAGTAGTCTCTCTCCTCTTCTAAAGGCACTTCTGAAGGTATAGCAGGACTGACTTCATCTTTATAAGAGTAGTCTCTCTCCTCTTCTAAAGGCACTTCTAAAGGCACTTCTGAAGGTATAACAGGACTGGAGTAGTCTCTCTCCTCTTCTAAAGACACTTCTGAAGGTATAGCAGGACTGACTTCATCTTTATAAGAGTAGTCTCTCTCCTCTTCTAAAGACACTTCTGAAGATATAACATGACTGGAGTAGTCTCTCTCCTCTTCTAAAGGCACTTCTGAAGGTATAACAGGACTGACTTCATCTTTATAAGAGTCTCTCCCTCGGTATGTATCAACAGAGAGAGAAATATCTTTGCTAAAAGCCTTTTCCCCGGTAATCCCATCTGTAGCAACATAAACATTCTGAATAGGTGTTTCAACGTAATCATCCATAGAAGTTACACCGCCAGTGTCAGGCTCTTCTTTAATGAACTCCCGTGATTCCTCTGGAGAAAGCTCACCTGATAAATCAGTAATAACTGGAACTTCTTCATCCTCAGGAGGAAAATAATTATCATCTTTCAATAACTCTAAAAGACACGCTAAATCAGCTTTCATTTCTTCAATATTCTGATAACGATTTTTTCTCGACATTTCCATAGCTTTCATTATAATTCCATCTAACTCAAGTGAAATATGAGGATTAATTTCTTTACAGGTTTTCATAGGTTCATCTTCAAAAGAACGGGTTAAAGAATCCATAGGGGGTTCTTTAGTTATTAAATAATACAGAGTGGCACCGAGTGAATAAATATCAGATCTTGTGTCAGTCCCGCCACTATGCTGTTCTATAGGGGAATAATGAGGTATCATAACTTTAGCTACATCTCTTGTCTTACCTTCAATTTCATATTCTTTGGAAATACCAAAATCTATAAGTTTTAATATTCCTTCCTCAGAAAGAAATATAGAATGTGGATTCATATCTCTGAAAATCACAGGTTTTGGTTCCATATTATGAAAATATGAAAGAACGTCACAGAGATCAATACCCCATTGTATTACCAGTTTTTCAGGAAGAAAATCTTCTTCCCCTTCTACAAGAGTGCTCAATCTATTACCTTCTATATAATCAATTATAAGATATCTATTCTCTTCATAATCAAAATAATCATCAAATTTTGGAAGATTTATATGTTTGTACTTAAAGAGAATTCTGGCTTCACCTTTAAATTGTTCCACAGCCTGCTGGCGAAGATAAGGAACTTTATATTTAGTAATCAATTCTTTAACAAATACATATTTGTTATATTTTGTATCATAAGCTTTATACATTTTGCTTATGAGACCAATATCTATAAGCTCAACAATTTTATAACGCTCCTGTAAAATTGTATCTTTTAAAAGATTACCCTCCGTATCTCTCACTATAATTCCTCCATTAAATTCAAAATTCAATTATTATTAGCTTTCAGCAATCAGTTTTTTCCCTTAATCTGATTGCTGAGTGCTGATTGCTTTAAAAATGAAAATTACTATGCATTTCAATGTATATTATAAATAATATTAATATAAAAAGCAATAATACATTACTTTCATACATTTTTATAGACTTTCTATATATGGAAATATGTGTAATACATTCTGGAATCTCTTATTTTTATCTAATTCTGTAGCTTTCAGTACTAAAAAATCTTCTACTAAAATTTATTTCTTTTTGAAAATAACTTTATTATAAATAATAACTAAACCTTTACTATAAATTTATAGATTTCTCAGATATTCTTCAATTTCTGATATCTGCTGAAATCTTTTTTCTTTTTCTGTTTCCATGGCTTTTAAGACTAAAGACACCAGAATAGAGGGTATTTCATCACTGAACTCTTTAGGGCTAAAAGGAATATTATACATAACTCTATCAACAGAATCCGGGGGGACTTTTCCTGTAAGAATATAATATAAAGTTGCTCCAAGGGAATATATATCACTTCTCGAATCAGTCTGACCGCTGTATTGCTCCGGAGGAGAAAAATGGGTAGTAGCTACTTTTGATACAGATAGAGTTCGCTCATTGGAATCATATAATTTTGCTATGCCAAAATCAATCAATTTAATTAGATTTGAATCATCCAGCATAATATTCTCCGGACAGAGTCCTCTGAATATGATAGGCTTTGGTTTTCTGCTATGTAAATAGCCTAAAACACTACAGAGTTGAAGACACCACTCTACAGCATACTCCCATGAAGGAAGAACATAACAGTTTTCAATAATAGACAGGATGGTTTTTCCTTCTATATATTCCATAATGAGATAATTCCTACCTTCCAAGGTAAAATAATCTTCAAATCCGGGCAAATTCGGATGGGATAATTGAAGAAGCATTCTGGTTTCTGCGTGAAATTTTTCTATAGCCTGTTCTCTTTCCTCTGGTTTCAGGAGTATATCTATAAAAAGTTCCTTTATAGCTATAATATGATTTTTTCTCAAATCTATTCCTTTATAAACCTTGCTCAGTGGATTTTCTCTGATTAATTCTTCAACTCTGTATCTTCCTATTATAATTTCACCTTCATTTAAAACAGGAATATCCTGTTCCAACTTTACTTTTTTTTGAGGTTTGCGAATTTCTTTCAATCTGTCGGAAACATTTAAAGATGGAGCAAGGGTTCTGGGCTTAAATTGTTTTAAGTCTAATCCTTTCCTAACGCTTTCCTCGAGAGTTATTTCTATATCAATCTTTTTTATATCTTTATCTAACTTTTTTGGAGGAGGAAATATTTTTTCATCAACGACAGATGCTAATGAAGTAATATCTTTTCCCTTCGGTAAATTATCTGTAACCGGAAGACTGTGAGTAGAAAGTCGTCTGTATCTTTTATATGTCATATCCTGAGAAGAACTTGAAGGAATTACCTGGAGAGAAGTTTTTTCAGAAAGGACTGAAGTGGACTGAGCTCTGTATTCTAAAATTTTAAGTAAATCAGATTTTATTTCATCTACATCCTGATATCGATCTCTCTTATCCATCTCCATAGCAGTCATTATAATTCTGTCCAGTGCAGGAGAAACATCCGGATTAATCTCTCTGCATGATTTCATAGGTTCATCTTCGTAAGAACGGTCCATCGCATCCATAGGAGGTTCTTTCGTCAGTAAATAATATATCGTGGCACCCAGTGAATAAATATCAGACCTTATATCAGTACCTCCTAAAATCTGTTCTATGGGAGAATAATATGGAGTTGCACTTCTGGCTATTCCTCTTGTTATTGCATCTATCTCATATACTTTGGATATACCAAAATCAATAAGTTTTAGTTTTCCGCAATCTGAAAGCATTATAGAGTAAGGACTCATATCTCTGAAAATTACAGGGTTCGGTTCTATTTTATGAAGATATGAAAGAACATCACATAGCTCAAGTGCCCAGTCTATTACCTGTTTTTCATCCAGATAATCTTTCTGACTTTCTACAATGCTATTCAATCTCTTACCTTCTATATATTCAGTTATAAGATATCGACTTTCATCACAATCAAAATAATCTCCAAATTTTGGAAGGTTTTCATGGTTCAATTTAAATATAATCTTTGCTTCACTTTTAAATTGTTCTATTGCCTGTTGACGTAAATAGGTATCTTTATAAGTAGCAATCAATTCTTTAACAAAAATATATTTCTTAAGTTTCATATCGTAACCTTTATACATTCTACTTATGGGGCCAATATCCACAAGTTTAATAATCCTATATCGTCCCTGCAGAATAGTATCTATTACAAGGTTACCATCGGGATCTCTCACTAAAAATTCCTCCTGCCTTTCAATCGTGAATAGTAATACTGAATTACCTGCAAATAAATTCGTATAATTCCTGCCTGCCTGGACATGCATACACTTTGAGCTTAAAACATTCAGGTAGATGCACAATCTCTACAAGCATTAATTCACTGAAAAATCATCTCCTAACTGAGTATAACATATTTTTATAATTTTATAAATTACTATTTCCAATAACCTTTTTTTCTCACCCTATACCTCAATAAGTACCGCAACAGGCAAGTTAGTATCCATCTCACAAGTCTGTCCCTGTCCGGGTTCTTACGCAAAATCTATGATCCT
>JAKJGF010000133.1 GCA_022704525.1 Bacillota bacterium | reverse complement strand
CTTAATATCTTAATATCCCGGCACATCGAGAGATATATCTTTAAAGAGTTCTCTTTCCTCTTCTTCGGTTTTTGCAAATCTCAAATCGCCTGTGAAATCTTTTTTGAATGTATCTTTGATTACCTGTCTTACGGTTTCAGTGTAACCGATCGCGTCTTTCAAGTATTTTTCCGTGTTGTTTTCAGATGAAGAATCCTTTTTATCCGGCATATTTTCTAATTCTGCATTGAGCGTCTCTTTTTTATACTGCCTTGCTAAATCCTCCGGGTACTTACTCAGATCCGGCTCCCAGGATGCCTTGCCGGGGTTATAGCTCCATCCGACATCAGGAGACATTTCTATGATTTTTCCCGTAGAGGGATTCCTTATATTCGGATTTTTATACACAGTGACAGGTCTTTCCTCACCCGTCTTTTCGGAAATCAGTCTATTCTCCATAGAAAGCATTCCTTCTGAAGATTCTACTTTAAACCCCATCCGTTCCATATCTCTTTCGCTTAAAGCTATTACTTTACACCGGCAGTTAAATCCGTTCGGAGGGTAAAAGCTTTCCCAGAAAGGATCGTCGTATCGGAAAACTTTTCCGTTAAGTATTCTGTGTTCAGGTCTGGTTCTGGAATCTTCAACTGCCCAGTACTGCCAGTACGGGCGTCTATCTACATTATCCATTAACTGCTTATATCTACCGGCCTGGTATGCAGTATTAAGATTGGTCTGATATATAGTTCTTAAGCGGTAAGGAGAACCGAGTTGAATTTCTTTCTCGCCGTCTTCAGTCTCAATAGTCTGCCTTCCCCACCAACCTTTAGCTTTCAATTTTGGTTCAAGTTCTTTCTGAAAATCACGGAAGGTTGTACCGCTTTCGATGGATTTTTGAACCATATCCCGGATGTCCTGGAGGATGTCCATTTTTGTGGCTTTAGCTACGACAAAAACTTTATCATGCTCACTCTGCCATGTGTCATACCAGTTCCAGGAGGGAGTATTAACTTTTTTCTGGAAATACTCGATTGCTTTCTTCGGGGGAAGACCTATAATGAAGCCGAGATTTGTTTTACTGCCTGCGTCTGTAACCATTTCTTTATCGTTCGTTTCTATCGCCTCACTTTGTAATACCTGACAATCTCCCGTTTGTTTCACTTATGAACATGGCTTTGCCGAACAGATCCTGCATTGTTCTGGTGTCCATCAGCGGATACTGTTCCGATAAAGCTTCAAGAACATCTTCATAAGTGTTTCCGTTTTTAACCAGTTCTATTACAGGTCTCAATAAATCTTCTGCAATCTGCTGTAATTCCTTATCGGTTACGGCTTTTTCAAGTTCGTTTAAGGGGTTACTGCCCTGGGCAGCTTCAGCAAAATACGCCGGTGGGAATGTGTTCTGCCGCTGTTCCGCTATATCAAAATCCCCTTCTTCCAGTCCGTAAGATTTAATATAATAATTCTTTGTAAACTTAACCCCTGTCTCCATTAGAACCTTATCTCTCTGGGCAAGTTCTAAATCCATATCCTCTTCTTCCCACATAGAGAAAACCGGCATCTCTGAAGAAGAGAAGTTTAATTCATAAATCCATTTTATTACCTGGTTTAAAGTCTTTTCCACCAGTCTCCTGTCTGAGTCTAATATATCCTGCCTTACTTTCATATGTGTCTGGCTTGCGGCGTAACTTCCCGTGTCTCCTATCTGAGTAGTAAGAGTCTGTCCCAGGATCGCTTTAGATATTTCGTCATTACAGAGGTTTATAAGCTCTTTATAAATTTGAGCAGATGCGCTTTTTGAAGCAGATTCCATTATTTTAATACTTGAATTATCAGGAATAACTGCCACTGCATCCTGTATCATACCTTCTAGAATCTCAGCAAGATTATCTTTTTCATCACTTGAAGTTACAGAAGGAACCTCTCCCACTATAAAAGGCATACCGTATTTTTCAGTAAATACAGACCAGAAACGAAGGCCGCCTTTTTTAAAAGTAACAGGCCAGAAGACTTTGCTTAAAGAAGGAATTCCGTAAGGATTATTGTAAGAAGCCTGATAAGTGGGACAGAGGAATTTCCTCTCAGGTAATTCTTCTCCATCAAAATAATTTTCTTTTGTTTTAAAGCGAAGCTTGTTTTCCTGAGTAAATAAAAACCAGTCTACAGGCTTTCCGAGTATGTCCTTTGGGAGTATAAGACCATTTATCTTTTCCCAGAGGATTTCTAAAGGCTGATAACCAAAAGAAGTTCCGTCGAGTATTTCAGAAATAATCCTGTATATATCCAAATTATTAAAAACCTTTTCGATTATTTTCGATTGCGCAGACTGCGCCTTACCTCTATCAATCCCCCATTCTAAAGACTGGACTCCTGCCTTGCGGGACAACACACAGGCTCCCACGTGAGGCTCTATCAGAAGTTCTTTATATATAGCTATATCCTTTCCCATCTTCTTCAAAACAGGGTCAGGATTAGAAAGCTGCATTCCTAAAGAATAATAATTTATACTCCTTCCTCTTGTGGCAAACTCTTCCATAATAGACCATTTTGCATTCATAGGATTCTCCTCAGTAAATATATTTTAAATTTCTCGGACTGAAATCAGTATATTTCTTTGTAAGTTCAAGGATTTTCCTTTTTCCGCCAGTTGAGACATAAATATCTCCCGAACTATTTAATGATGCGTAATTTGCAAGCGCTCCAGCCCAGAACCGATCTGCATGGCCGTCTGTTTTCTCTGTAGTATCAAACCTGATATTGTTTGATGCAGTAGTAATCTTTTTTACGGAATGAAAATCCTCTCTGACTTCCAGAGAAGAAGGGATGAGTATTGTTATATCTTCAAAGGCAATCCTTAAGTTATAAGCAAGTTCTTCTTTAAGAGGATTAGTAAAGGTAACTGCTTCAACTCTGTATTTACCGAAAACATCCTGAGCCTCTTCTGCCAATTGCATTCCAAGGCCTGTGGCATCTATGCAGGCTCTTCTCATTTTAGGATGTTTTAATATCTCAAAAAGGACTTCCTTCTGGTATTTAAAAGGAGCCTTCTCCAGGACTTTATAGATCCTCGTCGTTTTAGTTCTTCCTTCTTTTTCAAGTCCCCAGATGACAGAAAGGTCTTTTTTTCTTCCTATATCCATTCCTACGAATAAATCCCCTGTAATATCCTTAAGGTCTTTAAGAAGGTCTTCTCTTTCGCATTTTTGTATCATCTCATAGGTAAGAAAAGCGGTAGTCTCATCTATAGGAACACAGCAATATTCCTGAAGCCAGGTATGGGAATCTGCGCAGCTTCTTCTCTGTTCATCAAGCCAATCATCTTTTTCTTTCTGAGATGTTTTCCTTCCGAATATCTTATCTACAAGGCCCTCTTTTACTGCCAGTTG
This sequence comes from Bacillota bacterium, assembly GCA_022704525.1. Lineage (GTDB taxonomy): Bacteria > Vulcanimicrobiota > SpSt-956 > SpSt-956 > JAKJGF01 > JAKJGF01. Next base: position 10,893 of record JAKJGF010000133.1, on the reverse strand, counting down.
AATCGGTACTGTATGAAGAGACCAGTCGAGATTTCCTTTTTTAATGTCCTCTATGGATCTGAAGAACCTGCAGGATTTACCGTTATGAGTTGAAAGTATTCTCATAGGGAACCCCCAGGTGATACAGGGGCGTGCAGCAGACCAGAGTTTATCCTGCTGTTCGTGCCAGGCGAATTCGTCAAGCACTACTTTACCGCCTTTACTTCTAAAGGCTTTAGGATTAGAGGAAAGAGCATTAATTCTTACTCCATTAGCAAATTCAATAGAAAAAGTTTTAATGTCTTTATCGGAATCTAAAACAATCTGTCCCAGGAATTTTGCTGCCACATTAAAAAGTTTTGTCCATTGTTCAGCGTATTCAATATATTCTTTAGCAGCAGATTCGTCTGCAGAAGAAAACCATACAGAAGGCACTGTCTTAGAGATGGCATCTCTTACGTCTTCATAGGATTGGACGTAAGTGGCTCCAATTCGACGAGACTTTTCCCAGATTTTTATAGGGCTTTTATCTTTGAGCCATCTGATTTGATATGGGAGGAAATACTTCTTCTCATTCAATTCCAAGAACCTCTTTTTCTATATTCTTAATAATATCTTCAGTAAGCCCTTTTACTGTAGTGTCTTTTTCTTTTAATGCTTTTACGTCTTCATAATCCTTTACTTTGGTTATCATAGGTAACATTCTGGTTAAGGTATAAAGCCTCCCGGCGTCAACTTTTTCACCTGCTTCCCAGTCTTCCTGTATTTTCTTCATAAGAGTCCGTGAAAAAGAATAAAGCTCTTCATGGAAAGAACTTCTTTCCTGCAGATATCGTCTTTTCTTTTCATCCCAACTTCCTTTCGCTTTCCATGTTCTTATGGTTTTCTCACAAACTCTGAGACGACTCTCTATTTCCGATATGGTTAGCTGGTCCTGAATATAGAGTTTTTCTGCTTCGTTATAGAAAACATCTTTCTTACTCACCGGAGTTCCTCTTCGATTTCTTTCATTGTATTCTTTATTTCCCTGACTTCTTCATGAATGCTGTTAAGTCTGTTTGCAAGGGCATTGACTTCGTTTATGTTAATGTCAGATATTTCTCCGTTATGCAGGTGCAGGTTCAACCCTTTGGATAACTGTTTTAAAATTACAGTCCCTTCGCTTTTAAGTTCCAGGTATTTCCTGCTTAATTCCCCAAGCTTCCCTTTTAAAAGAAGTCTCTCTTCATTCATTCTTCTTCACCTCTTTCATTCTTTCCCTGGCGTACGGACACCAGGTATTAGAATCGATTTTCTGTTCGATTCTTGCCAGAGCTCCGACAGTGCAGTTATTTGTTTCAATCAAGTCGCGCAGTATTTTATACTGGGTCTCTGTTATTTTCTCGAATATCCGCATAGTTGCACGATGATATACGACCCAGATAATGAATAGCAATATGGGGAAGCCCACATTTTTTGCTAGCTCTGCCACTAATGTATTTTCTGCCATGATTTTACCTCTCTTTTTAAGGTACCATTCTTTCCTAAAACGCTCTAGAACCCATTCAAATGCGTTCAAAACGCATTCAATTTTTTAAAATGCCATTTCCCTCGATTCGAATGTTTTCTTTTTTAAACGGCCTGTTTTGAAAAATTGATAAATAACCCAGTAATAATATTACTCTGAGGGCAGTTATTATTCTCCTGACAATGTCAAGAGAATATAATATTAATAAGCATTACAATCAGGCTATATGCTTAAGGAGGAATTATGATGGATAAAAATAATTTGAAAGTTTACAACTGGAATGCTTCCCTGGTAGCTGACAACTCTGGCAAGGAGCAAGAAGTTGAAGTTAGCTTTAAAATTAAAGGGGTTAATAAGCCAGGCACTTTTGTTTCAGTCTTCCAGTCCGGGAAGGCTATAGTGGAATCTCTCCAGAGCGGAGAAGGTTTTACTGATTACATGGTACCTTTAATGAATATAGTATTTACGGTTGTAAATGCTCTGAAGAAATCGAAATAGGAGAAAGACATGTCAGGTTTTAGCGACTGGATAGAAATTTTTGAAGGTGGAGACCGGGAAGATAGCAACGGAAAGAAAAAGTATTACTCTGATAAAGATCTGGATTTTGCTGTTAATAATTATAACCCTTCTCACCATGAAGCCCCTCTTGTAATAGGACATCCTGAACACAACTCGCCTGCTTACGGCTGGGTGGAAGGTTTAAAAAGAGAAGGCTTAAAACTTCTTGCAAAATTTAAACAGGTACCTGATGAAATTGTAAGTGCCATAAAAGAAGGCAGATGGAAAAAGAGATCAGTTTCCTTTTACCCTGATGGAAGACTAAGACATGTAGGGCTTTTGGGGGCGATGCCCCCTGCTGTAAAAGGTCTTTCGGATATAAGCTTTAAAGACGAAGAAGAAGAGATAATATATTATTTTGAAAACAATGGAGGAGATGAAATGGATGAAAAAGACAAAGAAATTCAGGAATTAAAAACAAAAATCTCTGAATTTATCGAACAAATCAAAACAAAAGATGTCGAGTTTTCCGAAAAGGAAAAGCAGCAGAGTGAAGAAATTGCCGATCTCAAAGCACAGCTTTTGAAGGTGGAAACAGAAAAAAGACAGGCAGAATATAATTCTTTCTGTGAAAAGTTGGGAGATAAACTTTTGCCTGTAGACAAAGACCTTGTAATAGGCTTTATGGATATCTGCCGTAATACAGGGAGCTATGAATTCTCTGAAGGCAAAAAAGAAAACACTCTTGAGAAGTTTAAAGATTTCCTTGAAAGAAACTTAAAAAAACAGGTTGAATTCGGCGAGATTGCAACAAAAGAAAAAGCGTCAAACAAACCCTCAAAAAGAGTTTCAGAATTTGAAAAAAAAGGATTTATTGTAAACGAAGAACAGTCAGAACTTCATGAGAAGGCTTTAAATTATTCTGAAAAACACAACGTAAGCTATGAAGTAGCTGTTCAGAAAGTAAGAGGTGAAAATAAATAATGAGCAGACTGAGTAATTTAAGAGGTGAAATTTTAGAGGTAATAAGTTCCCTGGCGTGGGGGTATAAACCCATAGGACAGGTGGGAACTAAACTCCTTCCTTTTGCTACAATTCCAAAAATGCAGGTTAAAATCCCTAAATACGGTATGGATGCTTTCAGAAGATATAAAACTAAAAGAGGACTTGGCGCAGACTCCAATCGTATGCCTGTAGATGACCGAAACTGGCAGACAGTTGAAACAGTTGAGCATGATGCAGAATTCCCCATAGATTATCTGGAGGAAAAAGAAGCTAATTTTGACCTGCAGAAACATGCAGCCTTCAGGGCAAAGGCAGCAGTAGAGATGGAACTTGAATGTGAAATCGCAACACTTCTTCAGACCCTTTCAAATTATAATGCCAGTAATCAGACTACTCTTACAGGGGCTGATAAATGGAGCGATCAAGAACATTCAGATCCGGTTTCTGATATAGAAACCGGTAAAAACGCTATCCGCTCTGCAATAGGAATGAAACCCAATACCTTGCTTCTGGGTTATCAGAGCTATCTTGATTTAAAAGAACATCCTGCTCTGCTTGATAAAATCAAATATTCAATGAAGGGTATTATCACAGAAGAGCTTATGAAAGAAATCTTCGATATAAAAGATATTTACATAGGTGAAAGTGTATATGTAGCAGATACGGGAACTACTTTTACAGATCTATGGTCTGATAATGCAATCCTTGCTTATGTTCCTAAAACGGGTGCAAGCGAAGAAGCTTCTGTGTATGAGCCGGCTATGGGATATACAGTAAGACGAGAGGGCAATCCCTTTGTATTCCAACACCAGCCCCATCCTAAGCTAACCCTGGTAAACTATACAGACAACTTCGCTCCTGTTCTTGTAGGAATAGACGGCAGCGACAAGATTATAGCTGGTTATATTATAAACGATACTCACTAAAGGAGGAAAGAAAAATGGCTATACCCACATATCAGCCGGGTGTTATTGGAACTATAAAAGCGGCAGCGGGCTTAACTAAATTTCGATTTGTCGGATTTGATGGCGATGTCTGCGGCGCAAACGCTAAAGCAGTAGGGGTAACAGAAAGGGATTATAGCAGAGGAGACCAGGCGGGAATTGTAAAATCCGGAACTGTCCCCGTAGAAGTAGGAGGAACTATTACCGCAGCTGGTCAGGCTATTGCTTCTGACAATGAAGGTAAAGCAGTTGAAGCATCCTTACCTGAAGCGACCACTCCGATTTATACGGCAGACTTAATTGCAATAAACGGTTATTCTGCAGGAGACCCTGGCGATTACCCTGTAACTGCAGGGTGGATTCTTGTAGATTTACGCTCTTAAAGGAGTTTTATTTATGGCTTACTGTACCCTTTCTGATTTAATAAAGGCTTTGCCGAAAGAGAGGATTATAGAACTGTCTGATGATAGCGGCAATCCTACTGAGATAAATGAAAATAATACTGACGAAGCAATATTAAAAGCGTCTAACGAGATAGACGGTTTTATAAGGGGAAGGTACACTCTTCCCCTGGACACAGTTCCTGCCATAATAAAAGATATATCCATAGACCTTGCAATTTATTATCTCTGGATAAGAAGACCGGAGCGTGCCGCGCCTGAAGGAGTTCTCAGGAGATATAGAGATAGAATAGAAAGGCTTAAAGGAATTCAAAAAGGTATATTTCTTCTTGAGATAGCACAGATAAAATCTTCTTCAGGAAAGGGAGAATATAGGATTAATAAAACTTTTAACGACAGGATATTTGCCAAAAACGTTTTAGATACGTTTTAAATAGGATTTAAAGACGATTTAAATGACGATTAATGATATAGAGCAGGCAATTATAAAAAGACTGCAGGAGAAGATAACGACCCTTAAGGTTGAGGGTTTTCCTGAAAAACCCGACGAGTACGTGCTTACTCATCCAAAAGGTGTGGTGCTGGTTCAATTCTTTTCTTCAGACTTTTCCGACTCTCTTACTGATGAAGACATTCTCCAGCAGGAGACCCTGCAGTTTATTATGAGTGTTTCCGTAAGAGGCCTCAGAACCCATACGGGAGCTTACGAGTATATAGAACAAATCAGACAGGCTCTTACTGGTTATGTGCTTTCCTCTTGCAGGCCAATAAAACCAAAGCAAATCAAATTCGCAGGAGAAGAAGCCGGAATATGGACTTATGTTTTTATCTTTGAGTTAAAAAGAAAGGCGATCCCTGATTATGAATAAAGTTGCTTTAATTACAGGCATAACAGGACAGGATGGATCTTACCTTGCGGAATTTCTTTTGTCGAAAGGGTATGAGGTTCATGGTCTGGTTCGCTGTTCTTCTTCTTCAGGTAATACACAGAGAATAAAACATATTCTTAATAATATAAATATCCATTACGGAGACGTGACAGATTGTAATCGAATAAATTTTCTTATTAGAAAAATTAACCCCGATGAAGTATATAATTTAGCAGCGCAAAGCCATGTTGAAACTTCTTTTAAACTACCTGTTTATACTTTCCAGGTTAACGCCCAGGGCACTCTTAATTTATTAAATGCGATAAGGGAAAATACCTACCGGTGTACTACTGCGAAATTCTACCAGTCGTCAACAAGCGAACTCTTCGGAAACGCCCCTGGAATTCCACAAAATGAAGAGGATAAATTTTATCCTCGCAGCCCCTATGCATGTACAAAACTCTATGCTTATTGGATAACAGTAAATTATAGAGAAGCCTATAATCTATTTGCCTGTAATGGAATACTTTTTAACCATGAATCTCCCAGGCGAGGAGAGAATTTTGTAACCAGGAAAATCACAAAGGCTGTAGTCAGGATAAAAGCAGGCCTTCAGGATAAATTATTTTTAGGAAATCTAAATTCAAAGCGTGACTGGGGATATGCTCCTGAATATGTTAAAGCCATGTGGCTTATGCTGCAGCAGAATAAACCTGATGATTTTGTCATTGCCACAGGTGAGACCCATACAATACGGGAATTTGCAGAGGAAGCCTTTAATTATGCAGGCTATGATATTAAATGGGAAGGTAAGAGTTTAGATGAAAAAGGTATAGACAGAAAAACCGGAAAAGTCCTTGTGGAAATTGACCCGGAATTATTTAGGCCAACAGAGACAAAGGTATTAATCGGAGATTACTCTAAAGCAAAAGAAAAATTCTTCTGGAAGCCTGAAGTGAAATTTAAAGAACTTGTAAGGATCATGATTGATGAAGAATATAATGGAAGCCAGTGTAATAGTCTCGCATAAAAACAGAATAAAACTCCTAAAGAAATGCCTTCAATCTATAGAAGAGCATACAAAAGATGTGGATTATAAACTTTATATTATTGACGCCGGTTCCTCAGACGGAAGCAGGGAATATCTAAAAGAAAAATGGTCTGATAGGGCAGAACTTATTTTCGAGAAAAACCCTTCTACTTACGCAGAAAGTAATAACAGAGTAATGAAGCTCTGTGACACTTCTTATATCTACTTATTAAATAATGACTGCCTTGTTCGCCCTGGCTGGCTAAGAAATGCGATTGATATGGTTGAAAATGATAAGCAAATCGGCCATGTTGCCTCACTTGTTCTTTTTGGTGATGGCATGGTTCAGTCGCATGGTGCTAATATAACAAAAAAAGGCAACACTCATTGCTGTTATTCAATGTGGAATCCGGATAGCATCAGGGTAAGGCAGGTGGCAAACTTCGCCTATGCGGGACTGGGGCTTTACCGGAAGGATCTGCTTGAGAAGCTTGGTTATCTCCCGGAATACCCTTCTAAAATTTACTGGTCTGATACGGGGTGGGGGATGAAGGTATGGAGAGCAGGTTTTGATGTAAGATACTGTCCTAAAAGTGAAGTAGTGCATTTCCTTGACCCTTCCGAAAGACAGGGACATTCCCTGGATATAGAAACCGGAAGACGGGCATTCATGAAAGAATGGGGAGATTTCCTTGAAAAAAATAACGGTTTTGCTCCGGATTTTCCCTTTACCAAACAGAGACCCTGGAAGAATGGAGAAAAAATAAATGCCAGGCAGTCACACTTATCAACTGAATGAAATAATGGAATTAGTAATACTCACGAATCCAAAAGCAATCCTTGATGTAGGATGCGGTTTCGGCAAATTCGGCGTCCTTTGTTTTGAACGCCTTAATTACTGGTATATGCCGGATGGGAAAACTCCTGTAAATGATTATAAAAATAGAAATGTCGTAATCGATGCGGTGGAAGCTTTCTCTGAATATATAACCCCTGTCCATGAATACGTGTATAACACCATTTATATTAATAATATAAATACAATCCTTGAAGATATTAACAAAAAATATGATCTCGTTTTGCTTATTGATGTTTTAGAACACTTTACAAGAGAAGAAGGGGAAAGGGTAATAAAAAAGTTTCTTCAGATTTCCCGTAATATAATTATTTCTACCCCTAAAAACATAGGCGTGCAAAAAGATTCTTTTGGCAATAAATTTGAAGAACATAAAACCCAGTGGTGTAAAGAAGATTTTGTAAAGTTCGGTAATTATTTTGTAATAAAAAATCCCTTCAGCTATATAGTTTATTTAGGTAAGGACTTAGAAAGGGTAAGAAGTTCTTCTTGTTATTTTCGGGAGGTATGGAAATGAAAACAGTTCTTGTTATTACAGAGTCTCTGGAACCGGGGAATTTCCACAGAGGGGTAGTTAACGGCTTTCGCCAGATAAAAGACATTGAATCAATAGCTCTATATTGCCCCAGAGATGTCTCTTTCCCTTATTCTGTTTATAATGAACTCATACTTCATAAAGCCAGTAAATTTAAAATTGATATACTCTTTGCAATTCAGGCAGAGGCTATAGGCATTAATACAATAAAAACATTGAACGACAGGGGGATAAAAACCGTTATATGGAACGTAGACGATCCGTTCCTTCTTTTTCATGCAAATAATTCAAAAATCCACCGGGGAAAATGCCGGGAATATCAATATGTCTACAGTACAAACATAGAAAGTATAAACAGGCATTATCCAAAACTCGGAATAAAAGCGAAATTCCTCCCTTTTGGTTACGACCCGGTTTTTCATAAAGATTTAAAATTGCCTAAGAAGTTTGATACGAGTTTTGTAGGAAGCAGTTTTCATAACAGAACCCAGAACTATATATCTAAAATCAAAAATATAGATCTTTTTGGATGTAAAAATAAACTCTGGACTTATCCTTACAGGGTGACTTTTTCTAAGATGATAGAGATTGCAAATCAAAGTAAGATAAATTTGAATTTCTCAGATCAGCCCAGTAATAGCGTGAGATGTCTTAAAAATCGTGTAATAGAAATAATAGGAGCAGGACAATTCCTTTTAAGTGAAGACTTCCCGGAGAGTAATCGACTGTTTGAAATCGACAAAGAGCTGGTGATATTTAATTCCCTTAAGGAGCTTACGGAAAAAATAAATTATTATCTCTCTCACAATAAGGAAAGAGAAAAAATAGCCAGAGCTGGATATAAGAAAGTAAAAGAAAATTATTCTTATAAGAAGCTCTTATCGGGTGTTCTGGAGGATTTAAAATGAAGATAATGATGATAGCAGGGCATTTTAATACTCCCACCGACTCCGTCCCGATAGGCGGGGTTCAAAAGCATATCACTAAAACAACAGAAGAATTTCAAAGCAGAGGTCACGAAGTTATATGGCGTTATCCATATGAAGCAAAAAAGGAATTCTCTGGATTTAAGCCTGAGATTGTAATAGCTCATGATTTCTTCTGCTTTATCGAGAATTGTCCTGTTCCGCAGATTACAGTTTTTCATGGTTACGAAGGCAATATTCCTCCCCTGGATTATATTATAAAAAGAAGGCTGGAAGTAGAGAAAAAATCCTCTGCTACTATCTGCGTGGGAGAGTATCTAAAGAAGTGGTACGGCCATAATCCTGATAAAATAATCTGGGGCGGGGTGGATAAGATTTCAGCGGTAGACCCTCCGAGAAATAAACAAATCCTTTATCTTGGAAGATTAGACCCTGATCAGGCTCCTGAGATAGCTTTTGAGGCTTTCGGGGAAACAAAAGAAAAATATCATATCGAAGTATGCGCTTCGGGAAAATTAGAGTCAAAAATAAAAAAGATAGCCAGAAAGTTAAAATTAGATGTTAATTTTAACGGTTTTGTTACAAATCCCGATGAATATATAAAAAAAGCAGATATAGTTATTTGCTCCGGGTATTTAACGATTTTAGAAAGCTATATAAACAAAAGACCTGTAATATCTCCATATGGCAACACTCTTAAAAAGGATTATTTATGGCTAATGCCTGCTCCTCCTTTTTACTGTAATAATGTGGAAGTAATAGCAAATTTAATTGATTTCTGGATTGACCATAAAACCATTCATAATCCCCATGAATTTCAATATAATTTCGCCCTTCAGAATATATGGGATAAGGTTGCAGATGTGTACGAGGAGTTGCTTGAGAAATGTTTAAAGAAATAGAAGCCTGTAGAATATGTAAGAGTAAAAAATTAAAAGAGATATTAAATCTGGGGAAGCAGTATTTAACGGGCATATTCCCCCTCCCTGGTGAAGAAATAAATAAATCTCCCCTTGTATTAATGAGGTGTCCTTCCTGTGGACTTGTCCAGTTAAAACATACTTACAATTTAGAAGAAATGTATGGTTATGGTTATGGCTATAGAAGCTCCCTGAACTCCTCTATGGTCGATCACTTAAAAGAGGTAGTATATAATATAGAAAAAAGAAGCAATCTTTCTGATACGGATATAGTCCTGGATATAGGAAGTAATGACGGAACCACTCTGGCGCAGTATAGTACAGGAGAAAAAATAGGAATAGATCCAACTGCTGAAAAATTCGCCGGGCATTATAAGCCGGACATAAAAGTATTTCCGGAATTCTTCCCTTCTAAAAATCTATCAGATTACCTCCAGGGGAGGAAAGTAAAAGTAATAACCTCCATTGCCTGTTTTTATGACCTGGAGGATCCTGTCTGTTTCGCAAGGCATATAGAAGAGTTGCTTGCTCCTGATGGAATCTGGCTTACAGAGCAGAGTTATCTTCCTTCTATGATTAGGAGCCTGGCTTACGATACAGTCTGCCATGAACACCTTGAATATTATGGACTACAGCAGATTAAACTCATTGCAGACCATGCAGGCTTAAAGATAATAGACGTAAGTCTTAACGATATTAATGGAGGTAGTTTTGCTGTAACGCTTGCAAAAAAGGACTCTCTTTATAAAGAAAACAAAAACCTGATTAATACTATTTTATATTTTGAAGAAAAATGGGATAACGAAGCAGTTTTTAAAGAGTTTAAACAAAAAGTGGTATCTCATAGAAATAAAATAAAGATTTTTCTGGAAATTTTAAGAGGTTCTGGTTATAAAATAGCAGGTTACGGGGCATCTACAAAGGGAAATGTATTATTGCAGTTCTGCGGTATAAGCCCGGAGCTTGTTTATTGTATAGCAGAGGTAAATATAGACAAGTTTGACTCTGTGACACCTGGCACAGGTATCCCTGTTCTTCCGGAAGGAAAGGTAAAAGAGACAAAACCTGATTTCTTTCTTGTCCTCCCGTGGCATTTTAAAGAAAATATCCTTGCCAGGCATAAAGAAAGAGATTTTAAATTCATCTTTCCATTGCCAGAGATAAAGGTGGTTTAATGAAAATACTTATAGCAGCGCCCATAAGAAATCGTGCCTGGATACTTCCGGAATATCTCTCCCATCTAGAGAGACTGGAATATCCGAAAGATAAACTTGCCTTTCATTTTGTCTTAAACGATAGCACAGACGGAAGCAAGGGAATACTCCAGACCTGGAAGGTGGTGATGGAAAAAGAATATAGATATGTGAGGATTTCTGAAGTTAATTTTAACTACCCCCCGGATCTGGCAGAAGAGGGGCGGGGG
>JAKJGF010000132.1 GCA_022704525.1 Bacillota bacterium | reverse complement strand
GTACTTGGTAACAGAAATTATCTGGCTATGGATTTTATAGATGGAGAAGATCTGGCAAGTATTCTTAAAGTCCGTGGGAAAAAGGGTTTTTCAGAAAAAGAAGTTATAGAATGGTCTTTACAGATCTGTGATGTCCTGACATATCTCCATACAAGAAACCCTAAAGTAATTTATAGAGATTTAAAGCCTTCAAATATAATGATCAGACATTCTGATCAAAAAGCAATGCTTATAGATTTCGGCATAGCAAGGACTATTATTAATTCATTACAGGACAGTCTTACGAAAACTGCCATTGGAACACTTGGTTATATAGCTCCTGAGCAATATAGAGGTAAACCTGACCCACGAAGTGATATATATTCCCTGGGAGCAACCATGCATCATCTTCTGAGTGGAAAGATGCCTTTGCCCTTTGATATGGAATCACTTGATAATCTCAGACCTGATATTTCCTCTCAACTGAATTCTGTGATTATGAAAGCTCTCAGAATGAAACCTTCTGCAAGATTTCAGTCAGTTACTGAGATGAAAAAAGCACTTATGGGAAATATAAATATAGAAGATCCTGTTGAAGAAGAAAGAACAAAGATAGATCTATTATTAAATCAACTTAATGTAAACGATCCCGAATTGCGCTATATAGTGATAAGATCTCTTCAGAATTACAGAGATGAAGAGAAAATAATAGATCCATTAATAAATATAGTTTCCAGAGATACTGATTTAATAGTAAGAAGAGAAGCAGCAAAATTTCTTGCTACATTTAGTGATAAGAGGATCCTCCGGGCCTTTAATAAAGTTATTTCCCACAGTGATCTGGAAATAAGACAGACAGCTATTAAGGTACTTGAAACATTTAAAGATCCTTCTTCCACGGAAGCCTTAATATATGCACTTGGAGATGACAATTCTGAAATAAGTTTTAGAGCCGCTATCTGTCTTCTGTCTATGAAAGAAATAAAAGCTCTTGATGAAATTTTTAAATTGTTGGAACGTCAGACTTCCCCGGAAATGCATAGTAAACTGAATGATGCTATAAAAGCTCTGGATACATCGTATATTGAAGACTGGCATAAAGAAAAAGAAAAAGTAGAAATAAAAAAGTTAAAGAAAAAAGAGATAAAAACCGTAATTTATTTGATTATTTTTATTCTCATAGCAGTAGTGGTTACTAAAATGTATCTTGACACTTCAAAAGGGAGGACCCTTAAAAAACTTGTCAGCGAAGGACAGACTTATCTGGAACAATATGACTTTGAAAACGCTTTAGTTTGTTTTAACAGAGCTATGGAAATAGAACCGGATTCACCAGAAATAATTTATTGTGTCGGGAATACCTATATTTGTGTAGATAAAGTTAAAGCCAGGCTTTATCTGAAGAAAGCTATAGACTTAAAAAAAGACTATCCTGAGGCACTTATGGCAATGGGCAGGTTGTATTTGATAGAAAATAATTTTAAGGAAGCAATAAATTATCTTGAAGAGTCAATTAACTTGAATAATAAATTACCTATGGTGCATATATATCTTGGGAGAGCATATTATAAATCAGGAAATAAGGCAAAGGCAGAAGAAATTTTTAATCTTGCTCAGTCTTCCAGTGATGAATCTACCTACAGGTCAGCCAAGGTATGGATTAAGAAATTACGTGGAGAGAAATCTCCCATAAAACAGAAGATAAAAACATTATTAGACCGTGGTGAGTCTTTATTTAAACAGGGTGACTATAGTCTTTCCAGTCAGGCATTTCTTGAGGCTATCACTTTAAATCCCGATGATTCCAGAGGATATTCCGGTATGGGCAGGGTTCACTTAAATAGAAAAAATTATAATATGTCATTAAAATACTTTTTAGAGGCTCTTGATTGTAATCCTCTTGATATAGAGTCATTGTGTAATGTAGCTTATATATATATACAGGAAGATGATACCAGAGAGGCTCTTAGAAGTCTTGGAATGGCTGCAGAGGTTGACTCTTCTTATTCTAAAATTCATTATCTAAGAGGGCTCTTATACTATAAAAAAGGTGAAAAAGAAAAAGCCCTTAAAGAGTTGAAATTTTATCTAAATATAGAACCTTTTGGAGAATATTTCGAAGAGATAAAGAGATTAATAAAAGAAATTGAAAAAGAATATAACTTATGAAAGAGAATAATAGTAACATAAATTATAAAGAGGTTCTTTTAAACTACCTCTGTGATCTTCTTTTTATTTCAATAGCTATAATAATTTACAGGAATCTACCATATTACAGGCAGTTTCTTCCAGGGGCAGTACAAACAGAAATCCTTATATTTGCCTTTATTTATGTAATTTTTGCTTTCCCTTATTATTGTTTTATTGCTTCCCATAGTGTCAGCAGGAGTGCTCAGATTATTCTTGGTCTTCTTAATTTTACAAGACAATGTGTTATATATTTGAAAGAGCGAAAAAAAAAAGGAAGCCTGTCTTTCCCATCTCTTGACTCCCGGGTTAAAGTAGGCCTTCTTTTTATGATGGTAAAGTTTTTTTATATACCTTTAATGCTTACTTTTGCTTTTCATCATATTCTTTCTATAGAAGGATGGAAAGGGAAGATTTTAACCCTTTCTCTAGATATAAAATTTCTTTATGATAGCATATATATGCTCATATTAGATATTTTCTTTCTTATTGATACTACTTTGTATTCCCTAGGTTATCTTGTGGAATCAAAATATCTGGATAATGAGGTTAAAAGTGTGGACACAACACTTCTGGGATGGACTGTCACTCTTTTATGTTATCCCCCTTTTTCTATAATATCCGGGTATTTGTTGCCATGGCCTAAAAGTTCTGATCTTATTACTTTAGACAATCCTATAATGACTTTTTTAAGCAGATTTTTTATAGTACTTTTGACTGGAATCTATGTATGGGCCAGTATTGCTCTTGGGAGCAAGTGCTCTAACCTCACAAACAGAGGTATAGTAAGTAGCGGTCCTTATGCTTTTGTCCGTCATCCTGCCTATATATCAAAAAATCTTGTCTGGTGGATATTGACTATTCCATATCTTGGTATCCAGAGCATATTAGGGGCCGCAGGATGGGGGTTATTATATTATATGCGTGCCATAACTGAAGAAAGACATTTGAACCAGGATCCTGATTATATTGAGTATTGTAAAAAGGTTCCCTGGAGGTTTATACCCTGTGTGTTTTAATTTATTTCTGCCAGAATGCCCTTTCCAATAAGATTTTCTCATTGTGTTTTATTCTTATAATCCATATACCTTCAATTTGAGGTCTTATCTTTTCAAAGTTTACTGTAGTATTACAAACCCCAGGTTCTACAGTAAAATTTTTTTTCTCATATATCTTTCCATTAGGAGAGAGAAGTTCAAAGGAAGCTTCAAGACCAGATATTAGCCACTCCGTATGGAGTGCTATAATATTATTATAATGAAAGGCAAGTATTCTGTTATTATTGTTTCCTGTAATATAGATTGAAGTTATCCCATTTTTTCCCAGATTATTTTCATAGATTTTTTCCATTTCCATAAGCTGACAGAGTATTCTGCAGGATTTATTCTTAATATCTGGTTTGAAGGTCACATCTTCTACAGAAGTAAATCCCAATCTTTCTTTTTCATAGCTCCTTAATAAATATCTTACCTGTGGTGGAAAACCATATATATATTTTCCTGTTATATCAGGATATATAGTATTCCGGGATTTTATTTTTTTTCTGTATGCTCCTTCTTCAGCAGCAAATGTAATTAAATCACGATATTTTTCTACATAACCATTAGAGGCAATATAAAAGAAGTAATCAATTGAAAATTTTTCACCTGAAATGATAAGTCCTCTGGATTTATTTATATTAGATTTTATTTCAGAAGTTATATATTCTTTCCATACCGGTATAATATAACCTTTTTTTCTTATCATAATATTCCAGAATTCTTCAAAAGAAGTGCCAGTGAACTTTTCAAGTTCTACTTTAAAAGGAAAAGGCTTTTTGAATCTTCCATATTTTTTATAAGCATACTGCATAAATTGCTGCATATTTTTCCCTGTTTTCAATCTCATTTCGACATCCAGCATTTTTATGACAAGAGGTGCCTTATAATAATGAAGGAATTCTTTTATATTCGGGTCTGTTATTTTATAATCATCTATAAGAGGACAGTCATATTCAGGATGTTCTCTTAAGTATTTCAGATAGGTATTATAATTTTTATTCCATCTGTATTCATCCTCTGTTATACCTGCAGCAACAAGAGAAATAATTTCCATATAGGATACCCATCCTTCATTAAACCAGATATCATCCTGATCTCTTAAGACCATACCTGTTGGTTTATAAGTATTTATACTGTAGCCTATTCTGCGGGAAAGTACTTCCCATGTCCTTAAATTATCTTCTTCTTTTTCATAATAACTTATACTGTTACTCCATGTTCCTCCAAAGATATTATTATCAGATGTACCGGGAAGCCAGCAGATTATATAAGGTCCTGATGGGTTTAAATTAAATTCTTTAAAGAAATATTCATATAATCTAAAGGTTTTATGAGTGATTGTTTTTTTACGTTCCTTCTCCCATTTAGAGTAACAATAAACAAAGACATCTGTATTACCATAGTTTTTTCTCTTTTTCTCAAAATCTCCGAAAATCATGGAGGATTTTATAAGGGATTCATAGACCAGCTCTTTTCCGAATATGTCAGGATAATACCATTTTCCTTCTTTTCTGTAAGAATTTATTATCTGCCATTGAGGGGGAACCTGAAATTGCAATTTCACTTTATTTATTTTTAAAGCATTATTTGGCATAATAAAAATTCTTCCGTCAAAAGCAGCAAAATCCTCTGAAACATAGCCCTGTCTGGCATGCCTTTCTAGACCCCCCGGTTCTACACTGTAAGTAATACCCATTTTGTTTGAGTCTGTCCTGGGAAGATAATAATTCCGACCATTTTTGTTGTATTTTAATTCTGCTCCATTTTTATCATAAAATTTTACCTGTTCAAATTTAAATTCTTTTTCCGGCCCCATCTGTTTAAAATAATAGGTGCTGGAAAAACAATAAAATATCATTGTAATAAAAGCTTTTTTTGTATCAGGTTTACTTAAGTCAATATAAATTTCCACTTCTGTTTCATATTTTTTCTCTTTTGATGTATCAGGGTAAATGATTTGATTTTTCTCATTATTAAAATAATTATCAAGAGAAAACAGTCCGGGGCGGTTTAAGAATAAACTTATACCTGATATAAGTATGAATAAAATAATAGCAATTTTTATGTGTATTTTTATAATATCACTTCCAGAACCCATTTTTATAACAATTCCCCCCGATTACCGGGGGGAGATGTTTTATGTCTTTTAAAAATTAAGTTAATTACATCTTTAAGTTCATAGTATTATGTACAATAAACTTATTTGCAATAAAGTTATGAGGATTTTTCTCAAGTTCAATATTATAAACTGTAAGATAGCTATTCACTTTTATCAGTTCTTTAGATATAATCTTATCTTTAATAAGAGTGCCCTCTATAGAAGTATAAATATAATCTCCTTCATTAATATTTCTTATCTGTTCATAATTATTATTTCCAATATAGAAAGGATGGTTTGGAGTCACATTAACAACAGAATGTTCTGTCTTAATTATATAGTAACTGTTAGAGCTTTCTTCATGAACTAAAGTTTTTTCAACCTTAAGTTCTAAAGTTTTTTTGCCATCAAAACCTATAACCATATCACCGGGAGTTATATTTTGTATTTCTTTTTCACCACTGGCTGTAAGTACTCTGGTGCCGGGAAGGAAACAGGAGGCGCCGCCGCTACTGCTGCTGCTACTGCTGCTGCCGCCGCCGCCGTCGTCGCCGCCGCTGCTGCTGCCGCTGCTGCCGCTACTGCTGCTGCCGCTACTGCTGCCGCCGCTGCTGCTGCCGCCGCTGCTGCTGCCTCCTCCGTCTGGAGTTTTGGTTGGCCGAGGAGGTGGAGGTGGTGGAAGAGGTGTAGAAGTTGGAACTGTAACAGCTCCCATGCTGCCTGCACTGGCTACACTGGCCTGAGGAATAAATCTTGGTTCTTTAAGCAGATTGGTAGATATAGCCAGACATGAGATTACACAGGGAGTCATTAATAAAGTTTTATTTTCAGTAAGCACAATTATACCGGCATTAGGGTCTGTGCTGTTCTGTACAATACTTCCAATAATGTGTATATTTCCGCTAATAGTTACATTACCTCTGGAATAAAGCATACCGATTATATAGTTATAATTCCTGGATATGGAATAGAGTATATCCTGGAGAGCTATTTTTGAATGGGGATTGGAACTGTTGTGATTTGTTTGTGTTACAATTTTTTTACAGTCCATAGAAGCTAACATGGAATCATAATCGGGTCTACCTTCAATGAGATAACTTTTCATATTATCTATAAGAGCCTGTCCTACACCTTTATTCTGGAGAGCATTGATTACAAAGGGATCCTGAATAAAGTTTTCCAGACTTACAGGTATCTGTCTTTCACTTTCTTCTGGAGTGAGAGGATTGAGCATTGCAAGATTTGGGAATTTAAATTCATTGTTGATACTGTAATATCTTTCTTTAATAGTATTATAAAGAACATTATACCAGTCATCATAAAGAGGTGTGGGATTTCCCGTAGGTATGCCCCCTTTACTGAGCACAGTAGGAGTCCCTTCAATATCTATATCGCCATCAGCATATATGACAAGTTCATCAGTTGGATAATAAGCATAATTTAATTTTTGAAGAGCCTTAATTCTTATGGAAGCAGGAATATTAGACTGAGAAGGTTTATAAACACTTCTAATGGGATCATAACATCCGGGATAATCAGCAATTCCTGTAGCACTTATTAAACCATTTCCTGTAACACCCTCAGGTATATCAATAATATGTCCATTTATAACATAGAGTCTTACATTATTTAATACTACCGGACCGGTATCTTCTAGAATCTGAAGATTGGCATTTTTGAGATAAAAGGTCCCTGGATAAAGGCTACTTAACTTAAAAGCATCCACCTGGTAAGTTTTACCAACTTTAGGAACGTCCCCTGGTTCATAGAATTTTCCAAGTTCATTAATAAGTTCTCTTGCATCTTCATTGGGGTCAAAGGATAAAATTTCCGGCGGAGGTTGGGGTATTTCTTCAGTAAAGGCAGGTCCTGTTTCATAACGAACTGTACCGGAAGGTGCAGGCAGTTGATTATATGGAGATGATGATACATTACCATAAATTATAAATTCATTTCCTGGATAAGTATACTTTATAGAATTTGCAGAAACTATGTCACTTGCAGGGGTGGTTTTTAAAGAATAAATATCCATTACCCCTCTGGAAAAGACATTACCTTTAAGCTCTATAGAGCCTTTCGATATGAGGGATGGAATTTTAGCATTGGGTCTTAAGAAAGTATTTATACTTATTTTTTTCCCTATATCATTAGAGGAACAACCATTGGATATAACCTGTGCACAACCTCTGGGAACTCTATCTCCAGCAGGAGTAAAATTATCATCTTTTCCGTGATAATTGTTATAAATTTGTATATTGTATTGAGTCTGGCCATCACTTAATTTTTCCCATGGAAATTCTTTACCCCATTCTCCCGGCCAGTAAGTATCCTCACTGAGTTCCTGAATAGCTCTGGCAATGCCCGCCTCTGCCCCTGCCATAGAGGTACTCTGATTTTTCTGACGACTGCTAAGAATAGTTACATTGTCTGCCATTGACAGAAGGGCAATTACATAGATAAAAAGTAACATTAAGACAAATAATATAGTAATAAGAGTAAATCCTTTTTTGTTAGAATTATTAAATTTTTTAATATGGAGGAAAAATAATTTCTTTAAGTCTGACATAATACACTTCCTTTCATAATTAATATGGAGGAAAAATAATTTCTTTAAGTCTCACATAATACACTTCCTTTCATAATTATTCTGTAGTATTATGAGGATAAACCTCTATAAAACATTTCATACTGTATTCCTCTTTTCCTACAAGACCTGTCCCCATCTTTGTAGCAGTAACTTCTATTCTTACAAGATAGGGAGTTGTACGATATATAGAGACCTCCTTTATATTCCTGGCAATAATAGAAGATTTATAGGTGGCATTGTCAATACAAATATTCTGAAGCTTTTCATGTGTGAGAGGAGATACTACAGGGGCAGGAATAATAGCATGTTCTTTTCTCCTTATCTCTTTTGCGTCAGGAATATAATAATAGATAACAAATTTTTGCCATATAGGTATTGTATATGTTGCAGGATCCAGTTGTATTTGAGTTCCTGTAGTAGTATCTTTATAAGCTGATAGAAAGCCGATAGCATGTTTTTCTATTGCCCCAGGAAGATCATATGTATCTGCACTGTTTATAGTAACTGATTTACTATTTGTAGAGCTGAGTTCTCTTTTCATTCTTATAAGAGATAGCATAAGATCAGACTGTATTTCAGCTCTATTTTTCCCTAACATAAAACTTTTCATACCGGGGACAAAGATACTGAAAAGAGTTGAAAGAAGAACCCCAAAGACAGCTATAGCTATTATTAACTCCATCAGTGTATGTCCGTAAGATTTCATTACATTACTCCTTAATATACCGGTACATTGCTTGGTAGATATGTTTTGTTGAATATATAAGAATTTAATCTGACTTTTTTTATGCCGCTACTCTGTCTCCAGTAAACAGTTACAATGACATCTAACATTTTTTTAGGGTCTACAGGTGGATCACTTCCGAATTGTATTTGTTTTACTATAACAGTGGGGGTAAAGGTTGTCCCCTCCATATTAATTGTATCATCTATAGAAAAATGGTCTTTTCCATAAAGTTCTATTCCTCCAAGAGTTTCAACATCAGGTAGGAGATAGAACTGGCTTTTATACTGATCTAAATGTTTGCTGGCTATATTACATGCTATAGTAACATTTTTACTCATTTTTATAGCTTCAATACCTGTAGGAAAAACTGTTATAATACTGAGTAAAATTACACTCAGCAGACACAGAGAAACCATAATTTCTAATAATGTAAATCCTGTTGAACAATTAATTCTGTAAATCATAACAATCACTCTATTATATTATAACAATAATTTCTAAATTTGACAATATCTTTATAATTTTATTTATTTTAAATAAATTTATTTTGTCTTTCTTTCTTTTGAAGGTTAAAAGACGGAAGTATAGAAATTGTATAATGAGTTTTTAGCTTTCAGCAGTCAGCAGTCAGCTTTTATGGGAATTACATAGTAAGAATTCCTGAGCTTTATCTGATAGCTGATAGCTAATTGCTGAATGCTTATTATAAGGTGATTTTTGACTATGAACCTCATATGTGCTGTTTGTGGGGCAGAACACAGAACTACAGGACGTTTTTGTAGTGAATGTGGAGGACAAAAATTTTTAGAACAGGATCGAGAAAAACTTCTTTTATCTAATGGCGAAGTTATTGCTTCAAGATATAAAATTATAGATTTTTTAAAAGCCGGTGGTATGGGGGCTGTTTATAAAGCAGAAGATCAACGCCTTTTTAAAATCTGTGCTATTAAAGAATTAATAAATATTAATCTTAAAGGAGAAGATAAAAAACTTGCTTTTATCAGATTTGAAAGAGAAGCCAAAATATTATCTGATCTTGAACATCCCAATCTTCCCAGAGTTATAGATTATTTTACTTTAGGAGACAGAAATTATCTGGCCATGGATTTTATAGATGGAGAAGACCTTGGAAATATACTCAAGGTAAGAGGAGAAGGCGGATTGTCAGAGGAAGAAGTTATAAAATGGTCAGGTCAGATATGTGATGTCCTGGATTACCTCCATAGCAGAAATCCACCTATAATTTACAGGGATATAAAACCTTCAAATATAATGATTAGAAAATCTGATGAAAAAGCTATACTCATAGATTTTGGTATAGCCAGAATAGTTACTCCTTTAGAAGAGGAAGGTCTTACTAAAACTGCTATAGGAACAATTGGATATATGTCTCCCGAACAATATAGAGGCAGAGCTGAAATAAGAAGTGACATATATTCTCTTGGAGCTACCCTGCATCATCTCCTGAGTGGTAAAATGCCTTTGCCCTTTACCATGGAACCATTACATAAATTAAGACCTGATATTTCAGAAAATTTAAATGCTCTGGTTATGACAGCTTTGAGAATGAAGCCAGAGGAAAGATTTCAGTCCGCTATGGAAATGAAAAGAGCTCTTATGGGAAATATAAAGATACAACGTCCTGTAACTGAAGAGATTACAAAAATAGATTTACTATTAAATCAACTTACTGTAAAAGACCCTGAATTACGTTATATAGTGGTAAAAGCTTTAAGTAATCATAAAGACGAAAGAAAAAGTCTGGAACCATTAATAAATATAATGTTAGAGGATCCTGATTTGATAGTAAGAAGGGAAGCGGCCAGATTTCTCTCTGACTTTGAAGATAAAAGGATATTATGGGCTTTTAATAAAGTTTTAAATGATAAAGATTTAGAACTAAGGCAAATAGCTATTAATGTAGTAGAAAGATTTAATGATGCCAGTTCTTCTCCTGCTTTAATGCAGTGTCTTTCTGATAAAGATCCTCATATAAGCTTTAAAGCAGGAATGTGTCTTTTGAGGATGAGAGATAACCGGGCCCTTGATGAAATTTTTAAACTCCTGGAACGTCAGACTTCTCAAGAAAGGCAGGAGAAACTGGAAAAAGCTATAAATGCTGTAGACCCTTCTTATCTTTCTGAATGGAGTAAAGTAAAAGCAAAAACAGAAGTAATAAAAACAAAGAAAAAAGAAATAAAAAATACAATCTTTCTCATTGTTTTTATAATCATACTGGTAATAGCCACTAAAATATATCTTGATATTACAAAAGCACAGGAAGTTTCAAAATTGATAAATCAAGGGAAAAAGTATCTTGAAGAATACAACTCTTATTCTGCTCTGGATTGTTTTGAAAAGGCCTTGAATAGAGATCCCGGAAATTGGGAAGTACTTTACCTCACAGGGAAAACATATACCTCTACAGATTCTGTTAAGGCCAGAAATTATTTGAATAAAGCTTTGGATTTAAAAAAAGATTACCCGGATGCTCTTATAGCTATGGGGCATGTCTATTTAATAGAAGGCAATTTTAAGGAGGCAATAAACTATCTGGAAAAAGCTATTAAATTGGATGATAAATTGACTCTTCCATATATATATCTGGGAGAAGCATATTATAGATCAGAGAATAAGGAAAAGGCAGAAGAATTTTTTAATCTTTCTGTATCTTCAGGAGATAAAAATATAAGTATGTCCGGCGAATCATGGCTTAAGAAATTGCGAAGTGAAAATATATCCCCTCATATAAATGAGAAGATTGAACTTTCCATGTCTGAAGGTCAGAATTTTTTAGAAAAGATGGATTATGAATTGTCCGGACAGGCCTTTCAGGAGATCATAACCCTGAACCCTGATGATTTCAGGGGATATTTCGGTATGGCTATGTTACATTTACGTAAAAGAAATTATGATGTGGCATTAAAGTACTTCAGTAAAACCCTGGATTGTAATCCCATATATATGGAAACATTTTGTAATATAGCTTATATATACATACAAAAAGATGATTATAATCAGGCCATGAGATATCTTGAAATGGCCTTAGATGTTGAACCATCTTATTCAAAACTGCATTATCTGAAGGGTCTTGTATATTATAAAAAAGGACAAGAGAAAGAAGCCCTTCTGGAATTTAAACATTATATAAAAGTAGATCCTGGAGGGGAATATTCAGTAGAGATCCAGAAAGCCATAGAAAATATGGGAAAAAAGAAATAGTAAGTATGTGTTGTGAAAAGGAGTTAATTATGGAAAGCATTAAATTAATCAAAGAATTGAGTGAGATTGACGGAGTATCAGGTTTTGAGTTTCCTGTGGCAGAAGTTTACAAAAAATACCTTAAAGATATTGTTGAATTAAAGACAGATTATATGGGTAATATTATGGGTTCTTTAGCAGGAACCAGTCCTGCTCCCAGAATAATGGTGTGCAGTCATTTAGATGAACTGGGTCTTATGGTTCATTCAATACTTGAAGATGGAAGAGTTAAATTCGTTGTTCTTACAAACTGGTGGGATAATATAATGCTGCAACAACCGGTAATAATTAAAACCAGAAAAGGTAATATTCCCGGTATTATTTCTTCTAATTCCTGTTTTATGGGTAAAACCGCTGAAGAGTTAAAAAGCTTTGCTACTAAAGATGCTATGTTTATAGATGTGGGAGCCAGAAACTATAAAGAGGTTGTAGAAGACTTTGGTATAAGGCCGGGAGATCCTGTATGGCCTGATGTTCTTTTTCGACCTCTGGCAAATAAGGAGTTCTTTGCGGGTAAAGCCTTTGATGATAGACTTGGAGTTGCTGCTACAATAGAAATAATCCATAATATTGCAGGTCAAAAACATCCCAATACAGTTCTACCTGTTGTTACGGTTCAGGAAGAAATAGGTTCCCGTGGTGCCATAGCAGTTACAAACTTCTGTAAACCTGATATGGCTATTATCCTGGAAGGTCCTCCTTCTGATGATATACCATTAAAACCCTATCAATCCCAGTGTATTCCAGGTAAAGGTGTTCATATTCGAAGAATGGAACCTGGCATGATGTCAAATGGAGGCTTTTTTAAGTTTATTGTCAGTATAGCAGAAGAATTGAATATACCCCATCAGATTGCAGTCAGTCAGACAGGAGCAACAGATGGTGCTCTTATCCACAGAGAAGCTTTCGGGATACCGAGTATAATGATTGGTATTCCCGTAAGATATGCCCATGCCTCTCATGGTGTATTTTGTATGGAAGATTATAAAAATACTGTTAAACTTTTAACTGAAGTCCTTCTGAGACTGGATACGGAGGTTCTGGAACGTATTAAAGAGAATCCTTATGGATAAGACGTGAGACGTGAGGCGTGAGACGTGAACTATAGTAAATAATGGGTTTATGGTGTAGGGGCGAACCCTTGAATTTAAGCTATCTTCTCTTAGAAATGAAGAAACTTTTTCTTTATGCGGCTCTGAAATAACACCTTTAAAGACAGAACATATGGAATATATGAAATTGAAAATCCCTGAAGGATATAAAAATCAGTGTGAGTCTTTTGCCTTTAAGGTAAAATGTGAAGAGAAGTTTTTATATTCGTCAGATATAAAATCCCTTGAGGATATAAAGAAATATATGCCTGATTGCCGTTATGTGATTATTGAAATGACCCATGTAAGTCTTGAAGAAGTAATAGACTGGGCAGTAGAACATGAAAAGACACAAGTTATTATAAGCCATATAGACCCTGGCTTTTCTTTAGAAGGATATAAACTCTTAATAGAAAAAAAGGACTTAACAAATGTAGCTATTGCAGAAGAAGGTAAAGGAATTGATTTCTCCCATAGATAAAGTTAAGAAAAAAGAAAGATTTACCTTTGAAGAAGGGATAGAACTTTTTGAAGTGGATTTTCTGAAGCTTGGAATTGCAGCAGACAGGTTCAGAAAAGAAAAACTTAATCATAATTATGCCGGTTTTATTCTGGACAGGAATGTTACTTTTACCAATATCTGCTGTGCTAAATGTAATTTCTGTGCTTTCTTTAGACAGGAAGAAGAGAAAGACTCTTTTTTACTTTCTATTGAGGAAATACTGGATAAGGTGTCTCAGTTAAGAGACCTGGGTGGCACACAGGTAATGCTTCAGGGAGGACTTAAATGTGATCTGGATTTTTATAAAAATATGCTTAAAGTTATAAAAGCAAAATTCCCTGATATAACACTTCACTCTCTTTCTCCTGCCGAGGTATTTTATCTTTCCAGAAAGCATGGAATGCCTGTAAAAGAAGTTCTTCTGGAATTAAAAGAGGCAGGACTGGATTCTCTTCCGGGGGCTGCAGAGATTCTGGTAGACAGGGTAAGGGATATAGTAAGTCCTGGAAAACTTAAAACAGAAGACTGGCTTTCAGTTATGCGTAACTGTGCCTCTATAGGAATGCGTTCTACTGCCACTATGACCTTTGGTATGGTAGAAACCAGGGAGGAAAGAATTGAACATCTTTTAAGAATCAGAGATCTTCAGGATGAAACAGGAGTTTTCCGTGCTTTTATTCCTTGGACCTTTTCTCCTGATAACACAAAGATGTCCTTTATAGAAAGACTGAATACTGAAGAGTATTTAAGAATGGTTGCCATATCAAGGCTTTTTCTTGATAATTTTAATCATATTCAGGCAGGATGGGTTACAGAAGGATTGGATGTGGCCTCTATAGCTTTATCTATGGGGGCAGATGATATGGGAGGAATTTTAATGGAAGAAGTAGTTGTAAAGGCCACAGGTATTTCCCACAGAGTGTCGAAAGAAGATCTGATAAAACACATAAGACAGGCGGGAAAAATCCCT
>JAKJGF010000131.1 GCA_022704525.1 Bacillota bacterium | reverse complement strand
ATAGATAGTGGCACCAAAAGAATATATATCACTTCGTGGTTCTGCTTTTCCCATCCATTGTTCCGGAGGAGCATAACCTGCCGTCAGTAGTGGATGGAGAGTTGTTTCAATTTTATTACCCTGAAGAACCTTGGCTATACCAAAATCTATTAGTTTTGCTTCTCCTTCTGTTGTAATAATTATATTATCCGGTTTTAGATCTCTGAATACTACAGGGGTTGGTCTGTTATGAAGGTAATACAGAACATCACATATACTTAAAGCCCAGGGAATAACTTTGTCTTCAGGGAATTTCTCTCCTTCTTTAAGATTGAAAATCATTTTCTTCAGAGTTTCTCCTTTTACATAATCCATAACCAGGTAGAATTTATTATCTTCAATAAAGAAATCTGATATTCTGGGTATACTTGGATGTTCCAGGGTGGAAAGCATTTCTGCTTCTATTTTAAAGCTTTTTTCTAAAATTTTTGTTTCCTGGCTTTCTTCCTGCATTTCTTTAAGTGCCCAGTATTTCCCGGGTAAATTCAGATCACGCACCAGATAGACAGCGCCAAATCCACCCATAGCAATACCGTTTACTGCTACATAACGATTATTCAGAATTTTTCCAATGGAAGGGTAGGATTGGACTCTTTTCAGACTTTTCTTATCTTTATATTCCAGTAATAAATAACTATTACCCTCCTGCAGGAAAAAGTCTATTATGGCGGGGGCAAAGGTGTTTTTATCTATTTTTAAAGATTTTTTCCCTATATCTTCAAATTCTTTTATTGCTGTGTCATAGAGAGGATGGGTGGTATCTGTTGGAAGTTTCCTTATTATATAATTCTCCTTTGTTTCAATATCTTCCACAAGATATACAGAGGTATTATCTTCCTCATCCAGGGTCTTTATTATTTTGTATCGCTCAAATATAGGCTTTTCCATAATGATAGTCACGGTTGAGAGGTGAGAGGTATAATATTATACGTCACTTTTCACTTTTCTTACTCCTCTATAATTTCCGTATCTGTATTTTCATTTATAATTGCCGGAGATGAAGGTTTTATCAGAGTTACTTTTAATGTTACATCTTTAAAAACTATACTCTCTCCAAGGGAAAGCTTTTTTTTATCTCCATCAGGAGAGAGAAGAGGGGAGAGGAAGGATATATTTTCTTCTATTGTTTCCTCACCTGTTCCATCCAGGTTTATTCTTCCCAATTTACCATCACGGGTAATGAGCAGTTCTTCTTTACTATATCCCACAGGACAGAACAATGAGATTATTAGAAATAATAGAATAAAGATTTTTAAGTTCATATTCATCCTTTTCATACAGTAATATTGGCTTGCATTTTCATTACTTGTGTGATACATTATACTTTGGTTTTCTTCCGGTGTAAATAAGTGAAAAGTGAAAAGTGAAAGGTTGTCCCTGTAAGGCAGGCAAAGTGAAAAGAAATAGTTTATGGATTCAAAAGATTATGATGTGATTATAGTAGGTTCCGGCATTGGAGGTTCTTGTGCAGCCTTTGCCCTTTCAAAGGTGGGATTTAAAACCCTTGTTCTTGAAAGGGGGATATGGATAAAGGGAGATGAACATGACTGGGATCCGAAAGAAATATTAATAAATAAAAGATATAAAGGAGAGACTCCTCTCCTTGTGAAACAGTATAAAGACAGGGATTTTAAGGAGCTTTATAATAATGAAGTAGTGGGTGGTATGTCCGTATTTTATGGCGGTGCCGTAATGAGGATGAGGGAGAAGGATTTTCTCCACTGGCCTATTAAATATGCCGATATGGAGCCATATTACACAAAAGCCGAGGAATTACTCGAAGTTTATGGAGAGATGGGAAATATACCCGGCGAACCTCAAAGATCCAAGCCCTATCCTTTTGAGATTGTGCCCCTTACTCCTCCTGCAGAAAGAATTTATAAAGCAGCAGATAAACTCGGTTATAAACCCTTCAGATTACCTATGACACTGAATTTTGGAAATACAAAAAGGCCTCTCTGTATTAAGTGCAATACCTGTGACGGATTTCCCTGTAAAATAGGGGCAAAAAATGATGCCTCCACAACAATTAAGGAATATAATCTGGAGGTTAAATCAGGTGTTATAGTGAAGAAACTTATAGAAGAACAGGGGAAGATTAAATCATTAGAATGTATAGATAAAACTTCGAAAGAAACCTTCAGTCTTTCATCTAAATTAGTTATTCTCAGTGCAGGGACCATTGACAGTGCCGCCATATTATTGCGCTCTTCCCTTGAGAAATATGATAATTACCCTCTTACAGGTAAATACCTTATGAGACACTGTAATGCCGTTGTAAGTTATGTTTTCCCTTTTAAAACCAACCCGATTCAAACATATCATAAACAGGTCTGTACCACACATTTTTACGAGTATCACAGGGATAAGCTCAATACATCTACCGGGATTATACAGGATATCTATACACCGCCTTCTGTCGTATTAAGGCATTTTGCCCCCACAGGGTTAAAGACTGCAGCATCCATTATGGTGGCTTACATACAGAATCTTCTCTGTATAGCAGAAGATGATCCACAATTGAAAAATCAGGTAAGTCTTTCCGATAAATCCGATGTTTATGGAATAGCAATGACAAAAGTGGAACATCATTACAGTAAAAATGACTGTCTCAGAAGGGATTATCTCATAGATAAGGCAAAAAAGATATTAAGAAAAGCCGGAGGGCTTATTCCGAATGTTTTGTATATAGATAGCTTTTCCCATGCAGTGGGCACATTAAGATTCGGAGAAGAACCGAAAAACAGTGTTTTAGATAAGAATTGCCGCTTCCATGGAATTAAAAATTTGTATGTCTTAGATGGTAGTTTTATGCCTACTTCTTCCGGGGTAAATCCGAGTTTAACTATAGCTGCCAATTCTTTGAGAGTGGCAGATTATATAGTGGAAAATGAGAAGTTATGAAAAACATCTGTATAGTTGGCTGTGGAAATATAGCTAAAAATCATATAAAGAGACTATCAGGTTCTGTTTTACTCTATTTTTACAGTAAATTTAAAGAGGATGCTGAAAAATTTAATAAACAATTTGGAGGGAAAGGAGTTTTCCATAGCTTTAATGATATGCTCGGCAATTCTAAAATAGATGGAGTAGTAATCTGCTCCCCGCCGGAATTTCATAAAGAACAGATAATAAGCACACTTTCGGCAGATAAAGCTGTTCTTGTGGAAAAACCCATGTGTATCTCGGAAGAAGAAGTTTCTGAAATAGAAGAAGCCCTGAAGAAATCGAAAAGCCTCTTTCTTATGGTAGCGGAAAATTACTACTATAAACCCTCCCTGAAAAAAATAAAGGAATTATTAAAATATATTGGCAATATAAAATCCCTTTCCATAAAAAAAGCTTTCACTCAGAACTCTTCCGACTGGCGCAGTAAATATGGTTCTCTCCTTGAAGGAGGTGTTCATTTTGTATCTTTCCTTTCCGATATAGTAGATGATACTCCTTCAGAAGTAAAAGCTGAATTCCCCGGCTATAAAGAAGGTGAACCTGAAAGATCATCCCTTCTGGATCTGACATATAAAAGTGGAATTAAGGGAAAACTCACCTATTCCTGGAATACAAAAAGCCTTCCCATGGGTGTTTTTCAGACCTCTTACATCTATGGTGATAAAGGACAGATTACCTTTGAGAGTAACGGCCTTTATGTTTATTTAAAGTCAGAAAGTAAAACAAAACTTTATATTCCCGATCCTTTTGATTTAACGGGAAATAAAGGTCTGGCAACGGATTTTTTAGAGTGTCTTGAGGAAAATAAACCCCCTTATTCGGATTTTTATAAGGCAAAGAGGGATCTTTCTATTATTTTTCAGGCTTATAAAAGTGCCGGATTATCTGGAGTTTTATATTGACAGAAATATTATGCTAAGCTATTATAAAATGGAAATAAATGAGGTGATTTTATGGCGTTAAAATGATTATCACGTGTTGCAAGGGTAAGATTATATTGTTTTGCAATAGATGCAATCCAGATGTCATTTTCTGGTATAGGAGTTCCTTTTTTTCGTAGTAAATTCTTTATAATTCCATACTCATTTGCCGTATTTCCATCACAGAGTAACAATGGAATTACAGAGGCAAAACTATTTATTTTTTCAAGATTTTCTTCTATCTGGCTGGATCTATAAGCACCATAATAAAGTTCTCCAAGTACTGTAGTTGAGATAAAAATATCTGTAACCTCTGCTATTTTCTCCTGGATTACAATTTCTCCGTTAAATAGAGCAATAATAATATTGGTATCTAATAATAACTTACCATTCATTTACATCCACCTTTTCACAGCCTTCTTCTATAGCTCTATTTATTGACTGTGCTTCTTCGAAAGTCATAATTCCTGCAAAGGGAAGCAACTCTTTACCTGATATACCTTTAGGTCCGGCTAACTTACAGGCAAAATCAAGCAACTGTCTTTGAAGTTCAGGTGATAAAGAATCAACTTGTTCTATAATTTTAGCTTTATAGTGTATTTCATAACTTTTCATAAATAAACAGGTGAGCAGTGAACAGTGAACAGTGAACAGATTCCTACTGCTCACTGTTCACTGTTCACTGCTCACTCATTTATTTTTGGAATAATTTTTTGAGAAACACTCTAGACATATTAACTCCTACTTGATAACGTATCTCCCTGGTAGCAGTATGGCTTTCGGCTTATCCAACCCACCTGGGAAGGCTGGCTTTTGCTTCTTCCATAATCCCTCTACACGATAAATGAGTTGTCTCGGTTTCAAAAAGCTTTTTATCTTATTTGCCTCTTTTCCCTTTTGACCTATTTTATTAGGTGCGAGATGTTTTGAGATGTTTCTCTGGTCTCCAACGAGCCGCAGCAGAGATCCGTGATTCAGAACAGTAGGAGAATTATCTATGCCTGCTCCATAAATAATAGCTTTATAAACAGGCTTTTTCTTTTCTTCATAAAGAAGAGCATCAATGAGCTATATAATTTCCTGATTACATAATATTATAATGGGTTAAAAATGTCTATTCTGCAGGAAGAATAACCTGTGTAATACCTTAATCCGTGTCAATCCGTGATTCAGAAAATTTTATCTGTTACCATCTTTTTACTTCCATGTTTTACCGGCAAAAAGTATATTTTTATCAGAACAAATAATAAACTATTTTTAGGAGGTAAAAATAATGATAAAATCTTTATCTAACCACAGCTTTACCGGTAAGACAGGTAAATCTTCACTTAAAAAAGAGAGGGATGTAAACTCAATTATATCAGACAGTGTTGTATTTTCTTCTGATATAAATCCTGAAATCTCTAAAGAGGCTTTAAAAAATTCTTTTGAAGAAAATACAAAGGAAAAGGAGATAAAAAGTTCTTTGGAACCTTTTAAGTTTTCTTCCATAGAAGGAGACATTAACTCCCTTATAAAAGAAAAACAGAAAGAATTGAAAGGTTTAAAAGAACATCTCTCAAGTCTTGAAAAAAATCATGAATTACTCCATATATGGCAAACAGTGGAAACATTTGGAGAAGAACTCTACTCAAATCATCAGGAAATTCTGAAACTCAGAAAAAAGATTGAAAAAGTTGAAAGAGAAATCAGATTTCTTAAACTGGAAAAATATACAAAAAATATGACCTACCTTCCTGAAGATGTGGCTAAATATTACCTGAATGTAAATATGGATATTAATTCCAGTGAGTTAAAAAAAATAGGGGAACATTATACTCTACTTGCTGAAACTCCATATAGTCCCATGTCAAGTGAAGGTAACAGGGTAAAAACACTGGAAAATTCCGAAATATGGAAAGAAATGAATGATCTCCTTGATGTGAAAGAAAAAGTTCCGACAGAAATAGATTTGTCTTTTCATTTAATTGATAATCCTGCTATGTATAAAAAAATCGGGGATGCAGCAAGGGGAGGACATAAAATAAGAATTCTCATAGACCCCGGAGCAGGTTTTACCGGTGAAGGTTATTATGCAGATGGAAGTGAATTATATCAATGCCTTAAAACACTGGAAGAATTGAGAAAAGAAACAAAAGGTACCGATATCGGTATAGTTCTTATGAAAAAAGAGGATATAAAAAACTCAATGAAGAGGAACTTACTGAGGGTCGGTGATAAAGTAATAACAGGAGCTATGGATACAGATAAATTTTCGGGAGAAAATGTGGATTATGCTATGTTAATAGAAGGGCCCGGTGCAAAATCTCTATCGGAGAGATTTATTAAAGATGTAAATCTTTCTTCAGGAAAAACTATGGAGGAAATAATTGGGAAAGATAATTCTGACCTTTTAAACAAAGGTTTTGTAATCGATAAAAAAACAGGGGACGAAGAAAGACGAAAAATCATTTTAAAATCGAAAGATTTCAGACATTTCCTTACATCCCTTCTCCCAGAAGAGAGTCAGAAACATATAGAATCTGCAAAAAACACAGCAGACTGTGCAGAGAGAATACTTGAAGAATATAAAAAACATGGCATGTCTGTAGATGATTTCGGCACTTTCCACACTTCCGGAAATATATGCCTCACAGATGAAAAATTCCTCGCCTGTCTTATGAATGATAGTAAAGATGGACTTCTTTCCGATGAAGGAAGAATAAAATTTTCTGAAAAATTCAATAAGTATTTTACAGAACTTAATTCAGAGGAAAATATGTCCCGTCTCAAAGATATAACTTTACCTGAAGGCAAAGAAGCAGGAAGTCAGGAACTTGCAGTGGCAAACAGTCATGAAGAGCTTCAGGCACTCATGGTTTACGCCATAAACAGTGCAGAGGATTTTCTCTATATTCCATCTTTCTGTCTTACAGAAGACATGGCAAAACTTCTCATAGAGAAGAAAAAATCTATGGATAAAAAGTGTAAAGAAATGGATATAAAAGTCATTTTAGAACCATCTCTTATTAATATGGAAGCATGCCTCATTCTTGAAGAAGCAGGCATACCTGTCAGATGGGCAATTCTGGATGGAACAGGTTCGGGAAATGACAGAAAACTTGCTTCAGGTATGATGGTAAGTGATAAAATATTTCTTACAGGCCCTGATATGAGTAATGAAGGATTGAGAAAAGATATACATACTTCTGTAATGGCTTTTTTTGAACCTGACATAGATGAAACTGTGGAAAAAAGAGATGAATACAGAAAAAGTTTCCTTCGACTCTGGGAAAAAGAAACACTTGATTTCTTTAACACTTTTCACTTACCTGATAGCCCTCAATTCTATGATAAACTTGCAAAGGAAGAATATAGAAAGGGTCTGATTGGAGAGGTTATTAAAATGATAGAAAAACATGAGAAAAATTATGCTTCTACTGTAAATAATATTTTAGAAACAAGAGATGATGTGAGAGAAGAAAAAGAAAAATTAGTAAATGAAGGCTTTCACGAAGGGAATGCATCACTTATGGCTCTTGGAAAATTTTATAATGAACAGGAACTGGCAAGCTTTAAGTTGAATGCGGAGAAACCTCTTCTCTTCTGCGGTGAGATACAAACTGAATAAAAAAAAAGGGGCAGAACATCCTTCTGCCCCTCAACAATCCCCAAAATTATTCCTTTACAATCTTCAGAACTGATTTCTTTTATATCCCCGGTAGACGTCGAAAAGAAAAGAAGGATTTTTTAGCTATTTTATAGAATAAATCTCTGTCATAATAAGTAGTAATATTAAAAAAGGAAGGCCCGCCTCCTGGGATGCGAGATTGAAACCCAAGCACCCGGAGCGGCCTTTCCTGGAAATTACACTTTTCATTTTATAGATATAGATTATATCATATGAAAGAAGGGTAATCTATATGGATTTTAAGATTATTTTACCTGCATAAAGGCCGGATTCTTTTTTGGAATGCCGGTCTTTAGTTTTTTGATAAATTTTTTTTAATTTTTTTATTTTTTTTGGGGAAAAGGTCATTTTTTTGTCTCTTTATATACAGGGGGATCTTTTTTGAACGTGAGGTGATTTTATATAAAATATGCCATTGCCTTTTGAAAATGTTTCTTCACTGTCATATGAATAAACAGGAAGCAATACAATGTTTTACAAGGTATGCAATTTGAGAAAGGAGAGATTTAAGTGTTGAAAAGATATTTTTTGTATTTTTCTTTGTTATTATTACTTTTACTTCTGGGTTTCATGATTGGCTGCGGTGATAACAGTACAGGATCTATAACTCAAGTAAATAATATTACTGCCTTACCTACACCTGCTATGATTACTGTAAATGCCAATGTGCAACTTCCTTCAGATATTACTCCTTCAAATGTAACTTTACTATCTGAGGGAGGAACATCTACATTACTAATTAATGGTGATTTTACTGCTAAGATTTTTGCTGATTATGTTTCTTCAATTTGTGTGGTATTTAATGGTAAAGAATTTGCCTATATGAGGATTACGTTTGGAGACAAAGATCCTCAAGGTATAAATCAACCATTAGTAATAAATGCTCAAACTACAGCAGAGGCACTGGTATTTTTATCACCCTACTGTATGAATAATATGGACATACAACTTTCAATAAGAATAATGGAAGTAATTAAAAATAATTCTAAAGTTAAAGAATTTGGAGATATTTTAGCTCAGATTCACAACGAAAATTCACCTGCAGAAAATGAACAATTTAAAACAGCTTATAATGATGCTATAATATCTGTCCTAAAAGACTTAGCAACAAAAAGCACATCTATGAACTCTTCAAGTAATCCCTCTAATCAAGAAAGGAATATAATTAAACTAACTAATTCAAAGTCTTTAAACTCATCTAGTGTTTTACCTTATACAATTGAAAATTATAGTGTTTTTTCTACTCGGGTAAAAATTGAGTTAAAAGATTCTGGTGGATGGAAGGCTGATGAAAGTGCTATTCAAAATAATACTCAAATAATAACTAGTTCAGATAATCCTCTATATAAAGTAAAATTTGAAAATCTTTTGGGATTGGATGATAATTTAGATATGTTAGGTGATATTGCAGAATTAGACACAGCAAGAATGAATAATTCAATAGATTTTAGCAATATTAATAAACAGGCTTATCCTAGAAAAGATAATGGATATAGGGATTTTGTTTATATCCCTTGTAAAAGTATATTTTCATACTTGAATATTTTAAAAATTGGAGCAGATGCAATTATAGAACATATTAAAAGTGAAGTAGGTTTAAGTAAAGGAATTAGTGAAGATATTGTGTATATCCCGGCAGATAAACAAGCTATATATATAGTAAGAATATATTATGGAAAAATGGATCGTGAATATCTGTCACGTTTTCCTGATGGTATAGCTATGCAACAACATACATTATGTGCAAATGTTGTAATGTTATGTATGGATACTTTGTCTTGTATACCTGGTATAATTACAGCACCTATTAAGGATACGGTAAAAAACACATATAAGGATGCTATAGCAGAATATAACAACAAACCAATTTCTTCTATTGA
The DNA here is from genome assembly GCA_022704525.1 of Bacillota bacterium. Lineage (GTDB taxonomy): Bacteria > Vulcanimicrobiota > SpSt-956 > SpSt-956 > JAKJGF01 > JAKJGF01. Next base: position 4,996 of record JAKJGF010000131.1, on the reverse strand, counting down.
AGCAGCTTTAGAATTTATTATATTAATAGAAAGAAATTTAGTTGATGCTTTTATAAAACAGAAAACTAAAGAAGCTGAAAAAGATGTTCTTAAGTTTTTACTAACATCTTTATCTAATATAACTGTTGATGAAGCTAAAAATATAATAAATATACCAGAAAAATTATCTAATGTAGGACAAACTTTACAAAGATCTGCTACATTGTTATGGGGGATTAATGGTATATCCAGTCCTTTAGGTAGTATTATAATTATGATAGGAAGTCCTTTGGTGGATCCCAATAATTCTCCAGACCCCAACACCCCTTCCCCTCCAACAACCTCTCTCGAACTCCTCTCCAAATCCATCCCCGACGGATCAACCATCTCACCTTCACTGGAATTCACCCAGACCTATACCTTTAAAAACGGCTCAACTACCTTAAATAACTGCAGGCTCTATTTCGACGGAGGAGATAAAATGAATGCTCCTGACTCTGTATCTCTTCCATCATCCATCTCTTCCGGCCAGCAGTTCAGTGTGGACATAAAAATGACTGCTCCTTCTTCGGTGGGAACCTATACAAATTACTGGCAGATAAAAGACTCTTCAGGAAATAAACTCGGCCCACAGGTTTCCACACAGATAAACTGCACTGCAGATTATATGGGACAGATAGTGGAACAATCGGTTAATCCGACAATAAATCTCTACCAGACAAAGCAGATAACGGTAAAAATAAAGAATACAGGAACAAAACCCTGGTATCCCGGTGAAGTCCGTCTTGGCACATATAATCCTCAGGATAGAGGAAGTCATTTCTCTCATCCCAATAACAGTAACGGCTTTAACTCTGACTGGCTTTCGGATAACAGGGTTCAGATGCAGGGAAATAGCACTATACAGCCGGGGCAGGTGGCTACTTTTATAATTACCATTACAGACGGATGGAATCCTTCCACGAACGGTCCGAGACTTGTAAAGGGAACCTATAGAGAAGAATTCAAACTGGTAAAAGATATTGGAACTCCTACAGGATGGTTCCTGGATGATAATCTTTCCTGGGACATTAACGTTACAGACCCGATAGATTATTACTGCTGCCTTGTAAGCCAGAGTAATCATCCTACTGTAGCAAAGGGAGGAACAAAGGAAATTACGGTAAAATTTAAGAATCTCGGTAAAATAGCATGGAATCCTTCTACTCTTCATCTTGGAACAGACAGACCACAGGATAGAAACTGCGGTTTTTATACTGCAGCAGATTCGAGATGGCTCAGTACAAACCGTATTAAAATGGTAGAAACTTCATCTGTCCAGACGGGACAGGATGGCACTTTCACCTTTACTATAACAGGCAATCCTCCAAAGGGTGTATATCCTGAATATTTCAGACTCGTAGATGATAAAATCGGCGGACAGTGGTTTAATGAACCTGATGATATCGGATTTTTCTGGAATATAACGGTGGGAGATGCAGGAGATGTAGAGGTTATAGTTGATAAGGAAGGAGGTAAGTAAAAATGAAGAATTTTATATATCTTTTTTTTGTTACAATTTTTGCTCTGTCTCTTTTCAGCTTTTTTTCAGGCTGTGGAGGCGGAGGCACAACCGGTGTAATTCAGCCGGTTAATCAGGGGACAGATACAGGTTCTGTGGAAATACATGTTGACTGGCCGGAAGGTAAAGATGTAACTGCCCAGGTCATACATCCTGATGTGGAACAGATAGAAATTACTATAACAGGAACCGGTCTTACCACCCCGATGGTGGAAACAATAGCAAAAGGTGTGAGTAATAAGACAATAACAGGTATTCCTGTGGGACTGAAACAGTTTGAATTTAAAGGGAAAAATGCCGGAGGAGGAGTTCTTTCTCACAGGCTGACAAATGTGACTGTCATAAAGGATCAGACTGTTACTGTTACCGCTCATCTGGGAGTGACTATATCTTCTACAGGATTTTATCCGGTGAATATTCCCATATCTCCCGGAGATACCATTTTCTGGAAGAATAATGATACTGTAGTTCATAATGTGGTGGCCGATGATGCTTCTTTTAATTCGGGAGATATTGCTGTGGGGGCAGAGTGGTCTCATGTATTTCCTGCTGCAGGGACTTTCACTTATAAGTGCACGAAGACGGGAAAGGCCGGGAGTGTGGTTGTGGGGGGGAGTGTGGATCCTAATTCGACGGAGAGTTATGTTTTCGTGAGGAAGTGGGGGAGTCTTTATAGCTTGTATGGGAATCGTTATCTTGCTGTAGATTCCTCAGATAATATCTATGTAGCCGATGCTAATAATAATATGGTACAAAAATATGATCCCAATGGTTTTTTTATTACAGAATGGGGAACTATGGGAGATGCCGGACCAACAGCAATAGGTATAGATAGTTCTGATAATGTTTATATTGCAGATTATTATGGCACAAATCGTATTCAGAAATTTAATTCTACTGGAAATTTTATTACAAAATGGGATAATACATATTCGGCAGGTGGAATAGGTATAGATAATTTTGATAATATTTATATAGCAGAAAATATGCTTGGCGCCGATAACCATATCAAAAAATTTAATTCTAGTGGAGACCTTATTACAGAATGGGTTGGATGGGGTAATGGTGTATCAGTTGATTCTTTATCTAATGTTTATATAACCGATACTTCAAAAATAGTAAAGACCGATTCTAGTGGTAATTACATTACTGGATGGGGTTCTTGGGGAAGTGATAATGGACAATTTCTTTGTGTTTATGGCATAGCAATAGACTCTTCAAATAATATATATGTAACTGAGGTGGATGGTTTGGGTTTACCACTTCCGGGAAACCATCGTATTCAAAAATTTGATTCTAGTGGAGGTTTTATTACAAAATGGGGTAGTGATGGTTATGAAGATGGTCAATTAGGAGCTTCCCCAAGTGTAATTCTAGATTCTCAGTCAAATGTTTATATTGCGGATACTTATAAGAACGCTAGAATTCAAAAGTTTAATTCTACTGGTAATTTTATTACTAAATGGCAATTTTATGGAAATAATGAAAATAGTGATGGGAAATTTGACTGTCCTAACGGCATATCAATAGATAGTTCAGGTAATATTTATATAATGGATAGTAGGAATAGTCGTATACAGAAATTTAATTCTACTGGCACATTCGTCTCTAAATGGGGAAAACGAGGTGTTGAAGATGGAGAATTTACTACAAGTAGTCCTTCGGGTATAACTGTAGGAACATCTGCAAATATTTATATTGTTGATGCTTCTAATTATCGAATTCAGAAATTTAATTCTAATGGAGGATTTATCAGTAAATGGGGTATCTATGGGAATGGAGATGGACAATTTGCAGATCCTTCCGGCATAACAGTAGACCTTCTCGGCAATGTCTATGTCTCAGACACCGGCAACCACCGCATCCAGGTCTTTGCGCCTTCTCCTTGATTGTCTGAACGGGGATTTGGGGGATTATAGGATTACCGGGATTTGTAATGCCTTACTTTCCCGGTAATCCTTTCCAATCTCATTAATCCAGGTCATTTTTTCAGTTCTGCTTTTATCTTCCTTTTTAATCTTTTATTCTTTCTGATATTATCTAAAAATATATTTACCAGTTCTTCTTCTTCAAGTTCATCAAGGATCTTATTTATAAATTGACTCTCCTTTTTCTTAATAAACCTGATAATAAGTATTTCTTCAATAATACGCCTTACAGTTTCAGGATCTTTTTTACGTAATATTTTTACAAGAAACTCGTCATCAAAGAATTTATTTATACATTCATTTTCTTCGGAAAAATTCTCTGTTTTCATTATAATATCTCCGTATTTAACGAAATTATTCTATTTTTTTAAGTTCTTCAATTACTTTCTTTCTAAATTCTTCACTCTCTCGAAGCATTTTCATAAAAATATTAGTAGTAAAATCTTCACCTTTATTATGGAGAATTCTTTCAACAAATTCATCATCAAAGAATTTATTTATACTCTCATTTTCTTCAGAAAGCTCTTTTAATTTTTTCATAGTTTCTTCCTCCTTTATCTGAAATATCTGTCTTTTTATTGAAAAACTCAGGTAATTCCATAGTTTTTCTGAATTCTTTGCATTTAAGTCTTTTTTTATTTCTCTTATTATTTCTCTCCATAATTCTTCCTGTTTATCTGTATTTCCAAGTAAAAGCAATGGATAATTCGGCTTTATCACATCAAGATCATGTATGACTACCAGATATACAGGGAAATAATTTGGTTTTGTAAAAATGTAAAATCCTTTTCTGAATTCACCCGGTTTAAAATTTACTGCTATATCTTCAGTCACAGGATTAGAGGAAATCATTATAAGACTTACATATTCATTGATTGCCTCTAAACCTTTACCTTCTTTATTTAAAAGCATCTGACAGGAAAGAAGATTGGCATTCGCTATATATTTCGGTATCATACTTACAGTCAGTTTTTCCTCACAGCTTTTAAACTCCAGACTGTTCCATTCTTTAAGACAGGGAAAAGTCTTATTAGCCAATCTACTGTAATCAAAGTTTTCTTCTAAAATGATTATAGTATCGGGCCTTTTATATTGCCATTTTTCATCGGATTGATAATCTTTTTTAGATTCTATTCCAATATCTTCCCGGAATTCATCAAAGATTGCCTGAAAAGCTCTGTCATATTTCTGATAGGGTTCTTCTTTTTTCTTTTCTTTTCGTTTTTTTCCTGAGTCTTTTTTCTGCAAAATAAATACCCCTTATACATAAATTCTTTTCTCTTTAAATTTTATCACAGAGGGGTAAAAAAGTCTATAATTCAAAATCCCGGCAACAACCGCATCCAGGTCTTTGCCCCTTCTCCTTGATTGTCTGAACCGGGATGCGCAGGATTTAGGGATTACCGGGATTGTGAAATAAGTTTATCTGTAGATTTAAAGAGAATCTTATGGATTAACATCAAAAAATCCTGGTAATCTCAAAAATCCCGTAAATTCTGGTTCTAACTATTTTGTAATTTTTCACAAA
>JAKJGF010000130.1 GCA_022704525.1 Bacillota bacterium | reverse complement strand
TCAACAGGAGGAGCCTGACCTCTCGGTCTGGCAATCTCTTCCTTTATAAGAGAGGATGTATAAGGCGTAACTATGCCGTATTTTATAGAAAGATTTACTATTTCATCCAGTGTTTCCTTATTTTCTCCGTGTAATCTTATTTCATTTAACAGATAGCCTATTTCCTTGTAGCCCAGAGACAGGGAATAAAAGAGTTATCAGTAGTGTTATCAGGAAAAGTTTTTTCATAAACATAATCCTTCTTAATACCATTTACTTTACCGGACATGGTTATGGCACTATGGCCAGTATCAGTATATCGTCCCAGAAGAATCAGCTGACTTCCTTTAAAAAGATCCTGTAATTCCCTGGGATACATATCTTTAACTCTTATTTTTCCAAAATCAAGAGAAAGTTCTGAAAGAACAGGATAATTGATTTTAGTAAAAAATGAGGAAATAGCAATTTCCATTTCTTCTCCCGGTTCCAGATAAGAAGTATAACCCTGATTTTGTTCTGCCATAAGATCCAGAAGAAGTGTATTAACATCACTACCAAGGCCAAAAGAAAAAATTCTTACTCCAGATTTATTCTCTTTAGAAATATTTTTAAGTATTGTATCCACATCGGTTTCACCCTGTGTGGGAAGTCCATCTGTAAGAAATACTATATAACGCGGCTTTTTATCTGCTGAAAACTGCTTCAAGCTAACCCTCAGGGCCTCATCTATATTTGTCCCTCCCAGAGGTTTAAGATTATCTATAAATTCCTTTGCTTTTTTTATATTACCTTCTGAAGATTCTATGAGTTTATCACGATACAAATCTGTACCGGAACTAAAATTTACAATATTAAATCTGTCTTTGGGGTTAAGATTTGAAAGACAAAATTTAAGAGCTTTCTGGGCATAGATAAGCTTATCTTCGTCAAACATACTGCCAGATGTATCAAGAACAAATATGACATCTTTAGGAAGAATTTTATCTTTATTTAATTCTTCCCCGGGTGAAGCAATAAGCAGGAAAAAACCTGGTTCATCTTTACTTTCTCTATAAGTAAGAAGGGAAAGATCAAAATCTTCCTTAGAAAAACTGTAATAAAGTAAAAAATCCTTATCACTATCATAATGAGACGTTTCATATCCGCCATGTATATTATGGTCTCCATTTCTCTTAATACTGATGGCATGAGTGGGGGAATAAAATGATTTAACAGGTATGGAAGATTTTAATTCCACTCCTATAGTAAGCTCTTTTAAAGGCCAGTCTTTAGAATAGGCAGTTAAAGGGAGTTTAAATTTACAGAGGCCAAGATCAGATACAAGTAACTGGGAATAATTTATGGCAATTTTTGTTTCTCCATGAGCCGGAATTGGATAAATTCTGGCCCGAAAGAGACCCTTGCCAATATTTTCTAAAAGAGCGGGATCCTTCATTTGTCGAACTATATTTTCATATATAGAACTTGCTTCATCCTTATCCATTATTTTACCTTCTACTTTTTTACCGTTTATATACATAGAAAAATTAGATATACCGGCATCAGGAGGTATAGGGAAAATAAGAGTGGCTTCCATATCTGAAGCAGAATTATTTTTAAGAAGCTCTTCTATTGATACCTGGACTGATTGATCCTTAATTTTAATATTAACCCTTTCATAATCGATAACAAAAATTTTATCCTTTTTTGGAACTCTTCCTTCAACAATATACTGTTGAGCCATAGCACAGGATGTAAATAAAATTAGAAAGACCAGGAAACAGAAAACTCTAAACTTCATAATAATACGTCCTTTCATAATAAAATTGTGAAACGTGAAACGTGAAGCGTGAGACGTGAGAAGTGAGACGATAGTATAATAGTACTTATACATGTAACCTTCTTTTCACTTTTCACTTCTTTTCACTTTTCACCAAATAACTACCCCCGCCGTGCCGTGTGTAAGACGGTTTTGAACCCTGAAATATTCAGGTGGGAACCCGTCTCTATGGCTCAGGATCCCTCTCTATGGAGGTCTTCACAACACCATTCTAGATCTCGTTCCCGTTGTATTTGCGTTGGAACAAAAACATATCTTACAATCACAAACAAAGCAGGGGAATTCTATTTCGTCTTATTAAATTAGTCGTCTATTAAAAACATTATTCTTGAATAATAATAGCACATAGGAGGGATAATTTCAATAGGATTAAACCATGAAAAGTGAAAAATAGTAATATAAGTGATGGGTAATGGATGAAGAGTGAAGAGTGAGCAGAAGTGTATATATATGTAAATTATCGTCTCACGTCTCCCGTCTATACATCAAGCTTTATCTTCAATTCCCCCAGTTGTTTTTCTGAAACAGTTACAGGTGCACCTGTAAGAGGGCAGAAAGCTGTTTGAGTCTTTGGAAAAGCTATAACATCTCTTATGGTTTTTTCTCCTGCCATTAACATAACCAGACGGTCAAGGCCCGGTGCAATTCCGCCATGAGGTGGTGAACCGTATTCCAGAGCTCGCAAAAGAAAACCGAATTTCACATCTGCTTCTTCCATAGTAAGACCCATTATCTTAAAGACCTTTTCCTGTATGTCTCTTCTGTGGATACGTATACTACCACTGCCAAGTTCCACACCATTTAAGACAAGATCATAAGAACTGGCTCTGACCTTAAGAGGGTCCGTATCTAAAAATTCTATATCTTCAGGAAGGGGAGAAGTAAAAGCATGATGTTCTGCATCAATTCTATCTTCTTCTTTATTATATGTAAAAAGAGGAAAATCTATAACCCAGAGAAATTTGAAATCTCCATATTTTATAAGACCGAGTTCTTCAGTAAGAAAAATTCTGAATTCTCCAAAAATACGATGGACTATCTCTTTTTTATCAGCTAAAATCAATACTAAATCATTAGGAGAAACAGAAAATTTCTTTTTTAAATTTTCTATATCTTCAGGTCTTAAGAATTTTTTAATTGAAGATTTTATATTATCTTCTGTAAAGACAATCCAGAAAAGTGCTTTTGCACCCATTTCTTTAGCTTTTTCATTCAGATCATCAAGTTTTTTCCTGGAAGCACCTCCGTAACCTTCCACCTTTATTCCCTTAATTATACCCCCTGAAGTAATGGTCTCGGAAAAAGCCTTAAATGCAGAATCTTTAAATATTTCTCCCAGGTCTTCCATTTTCATATCATAACGGATATCAGGCTTATCAATACCATACCGGGATATGGCCTGTTCATGACTGAGTCTGGGGAAAGGCCTTGGAATATCTATATTTAAAACATCTTTAAAGATACGGGTCATAAGTCCTTCAGCCATATCCAGAACATCATCTCTCTCTACAAAAGACATTTCTATATCTATCTGAGTAAATTCGGGCTGACGATCTGCCCTCTGATCTTCATCTCTAAAACACCTGGCTATCTGATAATATCTATCAAAACCCGATACCATAAGTAATTGTTTGAAAATCTGAGGAGATTGAGGAAGAGCATAAAATTTACCGGGATAGAGTCTGCTGGGAACAAGATAATCCCTTGCCCCTTCAGGAGTACTGTTAATAAGTATGGGAGTCTCTATTTCAAGAAAACCATTTTCAGCAAGATAATCCCTTGTAGCCTTTGTAATATTGGCTCTGAGTTTAATATTTGATTGCATTCTTCCTGTACGTAAATCCAGATAGCGATATTTCAACCGGGTAATCTCATCGGGGCGAACCTCTGAAGATACAGTAATGGGAGGGGTAGGACAGGTATTTAATATATCAAGGTCTTTCACGAGAACCTCTATCTCTCCCGTAGAAAGCTTTGGATTTACAATCCCATCAGGCCTCGGGGAAACCTGACCACCTACGGCTATAACATATTCATTTTTAAGCTCCCCTGCTTTTTCATGAATCTCTTTATATTTCTCAGGATTAAATACTACCTGAGTTATACCTTCACGATCACGAAGATCAATAAAAATAAGACCGCCAAGGTCTCTTCGCCTGTGAACCCATCCCATAAGGGTAACTTCTTTCCCTATATCTGACGCTCTGAGCTCACCACATGTATGAGTTCTTTTCTTAAATATCAAACATACCACTCCTTAAATTATTACTAGCTTTCAGCTTTCAGCTTTTTTCCTTAAGCTGATTGCTGATAGCTTTAAACACAATAAGTCTATTGCTACTGAAATTAATAATTTAACAATAATGAAAATTCCTATGCATTTAAATTATAATTCACTTTTAATTCTTAAAGAAAGAAAAAACTCCTTTATTTTAAAAATAAAAACCTGGATAAATATTAACAAAAATTTAATAGTCAAAAAGACTTTTTACTTTTTCTATATTATCTTAATGAGAAGAATAAGAAATTTATATATATTTTAATCTTTTTATACAGGAAAGTGAGGAGATTGCAAGATGGATTTTTTTAATACAATGATAGGAGAGAGACATAAATCAGGTTCAGTTTTCGAAATAAGATTAGAACAGGTAAAGGCCAGAGGTGAGAAATCTTCTCCATTTTATTTAATATATTAATTTTCTCACTTTCATTATAAATTAAACTTTATTGTTAATATAGCTTATCTTCTCATATAATATATATGAAAAAGAAAACACTCTATTCAACATCTCACTTCAAAGCCATCCATTATTTAACTGTCGTAAAGCCTCATAAAGAGCTATGGCAACTGATGTTGATAAATTAAAACTCCTGGCCTCACCCCACATGGGAATATAAAGGGCACAGTCTTCATTCTTCTGTAACATATTTGCAGGAAGGCCATGTGTCTCAGTGCCAAAAATCAAAAAATCTCCCGTTCTATAATTAACAGAGCTATAGGGTCTAATAACATTACTGGAAAAATAAAAAAATCTGCTCTCAGGGTAAGAAATATAAAGTTCTTCCATAGAGGAATAATAAAACATATTAACAAGATGCCAGTAATCAAGACCGGCTCTTTTTAATGTCCTGTCTCTTAAAGAAAAACCGAGATTTCCCACAAGATAAAGTTTTGAACCTGTTCCCGCACAGAGGCGGGCAATATTGCCCGTATTGGGCGGTATTTTTGGTTCATATAAAACTATATTCACATATTTTGCCGGATAATAGGTATCATTCTTTTTATTACAGAGTTCCATAACACTTCTCCCTTCAATCTGTCTCCTTTCAGATCTGACATTTTCAGAAGAAGACATTTCCTCATAAGAATATTCCCTTTCTTCTTCTATATCAATTGCAGGTAAAAACTCTTTATAAACCCTGGAAGAAATAGTTCTGATAAAAATATCTTTCTTTTTCAATTTTCGCAAAGATTTTTCTGCAGTCTTTCTGACCCCTTCATTACAATCCTGAAGTGAAATAAGAAGGGCTTCCATAATAAAAGAATGGGGAGGAAATTCTCTCAAAACACCTGATGCTGTCCTTCTTACAGAACTGTTTTCATCTTTAAGACAATCTATTATAATTTTTTCTCCTCTTCCAAGTTCTCCTAACAATTTTAGAACTGCAGATCTTATTTGAGAATCCTTACTTTTAATAGCATATAAAAGTAATGGTTCTGCCTTTTCTCCCAGAGACATAATAAAATTCTCTACAGAATCCTTTACAATAGCATAAGTATCTCCAAGCCCTTTAATGAGGATGGCCAAACCTTCATCACCAAGGCATAAAAGACTTTTATAATCTCTTTTTGCAAAATAATAATCCCCTTTTAACACTATAGTATCAGTATGCCAGTTTAATTTATCCAGAGACATAGCTGCAAGAAAGCGAACATAATTATGTCTGTCCTTTAATGCAGAAACAAGATCAGGAATAGCTTTACTACCCATATTACCAAGAGCTATTACTGTGAGTTTTCTTATATAACTTCTTTTATGTAAAAGAAATTCCTTAAGTACCTCAATAGCAGAGGGGTCTTTAAGATTACCAAGAGCCTTTATAGCTTCTCCACAGACACGCCAGTCCTCATCATACAGGGTCTTTAACAGGTCAGGGGTACAATTCTTATTTCCAAGTTTTCCAAGAGCTCTTGCCGAAAGAAATCTTACTTCCGGCCTGTCGCTATGAAGAGTAGAAATTAAAAAGTCAAAAGATCGGGGATCTGAAATTTCTTCAAGAGCCTTTACAATGGACTCACAAAGATCCTCATGTTTTCCCATATCTATAAGAAAAGGGACACAGAGGGGATTTTTTATTTTTCCCAGCACTCTTATAGCCCTTCTGCGAATCTCAAAATTTTTATCTTTCCTGATAACTTCCATAAGATGTTCTATGGAAGAATTATCCGGTATATCTCCAAGAGCTTCAACAGCTATAAGGCGCATTTCCGGTTCCCTATCATTTAATTTAGAAAATAAAATTTTTAGAGCTTCTTTATTACCAATTTTTCCAAGGGCTTCTACTACTTTCAGATCAAGTTCCCCATCACCTTTATTAAGAAGTTCCATAAGAGACACGAAAGCTCTCTTATCTCCTATTCTTCCCAGGGCTTCAACAACTCTCACACTGACTCTCAGATTATCAAATTTTAATGCTTTTATAAGAGGTTCCACGGCAGCAATATTACCGATAATACCAAGGGCATGGGCAGCTTTACAGGCCAGATCCCATTCACTGGAAACATTATCTAAAGCATCTATCAGTAGAGGAAATGCTTTATCACCGAGTTTAATAAGTTCTCCGAAATTACTTCTTGCAAAATAATATCTGAGTTTTTCATCAAAACTCACTGGAATCCATCTAAATTCCGTCAGTACTTCTGCTGCTATGGAATAAACTCTTCTTTCGGAATCACTTAACAATTTTACAATTTTATCTATAGCTCTTCTATCTTTAATTTCTCCTAAAGCCCATATGGCTTCATATCGAACATACCAGTTAGGGTCAGTAAGTGCTTCAATAAAAATATCAAAAGACCGGTCTTTAAAATTGTCAATCAGAATATCGACTGCTCTATGACAGACACCAAGATTTGGATCTCTCAGGGCCTTTTTTAATAATTCAAAGGTTTCCTCTGAAGCTTCCAGGAAATCTTGCTTTATAAAAGAAAGAGGATCAATTTTTATAGTCTTCATAGATATCCTTTATCAACTTTACAGCCCGATCAGACGCTCCTGGCTTATAAAGTAACTTTAAATTCTCTGACATAACATGGAGTAAATCTTTATCACTTAATAACTTCAAAACATATTTAGATACATCTTCCGGTGTGAGAACACCTGTAAGTTCAGGAACTATTTCTCTTTCTGCAAGAATATTTGGTAATGCTATAAAACCAAATTTCTTTGCTACATGAAGTAAAAGCCTGCCTTTAACATAAGACCCTCCGGGTATTAAATCCAGTAAACCTAAAAATCCATGAAAAGCTATTAAATCAGGTCTATTAAGAGGTGTTACTACAAGCATGGGTTTCCCCATTACTGCCCCTTCCAGACATTTTGTCCCCGGTATAGTTAAAAGAAAATCTGATTTAGCCATAGCTCCAACTCCTCCGTCTAAATATAATAATATCTTCACTTCTTCCTGTGTTTCAAGATATTTTATATTATACTCTTCAATCAATTTTGCCTTAGTGCTGACAAAACCTCTGGCCAGAGGAGATGATAAAATCTTTAAAAATACTTCCATTGAAATAAAAGGGGAAAGAGGAAAAATAAAAAAAGCCGAGGGTATTTCTTTCTTAATCAATTCTGCAATTCTCATAAAAAATCCCATAAGGGCACTTATTTCATTAAAACGACTCCCTGGCATACAACATATAACAGGTTCACCTGAAACAGGGAGAACATGGTTTTTCTCTCTTTTAATTTCATCCACAACCTCATCTACCACAAATTCTCCTGTAATCTCTATTTTATCTTCTTTTATTCCTTCTTTTAACATTATATCTTTAAATTTCTTATGAGGGACAAAATATTTAACAAAATACCTGTCGTACTTTTTAACTGCCCATTTATAACCAACTGCCGGTATAGAAAATCTTCTGGCCATAAGAGCCGCATGAAAAAGATCCCCTCCAAGATGAACTATAATCTGTGGAGGATAAAGAGAAAAGGCTTTCAACCTTTTACCAAGAATTATAAATTCCAGATATTCTCTTACTGTAACAACTTTATCTATAAAAGGCATTTTTAGAGCAACCCTTTTCTCCTCTCCAGAAGAAAAGACACATGGCAATAAAACAAGTATAATATTACATCCTGAGATATTCTTGAGCCTTGTAGCAAGGGGACGGGCCCATCCATACAGTTCTCCCGGGCTGTTTGCAGTAATTAAGACATTCATAATTTTTAATTTCTAGAATCAACATATTATTCCTTCCCTGAACTTACAGAGGATTTTTTTATTCTTTGAAGAAATTTATTAACGTGAAATGTAATATGAAACTTATAAACCCGAAAGAAAGGAACTTTTTATATGAAAAAATCATTTTATTTCTTACTTACAGCCTTTTTAATCATTAATTTTACAGGTGCGGCTTTCTCTGCATCAGTAAATACTAATAAATTTATTCAGGATCTCGGAAGTAATGATATGGAAAAAATAAAAATTGCCCAGAAACAACTTCTGTTACTTGGTAAAGATGCTGTTCCACCTCTTATAAAAGCCCTTGAAAACGAAAATACTCAGATAAGAGGTTATGCTGCTGTAATACTAGGAATGATGAGAGCTGAAGATGCAGTTGATAAGCTCATAGAATCTCTTAAAGATAAATCCTCCAGTGTAAGAGTAAGTGCCATATGGGCACTGGGAGAAATCAGAAATAAAAAAGCAAAAAAATCGGTGGAAGAAATATATAAAAATACTTCAGGCCTTGAAAAACTTTCTTCTACAGTTACACTCATACATCTGGGACAGCCTGAAAAGATTACTGTTGTCATAGAATTTCTTATGAATGAAAACGGATATGTAAGAAGAACTGCCGCAAATGCCCTGGCAGAGATAAGAGGTGAACCTGAAGGGGATTATGAAGAAGTAAATAAACTCCTTTATAAATTGATAAATCCGAATACTTCTAAAGAGAACCTGGAAACAGCAAGTAAAACCCTTCTGGGTAAAAAACTCCGGGCAGTCTATCCTCTTATAGAAGCACTTAATGATACAAATCAGGATATAAGAGCCACTGCTGCCATGTATCTCGGGCAGATTGATAACGAAATTGCCATAATACCTTTAGGTATAACACTTACAAAAGACTCTTTATCTTATGTAAGATCCAGTGCCGCCCTGGCACTGAAGAAATTAAAGGATGAAAGAGGTCTTCCCTATCTGAAAGAAGCTCTTTCGAAAGAAAAAGATAAGAAAGTAAAGACTGATATAGAAAGCGCTATAAAAGCTATTAAAAAGTAAATGAATAGCAGTCAATTTTCAGCTTTATTACCTGATCTGATTGTTGAAAGCTGACTGCTTTCAAAACCTCTTATAAAAGCTTCCAGATTCTTTTCTACCACTCTGGCTTTACCAATTTTACTGATGGATTTCTCTGCTGCTTCTCTGGTTAATCCCTGTTCTTCAGAAGCGATATAACATCCCAGAAGAACAAGATTTGCTGAAGAAGAGGAAGAAATTTCTGTAGCCATATCTGTGGCATTAATGGTTACTGCAGAAACATTACGTTTTAAAAGTATTTCTTTAAAAGGAGAAAGAGGAAAATCCTTACCGGTATCAACATAAATTTTTCCGCCGCCACGAAGAAAAAAAAGATTTCTATAGGCCTCACTCTCTTCCAGGGCAAAAATAACATCTGCTCTCCCCTCTCTTACAAGAGGTCCTTTCATATTGCCTATCCTGAAATGAGAAACCACACTGCCACCGCGCTGGCTCATACCGTGAATTTCAGAACCTATAAAAGGAAGATTACATTCCTGAGCAATAAGAGAAAGAATTCTTGTAAGAAAAAGGACACCCTGTCCTCCGAGACCTGCTATGATAAATTCCTGTTCCATAGTGCCTCCTTATTTGTGACGCGTGACAGATAATGGGCAGAACAGTCTGCCCCTACAAAGGTTTCACATCTCACGTCCCTATTGCCCCGAAGGGACATACATTTATATCGGCACATACACCGCAATCTATACAGATTTTTCTGTTAATATCTACTTTCTTTCTGTTTTCATCATAAACAAGAGCTGGACATTCAAAGGATTTAACACAGTACCGGCAGCCGGTGCAATTATCTTTTATAAAGACTTTTTTTCTGGTTAAGTCCTGTTTCTTTTTAGTATGAAGGATACAGTTATGTTTTGCTATTATAACTGCTATACCGATTTCTTTTATATAATCACCGGCTTCTTTAAGAGTAGAAATAAGAGTTGTCAGATCGTAAGGGTCTACTTCTCTTATCCAGTTAACACCACAACCTCTTACAAGCTCCGAGAGTGCCACAGGATTTCCCATTGTTCCATCTGCCTTCTCCCCTGTTCCTGCCGTAGGCTGCATACCCGTCATAGCAGTTATACTGTTATCCAGTATGAGGAGAATAAATCTGGCTTTATTATAAACTGCATTTATAAGGGCTGAAGTACCCGAGTGATAAAAGGTGGAATCCCCTATGGTGGCAATAACAGGCTGAAAAACACCGTCCTGATGATAGGCCTGGTAAAAACCGCTGGCCATAGTAATTGCTGCACCCATATCCAGGACGGTATCAACGGAACCAAGATTTATTCCAAGGGTATAACAGCCAATATCACTGGGGAAAATACCTCCGGGAAAAACCTTTTTTATGGCAAAAAATGAAGCCCTGTGGGCACAGCCGGGACAGAGGGTGGGCCTGTGGACAGGTAAATCTTTAGCCTGAAGAGCAGATTTAACGGAAGTAATAAAATCCCTCTCTTCATCTTTTACAGGAACTGAACAGGCTGAATTTATAGATGAATATACAACTTCCGGTGTGAGTTCACCTTCAGAAGGGACATGACCGGTAGAACGTCCCAGAATTTTTTCATTTCTCTTAATGAGCATTTCTATAACCAGATCCGTATCTTCAAGGATAAGAATACGTTTACATCTATTACAGAAGTCTTCTACAAGTCTTTCAGGGAATGGGTAGGGCACGCCAAGTTTAAGAACCGGAACAGTCCCGAAAATCTCCATATCTGATAAGATATCCTTGAGTATGGAATAAGAGACACCGGAAGATATTATACCGAACGGAAAAGTATCTCCAGGGAAAGAAACATAATTAAGATCTTCTCTGGAAGATACTTCCTCGGAAATCTTTTTTAATTTTTTATTCAGCTCTTTATGTAATTTATATCTGAATTTTGGCGTAGCCGCCCATCTTGAAGTATCTTTTCGAAAATCAGCTCTTCTCTCGCATTCTTTTATAGTACCGAGGGTAACATTCTGCATGGCATGACAGATTCTTGTAGTAGAACGGATAATGACAGGAATTTCATATTTTTCAGAAAGCAAAAAGGCACTTTCTACCATATCCTTTGCTTCCTGGGGATCTGAAGGGTCAAAAACCGGAACATGAGAAAACATAGCAAAAAAACGGCTATCCTGTTCTGTCTGAGAGGAGTGTGGCCCGGGATCATCACAGGAAACTATAATCATACCACCCTTTACCCCTGTATAGGCAGAACTCATAAGGGAATCGGAGGCTACATTGAGACCCACCTGTTTCATAATTACAGAAGAACGTTTCCCCGTAATACTTGCTGTATAGGCATTATCAAAAGCCACCTTTTCATTTGTAGACCACTCGATATATGTATTAAGACCAAGGGTCTTTTTATATCTCACAACTTCAGGTAAAATCTCTGAACTGGGTGTACCGGGATAAGAGTAAACCATATGACAGCCATTTTCAATTAATCCTCTGGCTATGGCACCATTTCCAAGTAAAATCTCTTGTTCCATCATAAAATACTATACCTAAAATACATCTGATCCGCCAAAATAAGGCATAATAAAGTCATCTCTTTCTTCATATCTTTCATAAGAGATTACTTCACCGGTTTTCTTATCAACTCTAACCTCTTCAATATCCCTGTAACATGGAAATTCCTGGTACATATCATCTTTTCTATAAGTTTCTATCCCTTCATCTTTCCAGTTTTTATAACTATAATTCACACCTACTCCTCCCGGTTTATCATAGTTAACCGTTATGAAAAGTTCATCAGTATTTTGTGTCTCAGGATCAAAATGTACTTTACCGGTATATTTTTTTATTTTTTCCGTTCCACCGAGATCAGAAAAATTTACTTCTACCACGCCTCTTGTACTATTTAGATCTACCTTATCATCAATATCAAAAGGCTGAAGCTTTTCACTAACTGCTTGAAACTCAGCAATAAGTTTTTTTGCAGACTTCATATCTAAATTTTGTTTGGGCCCGATTTTTCCTATATCCATTTTACCATCTCCTCATTTTATTTTTTATAGTTAGTTTTACAACTTATTGGAATCTAAAGGCTTAATAACGGTACACCTTGTTATGGAATACACTATAATATCTCCATTTGTTATTATAACAAATTACTTCAAAGATTGTATATAAAAAATTGTTAAAATTTTCGAAACCTTTAGCTACAAATTCATTTAAATTTTCGACAAATTTCTTCTGCCATACAAGTAGTAGATTTACCGGGAATATGCTCTAAAATAATTACCCTGCCACCGTATTTCTCCACCAGCGCAGACTCAGGTAAATCATCTTTTCTATAATCTCCGCCTTTTACATGAAAATCAGGCTTTAAATGTTCAATCAAATTATCAGGTCTCATTTCAGAAAATATCACAATATAATCTACAAATACCAGAGCAGATAAGATTTCTGCTCTTTCCATCTCTGGAACAAAAGGACGTCCTTTCCCCTTCAGTGCCCTTACAGAAGAATCGCTATTCATACCTATAACCAGAAAATCACCCAATTTTTTTGCCTTTTCCAGATATCTTAAATGTCCCACATGGATAACATCAAAACATCCATTAGTGAATACAAGTTTTTCTCCTTTAATTTTTCGTTCCTGAACTATAGATAATAATTGTGGTAAAATAATGAGTTTACTTTTTAAAAGAGATAACATTATTCTTCCTGTTCTTTTTCTCCGGTACTTTCTTCATTTCCATAATATTTATATTTATGAGCTTTCAAAAGGCCACTTTTTGATTTACCTCTGGAAGATGGAGTTTCATAAGGATCGTGTATTACCTGACGTTGCTCCATTCTCCAGTTCCTTCCTCCGAGTATTCTTATATTTTCTTCATAATAAGAAGGATCATATTCAGGTTCAAGCTCGAGCTTTGGAGAACCTTCAGGATGTCCTATGAAATTACGAAGTTCCTTCTGATTTATTTTACTCTGTTTTATATACTCCGGTTGAACAACCACTTTAGGTGTTCTGGGAATACTGGCAGGTAAAGGAGGAGATGAGTAATCTTCATCAGAAGAATCTAAAGAAGGCTTTCTTACAAAAGCAGGAGAAGGTTTTCTTATAACTTCCTGATTTTTTTTTTGAGGAGTCCTGAAATGACTGGCAAGTTTTCTTGAATCTGCTACAGAGGCATCATATGAATTAGTCAAATCATTCTCATCGTCTATTAAGCTATCTTCATCGCAGGTATCAAACTCTATATATAAAGATCCACTCTCCTGAGATGCCATAGAAGGAGCTTTTGATAGCTTTTTCAATTTTCTGCTCTGATTAGTAATAGGTAATGGTTCAGAGAGATAATTTTCAGAAGAGTAATCATTCTGGTAAGGATTGGAAAGAAATTCTTTTACAAGACCGCGAACACCCTTTGTCATATCAGATTTATTACTACTTTCTTTTTCTCTGGATGTTGCCAGATATTCATCTCCGTATTTAGGAGTAACACGAAGTCCTCTTTTTTTAGAAGGGGACTGGGAGGAACCATTACTTTTAACACTTAATGCTCTGGAGATAAGACCCCGAAAAGGAACTGATGGTATTACTGTTTCATCCAGATAAGTTTCTTCTATATCCATATTTCTGGCAGAGGGAGATATAAACTTTAAACCCCTGTCATCCATTGAGTCCAGAGACGGAGTTCTGTACTGTTCAATCTGAGCTCTGACTCCGGGAGTTACAGAAAGTTTCTTATGATATTTTTCTCTCAGTCTATCCACAGGAGATATACTTTCAGGCTGTCTCAGTTTATAGGCAAAATACCCTGAACTCTTCTTAATGGAGTCCTTATTCCAGTAAAAAAAAGCTATATTTTTATATGTTTCTCTCAGAGGATCAATCTCCATTATGGGATCAAGTATAAGGGCAACATTGGTAGGTTCCCTATAAAAAGTCCTGTGAATAAGCTCATCGTTTTCAGAAAAAAATATACCTGCATCAGGATGAGTATGATACCAACCGACTACAATTTCACTGGGATAACTTTTTAATGAGACCTGCTCCATCTCCGCAATTACCCTGTTAACAACCCTGAGATTCATCTCTTCATTAAAGGTTGCTGCTGAAGGAAAGGCATTATGAATTTCCACATAATCTTCCCCTCTTTTCATATCT
>JAKJGF010000129.1 GCA_022704525.1 Bacillota bacterium | reverse complement strand
AAGGGTTTTAGTTTTTTCTCTATAGCTTGTTTATTCTCTGAAGATACTGATATTTCCCGCTCTTTTTCTTTTATTATTTTTTCTCCTGGTTTAATTGCTCCAGGTGAAGGAGATATTTCTCTACCTTTTAACTCTATTTGTTCTTCTACCATTATTATTCTTTTCCCCGGTTTAATTGCCCCGGGTGAAGGAGATATTTCTCTACCCATTGTCTCCATAAGCATCATCTGGATCTGACTTTTTTCTTTTTCTGGTGAAGAAATGTCTAATTCCTCGTCTAATATCGGTATTATTACAGGCTTGTGTTTGTTTCCAATAGATAATATTTCCTGTTGTTTTAATGCTTTTTTAGGTGTTAATATGTCATCAAGGGATAGAGGCTTTGCCCTGGATTGTTTCAGGATACTGAGCATCTCATCTGTTGATAGCTTTTTCTTGTGTTGATCTTTGTTCATATTTTTACTAAAATTCCCCGGATAATCTGTTAGCGGTCAAAAGCACTGGTAAGTAAAATATATTCTGGCAGTTTTGATCGCTATGGATAATTTTATGACTATAATAATATCATAATAAATTATTTTTGTGAATTGGATAATTGAAAATTATAGTACCTTGACCTTTAAAGACATTTAAGTTATAGTAATTTCAATAAAGAAATTTTTTTAAGCTATCAGTAGTGATCTGTTAGCTTTTATGGAAAGTTTGTAACAATGGACAGGTTGAAACCTTTAGAAATAGGGATGCAAAAAATAGATATTAATAGAGGCTTTCTGGAGTTATCAAAGGACGAAATATCTCAGGAGAAGAGGGTTAAAAAAGATAAAAAAGAAGATCTTCCGGAAGATAATGAAAAAAAGAATCAATTCGATTTTTCAGGTAATGAGATTGATGATTTTTGTAAGGAGAAGAAAAGCTCTTTTGTCTTTTATTCTAAAGGGAGACTTCCTGTATCTCCAGAAAAATTAATTCCAGAAGATATTTATACACCGTTTTCTAAAAAACCTTTATTGTCTAAATATTTTGAATATGAAATTAAAATACAGGATGATTTTAAGATTACTCCTATTTTTATAACCAGGTTGTTAACTTATTTATGTGAAGATATTCATATCAATTATGCATCTACTATTTCAAGTGTTGTGAATTATTTTTTTTATTTAGTTTCTTACAGTTGTTTTTCTTCTAATTATACTTATTCTGTACCAATTAAACCTTTGAAATTATCTGAAAAATATTTTGAAAAAGTTTTAAATCCTTCACCAGATTTTTTTTCTATAGTAACTTATAGTACAAATTTAAAACCTTTAGTGCGGCTAATGGGAAAGTCTTATAAAAGTGGTATTTGAAAAGAGTTTTTATGTTGCTTTTAAAGAACTTTATTGTTATAATAATTTGTAATTTTTCAGAGGTGAGCTATTTAGCTACCATCTAAAGCTTATGAAGTTTGACAGTGATATTAGAAGAGGAGTCAGAAAATTTAGAAGGATTTGTTACAGATAACCTAGAATATTTAGAAAAATTATTTAATTTTAATGTGACGGGGCGTAGCGCAGGTTGGTAGCGCGCATCCTTCGGGAGGATGAGGCCGGAGGTTCAAGTCCTCTCGCCCCGATTATTATTTTAAATTTTACATAAAGAGAAAGATTTTAGTTTTTAATTCTTATAAGGTGTTTTATTTTTTTAGAAGGTGGAGATTTTTATGTCCAATTTTCTTGTATTTTTAGGTAATAAAAGTGAGTTAGTAAGTGGTGACCAGGTGGCTTTTTTATATGCTCAGGAAGAGTATTTTTTAAATACACTTGTTTTTCTATTTAAAGCTGCTTTTTTTAGTGAGGAGAAGTGTTTTTTCCTGGGAGATAAAAGTTTTATACAAAAAATTGCAGAGAAAATTGATCTTATAAAAACAGAACAGCCTAATACTGATGATACTGATATAACTAAAGAAGAAAAGAAGTTTTCTGCTGATGATATATCTATTATAGAGAATTTTCATTTTATTGAGGCTGACAATTCAAAAGAGCTTTTTTTAAAACTTCAGGATTGCATTGATAATATAGATAAAAATTCTTTTAAAAGGGCCAGAGTTGTAGCTCAAATAGAATGGTTATTTGATTTGAATAAGGGATCCCATGGAATACTGGCTTATCAGAAAGAACGTTCAGACTTTTTAGAGAAAAATCCCGGGAAATGTACTATAATAGATTGTTATAAGTGTATATATTTCTCTGGCGTAGATATGATTAAATTATTTAATTATTATGATGGACTTTTTATAGAAAATGCTCCTGCTATTTCATATTTTACAAATTTTAAAGAACTGGCTTTAAAAGATATGCTTACCGGTCTTTATAATGAGCGGTACCTTCAGGAGAGGATTCATGAAGAAATATTTAGAGCCAAGAGATATCGCAGTTCCTGTTCACTTATAATTATAAAAATTCAGGATATAGATGAAGTAAGATATAAATTTGGTCATGAGAAAGTAAATCAGATTTTTGTTGAATTTTCTGATTTATTACGTTCCAGTTTACGAAAAGTAGACTTAATAGCTATTTATAAAAAAGATTATTTTGGAATCCTTATGCCAGAGACAAGTAAGAAGCGATCACTGATGATAGGTGAGAGAATACAGAAAGTTTTTGAACAACAATTTCTTTCTTCAGAAAAGTTTTCTAATTTCAAGATATGTTTAAAAATTGGTATTTCGAATTTTCCTATGGATACCAGACATGCCGAAGAATTAACTATTTTAGCAGATGAAGCTTTAAGGGATGCAATGAAAGAAGAAGGACATAAAATATGTCTGGCTCATAGAGATACAGATTGGTTTCCTCCCTTAGATTAATTCTGTGGGGAACAATATATGGCTCCAAGTATTAATGTTGATGATAATAATGACTTAATAGATAGATGTTTGAAAGGAGAACAAAAAGCCTGGGATAAATTTTATTCAATCTATCATAATCGTGTTAAAGAAATAGTTTCCTGGAGAAAATGGCGTTTTACTGACGCTGTTGTAGAAGAGATTGTGCAGGATGTTTTTCTTGATTTAATAAAAGGGTTGAAGGCCTTTAAAGGTGACTCAACCCTTTTAACTTATGTTCAGAGGATTACAAAGAATAAGTGTATATCGGCTTTGAGAAGGGAAACTACTATAAAGAGAAAAGGTGATAGAGATAGTGTTTCCTATGAAGATGTAGAATATAAATCAACTTCTGATTTAAACAAGCCTCTTTCACCCACTACCTTTGGGAAACCGGAAGAAAGTTTTTTGAAATTAGAGGAGGGAAGAGTTGTAAGGGCTTCTTTGGAGCAATTGTCAGATAAATGTAAAGAAATTGTTATAATGAGATATGTAGATGAACTTCCTTATGAAGAAATTGCCTCAAAACTCTCAGTTCCTGTTGGTACTGTTTGTTCCCGTTTGAAACGCTGTCTTATTAGACTGTCAGAGATTTATAATGATATGTCTTCAGGGTTCAATGTTAAAAGATAATTAGCTTTTAGCCGTATTGTTAAATTATTAGCTTCAGTAAAAATAAACTGTTTAAATCTATCAGCAATCAGCTTAAGGAAAAAAGTTGAAGGCTAATAATAATTTATAAAAAATTTTAAAAAAAATAAAAAAATGGAAGTTTTTTTATTTTTCTTCGACTATTAAAATTGAAATCAGAAAAAAATATTCACAGCAGCTTTTAAATAGATTGAAGGTGGTGATAATTATGAGTGACTATTGTCAGGAGATTTCATCAAAAATACTTCATTATATAGATGGAGATCTTCCTGATTCAGAAAAACAGGTTATTGAGGGGCATATTAAGGAATGTAAGATCTGTTGTGAAGAATTAGACAGTTTGAAAAATCTCACC
Organism: Bacillota bacterium; assembly: GCA_022704525.1. Classification (GTDB taxonomy): domain Bacteria; phylum Vulcanimicrobiota; class SpSt-956; order SpSt-956; family JAKJGF01; genus JAKJGF01. The sequence goes on along the minus strand of JAKJGF010000129.1, from coordinate 10,780 downwards.
CCTCATTTAAAAACTCTTGCCATGGATAAAAATTGTCCTTCTATAGATTTACTGATAAGGTTTTCAGAAAATGATGTAACTTTTAACGAAGGTAAAACAGTAAAAGCTCATCTTGAAAATTGTTCTTATTGTAGAGATGAAATGACACTTTTATTTGAATTAAACCAGCATCTTTCACTCGAACTTTCTGCTGAAATATGTTCTGAGGAAATCATGCCTGCCTCTCTCAGATCTTTTATGGAAGAAACATATAAGCTTCCTGTTAAAGTATATAAAGTGAATAGGATATATGGTATACTGGATTTTGTAACTACTTTCTTTAATAAAAAACAGTGGATTTCTTCTATGGCAACCTGTTCCATTGCTCTTTTTTTGGCTTTAAATGGTGTATTTCAACTGGCACCGGGTTACTTTAGTAATAACTATTCTCATAAATCCTTTTCACAGTCTCCGGCCATTGTAAGTGAAAGTAATGTTGCTTCTCCAGGAGTAGAACTTATAAAAAGAGATGTTCCACAGAAGTTGCAGACTCAGAAACTGGCTGATGAGAGTTATGTGGCAGTGGAAGTTTCAGGAGAATCTGTTAAAGACAGGGGAATGAAAGAAGATAGTACTCCCGGTGTAACTAATAGTAATATTAATAATGAAAGCCAGGTAAGGAAGGAACTGGAAGATAAAATTTCCTTTATGGAAGGTATAGCAAATGCTTCTTTATCCTCGAATCAGTCTAATAACGTAATGGTGAAGTTAACAATAAATCCGGATTATTCCATTACATCCACCCAGGTTAGCAGTATAATAACCCTTGTATCTGATAATATGAACGTTTCATATAATGATATAGTGGTATACGACTCAAGAGGACTTGTATTGTCCGATAATGTACTGTCTACTCAGAAGAGTGACTATGCAAACTTGATGGAGCAACAGAGACTGGAACAGCATAATTTTGAAGAGGTTCTTACCAGGAATGCCCAGAATGTTCTGGATAAAGAACTTGGCCCCGGTAAATCTGTTGTCCAGGTAAGTAGTACTATAGATTTTTTAGTAAATGAACCATTACGTGTGGCAAACAGGAATGTTTTGAGTGAAACTGAAATTGCTCCTCAAGTATTCTCTTTTCAGGAAGACAAAGCCGGGAATATGGGAGTAAATAGTAAAACTCTTCCCTCTGTCCCTTATGCATATAAACAAAAAAATCCAGAAAAAAAAGCTCAGGATCTTTCTTATGAAAATAGTAAAAGAGATTTTCAGGTAATGGTATATCCTCCTGGTAATGTTAAAAAGCTTAATGTGTATGTGGCTCTTAATAACGTGGATGAAGATACGTCCAGAGTAAAGGATATCGTTTCCAGTACTGTAGGATTGGATCAGAGAAGAGACACTATAAATGTAGATAATAAGACCTTTAAAAGTGAAGATCTTGTAGTACAGGAGAAATTACCCGTTTCTGTCTCCACTCCTGCTGCTTCTGTAAGTGTTCCGGACAAAGGAATTTATTCTAAATCCCTGGGTGTTATTTCACTGATACTGGCAAGTATATTCCTGATAATTGGAGTAAGAAGTATCCTGTCAAAAGAGTGAGCAGTGAACATACTGCTCACTTATCTTATTTCTTTAAAATTTTCTTAATTTCCTCTATTAATTCCTGTAGTTTCTTCTTCTGCAGTGGTTGACTGTATGCTATAGTAGAAGAAGCATAATCCATAGCGAGCTTTAACTGCTCAGAAGCTTTATTTCTGAATTTCGGGCTTTTACTGTAGGCAATGCCAAGATAATAATTTGCCAGAGGATAGTATGGATACTGGCTTATAACATTTTCTTCGATTTTTATGGCTTCTTCCCAGTTTCCCAGTCTGTAATAGCAGTAACCCAGACTGGCGAGTATCTCAAAATCTTTTTGACCCAGCTTTCTGGCTTCATCCAGTATTTTAAAGGCTCCCGGATAATCATTTTGTTCCATATATAATCTTCCCAGAATCAATCGGGTTCTTACTGATTTTTTATCCATTCTTATAGATTTTTCCAGATATTCTTTTGCTTTATCATAATCTTTTTTTTCCAGATAAACTTCTCCCATTTTTCTTGTAAAATCTGCTGAAGCAGGAGAAATTTTTAAGCCTCTATCGTAGGCTTCCATGGCTTTATCAAAAAGCATTTCCTGATGATAAACATCTCCCAGGTTTATATAATAAGTCAATTCTTTTGGATTTAGCTTAATGGCTTTTTCATAATAATCTGCACTTGTTTTAACATCTCTCTTTTGATAATAGAGATCTCCCAGCATATTATAAAAATAAGCACTGTTGGAATCATTTTTTAATGCTTCCTCACATATGTTTACTGCATCGTCCAATCGTCCTTCATCTCTGTATACTCCTATAAGAAGTCTGTAACTTTCCCAATTAGATGGGGCAATTGCTATAGATTTTTTTAGTGGTTCTATAGCTTTTTGTTCCTCTTCATATTTTATATAGGCTTTTGCCAGAGCAACATAAACTTCAGGATTGTTGGGATTATTTTTAATAGCTTCTCTGTATTCTTCCAGTGCTTTTTCTTTCATATTTAAAGATTCATAGCATTTTATGAGTTTATCTCTTGCCTGACTTAAAGCTGGATCCAGTGAAAGAGCTTTTTTATAATATTCTATGGCCTTATCCGTTTTTCTCTGGTAATCATAAACAGAACCCAGATTTAAATATAATGTGGGACTTTTGGGATTGAGCTGACTTGCTCTTTCATATTGTTTAAGAGCATTCTCCAGATTACCATCAATAAAAAGCGTCCAGGCATATTCCTCAACAGCTTTCCAGTTCAGAGGATCAAGTTCCAGAACTATTTTATATGTTTCCTGTGCTCTTTTATATTGTTTACCGGCAGTATAAATTCTCGCAAGTTCCAGGTATACCCGGGAACTTCTGGGAGATATCTGAAGAGCCCTTTCATATTCTCTTTCTGCCCAATCAAGTTTATTCTGTAATTTATATAATTCGCCTATGGATAGATATACATCCAGGTCATCAGGTTTTATCATTATAGCCTGTCTATAACTGTTTTCTGCCAGATTATATGCTTTTTTTGCTGCATAAATTTTTCCAAGAAAAAAGTGAGCTTCAAAATTTTGCGGAGCTCCTTCTATAATTTCTTTGTATTCTCTCTCTGCTTCGTCAAGTTTTCCTATCATCTGATAAGCATAACCAAGAGAACGTTTGCATTCAATATTGTTTCTTGATAGCTTTAATGCTGAGGAGAATTCTTCTATAGCCGCATGCCAGTTCTGGTCATTTATATATTTTTTACCTCTGGATATGTGATCCTCAAGTTCATCTGAACTGGCAGGATAAGAAATCAATAAGAATATGAGAGCTGTTATTATAGATAATTTTGTTAGTTTCATTGAAGGTTTCCTTTCTGTAAATTGGAGTTATGAGTGTTGGATTGTAGAACACCTAACTCCCAATCTTTAATAAACAACATTATATCATAAGTTAAATTAAAATGCATCGGAATTTTCATTATTGTTAAATTATTAGCTTCAGTAAAAATAAACCTTTTATGTTTAAAGCTATCAGCTTAAGGAAAAAAGCTGAAAGCTAATAATAATTTAATAATATTTTTAAATAAAAAAAGCCTTAACTTTGATATTAATTCATGTTAAAATATAGCTAACAGTATAATTTTTTATAAATTGTAAATCGTGAAAGATGAAATATTCAAGTTCGTCCCTCGGAAGAAGGCAAGGAAGAAATTAATCGCCTCACGATCTACGATTCACCTTTCACGAATTTATGGGAGGTTGATTTAGATTACCGAAGAGATTAATAATTTGAAGGTTGCCTTGAAGTTCAAGCCTAAAGCTTTTGAGAGGGAAGTTCGTTATGAGACTACAGGAAAAATAACTAAAAAAGTTAATTTTCCTTCCCATCAAACTACTGAAGCTAACTTTATCCTGATAATTTCTATAGAACTTGTTAAGATTATTCAGGAAGGGTTAATGGAATTAAGTTTTCGGAATGAAAAGGCCAGTTATATAGTTTCAGGAGATATTAAAGAAGTTCCTCTTACTTCAGGAATTGTCAGGCTTTCTCAGGATGGAGAAATAACCCTTGTTGAGGGTGAACCTGTAAAAGCCGGTATAGAAGGCAGGTTGATTTTTCCACAACGTTTTATTTCAATTGGAGATTCCTGGGAAAACCCTATGAGAATGGAATTGCCATTCTTTCCCAGGCCAATTGATTTTATAATTCGTTCTTCTCTTGAGAAGTTTGAACTTTACGAAGATGATAAAATTTGTGCAGTAATAAATAATGTATTCTATTCACCTGAAGAAAATAAGGTGGGTAAGTTTCAGGGTAAAGAAATAAATTATTTTGATTATGAAATAGGAAGATTAATAAAGTCTGTTTTAAAAATGAGGATTATCTCTAATATTTTCGGTATTACTTTTGATTTTTATGTCAATACTGATACCGTTTAACATTCAGCTATCAGTAGTCAGCAGTCAACTTTCAAGGGACAGATGTGTATATTTAAAATTTTTTGGATACTTTTTTACCTGGAGCGGTACTTAGCTGATAGCTGAACCCTGAAAAGGTGAATGCTTAAAATAAATCATAAAATTTTAATAAAAATTGTTTAAAATAGCTAAAAATTATGGTAAAATAAAAACTTAAGTAATAATTTAATATGCATCGGAATTTTTATTATTGTTAAATTATTAACTTCAGTAAAAATAAACCTTTTATGTTTAAACCTATCAGCAATCAGCAATAAACGAGCAGCTTAAGGAATAAAAGCTGAAAGCTTATGGTTGATAGCTGATTACTTATTGAGAGAAGGTCATTTTTGTATATGGATTTACAGTTAGAACAAAAATGGAATGAGGAATTAATTGCAATAACCAGATCGGTTACAGATGTTCTTTCTTCAAATCTTTCCAGTGATACAGGTAAGATATTAACATATTTTCTATTAACTATAGAAAATTATATCGCTTTTCATCAGGCCTGTGTGGCATTTAGTAATGAAGACCAGAAAACATTACAATTTGTTATATCCAATGAACATAAAGAGTTTGAATTTGATAATAGTATAAGTAGTCCTTTTGAAGGAACTGTTTCAGGTCTGGTTTTTTCACAGAGGAAACCATTTCTTTCAGGTGATTTAAAGTCAGAAGAAGGTTTTCCTCTAAGTGCTGTTATAGAAAGTTCAAGATATATATATTCCTGTATATGTGTTCCTATTTATTGCAATAATAAAGGTATTGGAACTTTTAGTTTGTGGAGTGAGGAAAAAAATAAATATTCCAGAAGAGAAATGTTGATAATGCAACAATTATCAGGTTTGCTTTCTATTGCAATAGAAAGCTCCAGATTATATAATGAAGCCAGAAAAAGTGCTGCTGATATTTCTGCTCTTGTTCAGATTGGCCAGGTAATATCTTCAGCTATGGAACTTGATAAGCTAAGCAGGTGTGTCATAGAGGAATTAGATAAGGTGATTTCTTTTCCTTACGCGGGACTGTATCTTTATAATGAAGAAAGAAACAGTCTCAAACTTGTTGATGCCAAAGGAGTAGAGGGAAAGGAACGTGAAATAAGTCAGGAAGAAGTATTAAATCGTCATCCCGGTTGGGTTATAAAGAATAAGTCTACTCTTCTTGTAAATGACGTATCTACTGATGAAAGGATTCGTTTTCCGGATAATGAAAATTATGAAATACCGGCTTCTCTTTGCTATGTTCCTATGTTGTACCAGGATAAGTGTTTTGGAATAATAGGTCTTGCCAGTAATAAAAAGAATTATTTTACACATGACCATGTAAGACTTGTTACTGCTGTGGCAAAACAGGTTGCTATAGCTTTTTCCCGTACTCTTCTATATCAGAGAGAAAAAGAGATGGTTATTAAATTAAAGGAAGCCAATAAACTGAAAGATGAATATATTGGAAATATAAGCCATGAATTACGAACTCCCCTGACGGCAATTATAGGATTTTCCTATCTTCTCAAAGGAGGACGTATAGGTTCAGTTTCTCCTATTCAGATGGAATTGATAGAGGATGTGCTTACCAGTGCACAGAATATGTTACATCTTGTGGAGGACTTATTAGATCTCTCCAAACTGCAGGCTAAAAAGATAAATTTAAATAAAAGAGAAACAAATTTACAAGTAATAATTGATGAAGTTATAACTACTGTCAGGATAATGGCAGATGAGATAAGTGTGACAATTGAGAAATATTTCGATGATCATTTTCCAAATGTATATGTAGATCCTGATAGAATGAGACAGATAATATTAAATCTTGTGACAAATGCGGTAAAATATAACAGAGAAGGAGGATCTGTTAAGATTTTTCTTCAGGATGAAAAGGAATTTTTGGTAATAAAAGTTTTAGATACGGGTATAGGTATTAAACAAGAAGATCAAGCATCAGTTTTTGAGCAATTTCGACAACTGGGAGGTGGAATAAGAAAGTTTCGTGGTACCGGTCTTGGTCTTTCTATTACCAAACAACTTGTTGAGCTTCATGGAGGAGAGATTTTACTTGAAAGTGAGTTAGCCAGAGGTAGTACCTTTACTATAAGGCTTCCCAGGGAACATATATATACAGAAAAATCTAGTACAATTCCATCTACACCTGCTATAGTTCCTGTTACAATAGTTCCTTCCGGGTTAAAACCACTGGAAGAGAAGAAAAAAAATACTATTTTACTTGTTGAAGATGAAGTAGGTATAAGAAAAATGGTGGAATTTTTATTTAGAGATGAATTTGAGTTTATATTTGCCAGAGATGGTATTGAAGGTCTTTCTGAAACCCTGCGACATTCTCCTGATCTTATACTTATGGATCTTGCTCTACCCAATATGGATGGCTATGAGACTACTAAAATTATAAAGTCTATTTCCAGAACAAAAGATATACCAATTATAGCATTTACAGCAAGAATTACAGAAGAGGATATGGATAAGACAGTTCTTTATTCTTTTGATAAAATAATAAATAAACCTTTTCAACCTGATAGGCTGGTAAATGAAATAAGAGACTTTCTATCAAAAAAATCATATTCTAAAGAAGATTGACTTTTTCTTTGAGATAACTTATACTGGAGAAACAATTTATTCTACACAGGATATTTAATAATTAAAGGCTTTATGAATAAGTATAACTACTTTGCAGTCATTTCAATAATAATGATTTTTTCAATTATTTCTCCCCTGGCAGCACAGATTGAGGAACCTGTTTCTTTGAAAGGAATTATAGCGAAGATTGACTCTAATGAAATTATCATAAAAGTAGATGAGAAGGAGATTTTATTTTCTATCTTAGAAGATACTATTTTTATCAGGGATAATCTTTTATCATCTGCTGAAGAGTTTTTCCCGGGAAACAGGGTATATTGTTTTTATAATACTTTTGATACATCGAAAAAATTACTTGCTCTTATGGACATTAAAAGTGGGTTTGCTATTTCTGATGGTTCTTTTAGTGATGTTTTGCCTGAGCTGGAAAAGATTTTTTATGGTGAAAAACAAACTGTTTTTGGGACTGTTAAGGAAGTTATTAAAAAAGATCGTATTGTAAGTATCCTCACAGAGAGTGGAATAGAAGATTTATATATTATGAAGGATATATTATTTTTTTCTCATGGAGATAAATTTCAGAAAACCGACTTTTCCTGGGAAAGTTTGAAAAAAGATATGCCTCTGGAAGCTATTGGTTATTATAAGAAAGACCAGATATTGAGAGTCTTTTATATTGAAGTTGGTAAATCTGATGTATTACCTGTGGAGAGAGAAATTGGTACCTTTGGTGGAGTTATCTCTTCACTGGATAGTAAAAACCAGATAATTGAAGTAAAAGTTTCTCCTCATGAGAAACTGAGCTTTGCAATTACTTCAGATACTATTATTTTTGATTGGGAATGTGGAGAAAAATTAAGTTTTAAAGATCTTTCAGAAGGTCAGGAAGTCAGAGTGGAGAGTATAGTCTCTTTAAATAATACAGGAGAAGCTATTATTTTAGAAGTTGGAGATTCAGACCTTTATTATTAACAGTTATCAGGGGGGAGGTGGGTAAAATGTCACTTCTTAAAGAAGAAAAACAGGTAATTATTGATGAGTATAAAATACACGAGCGTGATACTGGTTCTGCAGATGTACAGATTGCTTTGCTTACAAAGCAGATAAATAAACTTACTGAACATTTATCTAGTTTTAAGAAAGATCATCATTCTCGTAGAGGTCTTCTAATGAAAGTTGGACGTAGAAGACGCCTATTAAATTATCTTAGAAGAGTGAATTTAGAAAAATACCGTTTTCTTATAAAGAAACTGGGTTTAAGAAAATAAGACAAAGGCTGGTATGGTTTTAATATTATTCCAACCTATACCAGCTTTATTTATAAGCTTTCAGGTATCAGCAGTGAGAAGTCAGTTTTTACAGGAATTACATAAGAAATATCATTATCTTATTTTTTAGTAATTTAAACAGCCTCGTAAATTTTAGCTGATAGTTGATAGGTAAAGAGTGAATGCTTATCTTTATTTATCTAATCTTAGTAAGATTAAGAAGGAAAATGATTTCAGGTAACGAATAAAAAAATAACTTTTTAGTTTAGAAGGAGGTAAACTCGAAAATATTTTATTTTAAAGAAAAAGTGACTCGAGTTTTATTTGTAGTTAATTATGTTAGAAGAAGTTCAAAATGAAAATCAGGATACTCAAGAAAAAATAGAAATAGCCCCTTCAAAAGAAATACATATAGAAGAAGCAACTAATGGCAATGCAGTATTTGTTGAGGCTAAAATAGCAGGTAGAAGTTTGATGTTAGAAACAGGAACTCTTGCAAAACAGGCCAATGGTTCTGTTGTGGTCAGATATGAAGATAGTTTAATACTGGCTACTGCCGTGGCGGATGATGAGCCTAAAGAGGTTGATTTTTTCCCGTTTACAGTTAATTATGAAGCTAAATTATATGCTGCCGGTAAGATACCGGGGGGTTTTTTTAAGAGGGAAGGTAAGCCCAGTGAAGATTCCATACTGTCCTGTCGTTTAATCGATAGATCCATAAGGCCTCTATTTCCTGAAGGCCTTCGTAATGAGGTTCAAGTTGTTACACTTGTACTTTCAAGAGATGCAAATGAACCGGATATTGTAGCTCTAATTGCTGCTTCTGCGGCTCTTTCTATTTCTGATATACCCTTTTATGGACCTGTGGGAGCAGTTAGAATAGGGCTTATAAATAATGAATTTGTAATAAATCCAACCAGTGAACAACTCAAAGAGAGTAAACTTGAACTGGTAGTGGCAGGGACAAAAGATGATATAACTATGGTTGAAGCCAGAGGAGACCAGGTGTCGGAGGAAGTAATTATAAAGGCTATTGAAAAAGCTCATGAAGTTATAAAAGATATTGTAAGATTACAGGAAAGACTGATCGTTCTCGCCGGTAAACCTAAAGGAACTTTTCCTCTTTATGAGCATAATAAGACACTTGAAAAACTTATGAGAGAGCATTTTACTCAGGAACTTAAAAAATCCATGCAGATATTAAAGAAACAGGAACGCCTTAATGCTATAGATAAGCTTACCCCTGAACGTCTTATACCATTTGTTGAAAAAATTGAAGATGAAAATGAGAGAGCTTTACTTCTTGAATTACTTACTGCTGAAAAGTCTGTAGATTTTGATACTGTTCTTGATATGTTAAAAGAGGAACAACTCAGGGCACTTGTTCTTCGAGAAGAGAAACGTCCTGATGGACGGGGCTTTGATGATATAAGACCTCTTGATGTAAAGATTGGTATCCTGCCCAGAACTCATGGTACAGGCCTTTTTACCCGTGGTGAAACACAGGTTTTAAGTGTTCTTACTCTTGGTACCATAAGTGAGGTACAGATAATAGATGACCTTCGACTGGAAGAATCAAAAAGATTTATGCATCAGTATAATTTTTTGCCTTTCTGTGTGGGAGAGACCGGTGGTATGCGTGGACCGGGACGAAGAGAAATAGGTCACGGCGCTCTGGCAGAAAAGGCTCTGGAATGTGTTATACCATCAGAAGAAGAATTTCCATATACAATAAGGCTTGTATCTGAAGTACTTGAATCAAATGGTTCTTCATCTATGGCAAGTGTATGTGGCAGTACCCTTGCACTTATGGATGGAGGTATACCAATTAAAGCACCTGTTGCAGGCATAGCTATGGGTATGATATCTGATGGAGAAAAACATGTTATCTTAACAGATATTCAGGGTTTTGAAGATGCCTTCGGAGAGATGGATTTTAAGGTGGCAGGTACAAGAGAGGGTATTAATGCATTACAGATGGATATAAAGTTACAGGGTATATCAAGAGAACTTATGAAAGAGGCTTTAGAGAAAGCTAAAAAGGCTCGCCTTTATATACTTGATGCTATTGAGAAGGTAATATCCAGGCCCAGAGAAGAACTATCTCCATACGCGCCCAGAATTATCACAATGAATGTTCATCCCGATAAAATACGTGATGTTATAGGGCCCGGTGGAAAAATGATAAACAAGATCATTGCTGAGACAGGTGTTAAGATTGATCTTGAAGATGATGGCAGGGTATTTATTTATTCTCCTGATATGGAAGGTGGTATCAAGGCTAAAACTATAATTGAAGGTATAATAAGAGATGTTGTAGTGGGAGAAGAATATAAAGCCAGAGTTGTTAAAATAGCTTCTTTTGGAGCATTTGTTGAAATATCTCCAGGTAAAGAAGGTCTTCTCCACATTTCTAAACTTTCTTC
>JAKJGF010000128.1 GCA_022704525.1 Bacillota bacterium | reverse complement strand
ACTTGTTCTGGCTACATTTCTACTTGTAACTGCCTTACTTGCCATAGCAGGTGTTTTCTTCAGTGGAACTACTGCAATTAAAAAAGGAACTTTAACAGCTCAGGCCACAGATATAGCTTATAATGAAAAAGTATTCCTTGAATTATATGATTTTAATGCCCTTACTCAGGGCTTAACACCCAATACTACCTGTGTACCGGGCAATACTTTCTTTTCTAGATATCCAAAACAGATTGGAAATTATAAAATACAATGTTCTGAATGTTTCTATCGTGACAATGGTAGCTTAAAATTATTGTATGTTAAACTAAGGGTTTCAAATGTTCCGGAAGTAAATAAAGCTGCTTCTACCGGTAGAAATCGTGTGGATGTAAGCCTGGATGTCCTTATATCTCCAAATAAAAATTAACAGGAGAAATTTATGAAAGTCTCATGTAAAAAAGGGGTTACCTTAATTGAGCTGGTAATAGCTTCTTTCATACTTTTACTCCTGGTTTACGCAATGTATGATGTTTTTACTCATGGTCTTCTCATCTGGAGACTTGGTTCTCAGAGACAGGATAATGAACAAAAAACCATTGTAGTAACAAATAGATTATTTTATGAATTAAAAATGACTGCAGCAAGCAGTATTACAACATTTAATTATGATAGTATATCTGGTACCAGTAACCTGAATTATTCTTCTACAGCTACAACCCTGGAAAAAGATGCTAACGCAAATAATGGCATATCATTTCGTTCTCCTATTGACCCTGATACAGGTAATATTGTAATTGATGACTGGATGGGGAAGCTTCGCTGGCAGAATTATAACATATATTATACAAAACCCGATACTAAAAATGTTTCAAAATTTCTCTTATGTCGCAGGGAAGTTCCTCTTGGAAGCAAGAGAGGAGAGGTAAATTCTATACCTCTTGAGATCTTTATACCTGATGGAACCACATCTGCACCTGGCATAAATACCTATATAAATGGTTCATATACCGGTACAGAAAGAGTTATATCCAGAGATGTTATTAAATCTCTTTTCCGGCGAAATAATTATAATGAAATTGAATTTTTTATAGAAGTAGGTCAACCTAAAGAGGATTACAAAGATTCTCCCGGTAACAGTAAAAATCGTATAAGAGTTATTATTCGGAACTAATTATCCCAAAAGTTTTTAATTCTTCATTTATCTCTTCTACCTTATTTTTCATATTCATACAGGTGTATAAAAATTTTGCCTTTTCTAAAAATTTTATAGACTTTATCCTGATTTTTATTTCTCTGGAAATAAAAAAATCTTCCATATAAAATTTACCCAGTTCATGAAAAATCTCACCTGTCTCCCAGTAATTTTTTGTATCCTCCAGTAAATTTTTACTTTTTTTCAGATAATCTTCTGCTTTTTTTCTTTCCAGATTTATAAGTTCATACTTACCAAAAACCATGTATATCTTCCCCATTAGAAATTTATTACATATGCCTGTCAATACCAATTTTAATTCATCTATATATTCTTTAAGATTATCTATCTTATTCAGTTTAATTATAGTTTCTGTTAAGTAACACATATTTTCTGTTCTTATAAATATATTCTCTGTCTCTATACCTTTAAGAAAACATCTCATAGCAGGTTCAAATTCATTATTCATTACATGTATCCTGCCGAGACCTGTATAAGCATATATTTCTCCATTTCCACAACCTGTCTCTTCTGATATACTCAAAAGTTGTTTGTAAATTTTCAATGCTTCTTCTATATTTCCATCTTCTAAATAAATATTTCCGGAAGTATAAAGGGATAATATTGCATCTTCCTTAGAGGACTGTCTACATACGTTTTTTATCTCTTTTTCCTTGTATACTTCCTGAAGGCATTTTTCTTTTATATCAAAAATTGATTTTTTCAGATCTTCCCTCAGAGAGGAAAGAGACAAATATCTTTTAGCCGGATCTTTTTCCACAAGTTTCAATATAATTTTCTGAAAAGATTCAGGAATAGCCGGGTTTATTGCTCCTGGTGGTTCTGGAGATATGTTAATATGTTGCATAATTAAGGTAATTATATTCTGTGCAGTGAAAGGAAGCTTATCTGTTGCCAGTTCATACAGAGTAACTCCAAGTGAATAAAGATCTGCAAGGGGAGTCAAGGTCTCTCCAAGAAACTGTTCGGGAGACATATAGGCCATAGTACCTATAAAAGAATCAGGCCCTGTCAACCTCGTACTCTCAGTTGCTAAATTTCTGGCTATACTGAAATCCAATATCTTTACAACTCCTTCAGAAGATACAAGAATATTATCCGGTTTTATATCTCTGTGTATTATACCTTTTGAATGTGCATGCTCGAGAGCTGAGCAGATCTGTAAAGCAGATTCTATAAGACATAACAAAGGATGGGGAGATATCTTTATATAGTCTCTTAAAAAATGTCCTTTTACATATTCCATAACTATATAATAAATATTTTTCCACTGGCCGAAACTGTAAAATGAAACTATATTGGGGTGATGCAATTTTGAAATAAATGAGGCTTCTCTTTGAAATCTTTTTACATCTAACGGTGATACACTTATCTCTGATAATAACTTAATAGCGACATTTCTTTTCTGAAGACCATCATAAGCAAGAAAAACAATCCCACAGCGACCTCTACCGAGCTCTTCCATTAATTCATAACGCTTGGCCAGAAGTTCAGGGAGATTATATTGAGAGGACATTTTACTTTTTCCTCAATAAACTATAAATCTCATTTCACGTCTTACGTCTCACGTCCTCCTCAGGACAGGCCCTTCGGGAGTATCACTTATTGTATATCCTTTTTCTATTATTCTGTTCCTTAGTTCATCAGAGAGCTTCCAGTTTTTCTCTTTTCTTGCTTTTTGTCTCTCTTCAAGGAGAGTTTTAACTTCCCTTTCTATCTCAGAGAAAGGTTCTATTTCTTCTTTTATATCTTCTATTCCAAGTCCCAGTACTCTATCAAAGTTCAGCAATAAATCCAGCTTCTGAGTATTTCCAAGATGGTCATCTTTAATTACTGCCCACATTACAGCAAGTGCTCTGGGAGCATTCAAATCATCATTTATAGATTCTTTAAAGTTTTCCTGATAAGCAGAAACTTTCTCTTCCCCTGAATTGGAAGATGAAGATTTTATAGTGATTACCTTCTCTTTAAGGTTTTTCATAGCATTTCTTGCACCTGCCAGAGCATCCCAGGTAAAAGATAAAGGCTGTCTATAATGGGAATTCAAAAGAAAATAACGATAATCTACCGGAGCTATACAACGGTTTATAAGGGTTTGAAGAGTAATAAAATTTTCTCCTGATTTAGCCATTTTATCTTTATCAATAATAAGAAAGGCCCCATGCATCCAGTATCTGACAAATTCTTTCCCTGTAGAGGCTCTGGCCTGGGCAATTTCATTTGTATGGTGAACTGGTATATGGTCTATACCGCCAGTATGTATATCAAAGACTTCTCCCAGATAATGCATGGACATGGCAGAACATTCTATATGCCATCCGGGGAACCCTGTTCCCCATGGACTATCCCATTCCATAGCCCTTTTCTTATCTTTAGGTGAAAATTTCCAGAGAGCAAAATCTGTAGGATTTTTTTTACCTGGCACAACTTCTACCCTTTTCCCTGCCTCAAGACCTTCTAAATTAAGTCTTGCCAGTTTTCCGTAATCAGAAAGTCTGGAAGTATCAAAATAAACGCCATCTTCTATTATATAAGCATATCCATTTTCTTCTATTTTCTTTATCATTTCAATCTGTTGTGGTATATGTTCAGTAGCTTTACAATAAATATCCGGAGATAATATTCCCAGAAGAGACATATCTTTTTTAAAAGCCTCAGTATAAAACTCTGCTAGTTCCCATACAGTTTTCTTTTCCCTGAGAGCCCCTTTTTCCATTTTATCTTCTCCGGAATCTTCATCTGAAGTAAGATGTCCTACATCTGTTATATTCATAACATGTTTTACTTTATATCCATTATATAAAAATGTTCTTTTAAGTATATCAGAAAAAACGTATGCTCTAAGATTTCCTATATGAGCATAATTATACACTGTAAGGCCGCAGCTATAAATTCCAACTTTCCCTTCTTCTAAAGGTATAAATTCTTCTTTTTTTCTACTTAAAGTATTATAGAGAATAATCATATATTATCCTTATATTTCCGAAGTCTCACATTATCTATAGCAATACCTATATAATTTGCCAGTGTTTCTGCCATATGAAAATCATTATCTGTAAAGGAACGCTTTTCTGCCCCATGGGATTTGATTTGAAGAACACCTATGGGTTTACCAAAATACATAACCGGTATCTCCATAAAGGAACAGTATATTTCACCGCCCTTTTTTTCTTTTAATTTTAAAGATATAGGTGACGTAAGATCCATAATACCTGATTCAACAACAGGTTCCCCTGTTTCTACTGCCTGAGTGGTAATTGGAAATATATCTAATGCATAGGATTGTCCTACTTTATATTCACTAACACCTTCAATACTTGATTTTTCTGCAAGAATTTTAATATTTTTACCATTTTTGTCCAGTATAGAAAGACAGCAATAGGTAGCTGTAAACTGATTGAGAATAATCTGGAGTAGTTCATCAAGAGCCTTTTCTTCGTCTTCATTACTGGAAAAGGTTTCTATTATACTCATAAGCAGGTTTAACTTTCTTGAAGTCACTTCTAAACCTTCTTCAGCATTAACCCTGGCCACATAAAGTCTTCTTTTTTCTACAGCTCTGTAGACAGTGTTAATTATATCAGTATATATTATGGGTTTACCTATATAGTCATAAGCTCCCATTTCAAGTGATTGAATAGCTATATGTTCATTTTCATTATCAACCATAAGAATAAATGGTAATTCACCATCTAATTCCTGGACTGTTTCAAGGACCTGAAAACCGTCTTCTTCTCTTAAAAAAAGTTCTACAATAACTGCATCAAAATATTCTTTCTCCAGTAAAGACAATACTTCTCTGCAGTTAATAGCTGTCTTGACATTATAGCCCTCTTCTTCAAGAAGTCTCTTCAATGCATAAGTAACATCTTCTTCATCATCTACAATTAATATATTACCCATAGGGAGCCTCCTCAAATTATTAAATTAGTTTTTATCTATCAGCCATCAGTGCGTAGTTTTTTTCCCTCAGCAGATTGCTTCTAGCTTTATAGACATTCCTGTACATTTAAATATTTTATATATTGAACTATTCTCTAAGGTATAAAAAAATCCTCTGTATTATAACCTGTAACAAAAAAATGATTTTTTTGTGAAAAACCTTCAGTTATGATATAATTTAATTTATAACTTTCAGTTTTTTATTCCTTAAGCTGACCTCTGATAGCTGACTGCTGATAGCTCTATAAAAAGGGAGGCACCTATTATGGAAAAGGTTCTTATTATAGAAAAACATAAAGAGATAGGAAAATCTATAGAGACTATCTTTTCAAAAGAAGGCTATAGAGCAGAAATAGTACCAAATGATAAAGGAGCTCTTGAAAAGATAAAAGAGCAGGAATTTGATTTGGTCCTCTGCAGTCATTATGACTATGATACACAGGAATATCCTGTAAGCTATATGCTTTTATCAGGTTATGGAGAAATTGAATCTCAGAGTAATCCTGTGAAAGTAAAAATTGATGACTTTATAAAATCTCCTGAACATATTGACAGTCTGTTGAAAGCTATAAAAAATGGTCTTAAGGATTATAAAAATATAATTCAAAATAAAAAGTTATTCCAGAGACAGAAAGAAAGTCTCTTTAAAGTTCTCAAGTTATTGATAGAGGCTATTGAAGAAAGGGATAGTTACTGGAAAGGTCATTCCACCAGAGTAACAGAAAGAGCTATCAGTATGGCAAAGATTCTGGGGCTTACTGATGATAAAAAACAAATACTGAAATGGGCCGGTTATCTTCATGATATAGGGTCGGCCACTACAAAATTATCTCTTCTTCATAAAACAGAAAAACTTTTAGAAGAAGAAAATGAACAGGTCAAATCCCTTCCTTTAGTCGCCCATGAGCTACTTTCTCCAATGAATGATCTTAAGGAGGTAGCCAGGATAATTTTTCATAAATCTGAAAAATTTGATGGTACCGGTTATCCTGCCGGTCTGAAAGGCAATGAGATACCAATAGAATCCAGAATACTTAATGTGGCTGAAACTTACGATAGTCTCATTAACAGAAGACCTTACAGACCGGGTTTCTCCCATGAAGAAGCTCTCAGGATAATACAGGAAGGAAGTGGTAATAAATACGATCCCCGAATAGTTAATACCTTTCTGGAAACCTTTACAGATAAAAATATAAACAAAAAAATAAGTGATACAGAAGTATCAGGTAATAACCAGGCCAGACGCCTTATATTACTGGGAAATTCCTACAGAGATATGGGAAATTACAAAGAAGCTCTGGAAGCTTACACAGAATGTCTTGATATGGAAAATCTCTCTGTTGGACATATGATAAAAGCCCTTCTGGGTATATCCTATCTTCACTTATATGAAGGAAACTATTCTCAGGCAGAAATAATGGCAAGAGCCGCTAAAGATAAAGCCAGAGGGATGAATAACGTTCTGGAAGGTCAGGTAAATCTTATACTGGGACTTATTCTCGGTCTAAGAAGAAGTACAATGGAAGGGGAAAAACTTTTAAATGAAGCAATCTGTATTTTTAAAGAAGGCGATTATAAAGAACTTTATTTACAGTCAAAACTTTATCTAGCCAGAATCTATGCTGAAATATATAAAAAGAAAACCTGGTCTGAAGAAAATTTCCGTAATGTCTTCCGTTCTTGCCTTGAAGAAAGCAAAAACCTTTTATCTTCCGGTATATTGTGGAAAGATATTATTATATCACTTCCTGTTCTTCTTATCGCCTTTACAATGCAGGAATTTAAGGATAAAGTATCTCTTTTGTTAGATAAATTTGATAATCTTAGAAAAGAAACTGGAAGAATTAAATGGGATTTGCCGGAAGATGTACAAGCAGCAATCCTTGACTGGATAAAAACATCAAGACATAAAGGAATTCCTCTGGCAGAATATTTTATTGAAGAAGGTTCTGCTGAATTTAAAAAAGATTTAAAAAATATCCTGAAGGAACTCACAGAAAAAGAAATTCCTCCTGTAGAGAAAAAATTTCCTATGATGATATATGGTTTGGGAGTGCCCAGGATATTTTTGAATAATGAATTAATCAGTGATAAAGAATGGAATACAAAAAAAACTAAATTACTCTTTTTATATTTAATTTCTCAATGGGGCCAGAAGGTATCGGAAGATAAAATTATAGATATGTTCTGGCCTGAGAGTTCTATAGAAAAAGCCAGACAAAATCTCTATAATTCTGTTTTTCATATAAGAAAGGTTATAGTTTCGAGAATTGCCATACCCCCTAAAAAAGTTATAAATATTCATCATTCCACATATGAGATTAATCCATCTATTACCTGTTGGTATGATGTCAATGAATTTGAAAAATTATATAATTCAGGCATGACTGAAGCCGACAGGGGTAAAACAGAAGAAAGTATAAGGGATTTCAAGGAAGCCATAGAACTTTACAGAGGACGATTCCTTGAAAACTACTATGAAGACTGGGTTATAAATGAAGGGTATCAGTTACAGGAGAAGTTTACCTATATGCTGAAAGAACTTGCCCGTTTCTTTCTGGAAAAAGGAGGATATCAGACATCCATAGCATATGCCCAGAGTGCTGTGGAAGAAGATCCCTGTGATCAGGAGGCATATTATCTTATTATGCAGTGTCATTATCTCCAGGGAAAATCTGAACAGGTAGTACGTCAGTATTTACTCTGTTCCCAGACATTACAGGATGAAATGAATATAACACCTTCTGAGAAATTAACAGAACTTTATTTAAAGGCCAGGGGGACCTAGCGGCTAACCCTGTCAGGCTGTCTCTAAATTATCCATAAATTTAACATATCTTTAGAGTCAACTGAACTTATTTTTTAGAACTACTCTTATCATCATTTCTGAATTTCTCATAGTCGTATACCAGGCTATAGAAGGGTTGTGCAAAAGGCATTATTTCACTGAAGGTCTGCTTTGTATATATTTTTATGTTCTTTTTCAGATAGCATTCCTCCGGTATCAGATACTGTCTTTCATCTTTTATAAAATATCCGAAGGTTCTGCAGGAAAGAGGTCTTGCCGGATAGATTGAACAACCCTTGGCCTGTAAATTATAAAAAGGGCAGATTAAATGAAGGGGCTGGTTTAAGTTCTCATTTTTCAATTTATCTATGTAATCCCTGAAATTTTCTGCTTCCTCATCTGTTCTACTATTTTTAATAAGATATTCTCTCATATAATCAAATTCCAGAGAGGTAAGACCCTGGGAAGCCAGAGTGGTACAACATATTTTACATTCTCTACAGGGATTATTCTTATAGACAGGAAGATAACTGTCTACTTCTTTATAAATCAATTCTGTCAGGTTATAGAAGTACTCATCCATAATTTCGTGATGAGTGATGCGTAATGCGTGATATGTATTATAGTAATCACTCTTCACCTTTCACTTGTCAAATCTTACGTCTCCCGTTCCATTACCATAGGCGGCCTTCGTTTATAAAATTCTGTCGCTTCTTCAAAAGCATAGGCAAGTTGCAATACTCCCAGGTCATCGTGGTATTTTCCCACAATCTGAAGACCCACTGGCAATCCTTCAGATGTAAAGCCACAGGGTACGGAGATTGAGGGATTACCGGTGAATGAAATATAATAACAAGTCTTCTGCCAGTCTATATATGTCTCCATTTTAACACCCTCTATCTCTTTAAGATATTCCTGATTTACATCAAAAGGAAGAACCTGACTCACTGGAAGAATAAAAAAATCATATTTTTCCATAAATATTCTCATACGATGATAAAGCTCTGTCCTGACCCTTTCTGCCCGGGCAATTTCTGGACCTGTCAGTCTGGCTCCTTCTTCAACGTTCCAGATCAATGTATCCTTAAATTTATTTCTATAATTTTCCAGATTATCACCTAAAATCAATTCATAATCCCAGGCACGCCATGTTTTATAAGCCTCATCGACTCCAGTAAAATCCGGTTCTTCTTCTTCAATTATACATCCCAGGCTATAAAATATATTCTTCTGTTCATTAACAATCTTCTTTACCAGAGGATCAAAAGGAAGACCTCCCATATCACTGGCAAAGGCAACATGAATTCCTTTAAAATTTCTTTTCAGAGTCTGGAGAAAAATACTTCCCGGTTCCTGTAAAGATATGGGGGAACGAATATCAGGCCCTGCCATAACAGACAGTAATAAAGCTACATCTGAAACAGTTCTGGCCATAGGACCTGTTACTGAAAAACTATTCCAGGCATTCCATCTGCTATAAAGGGGAATACGGCCGGGAGATGTCCTGAACCCTACGACATTACAAAAACTGGCAGGATTACGAAGTGAACCGGCGGCATCTGTTCCTGTTGCAAGTGGCGCCATGCCACAGGCCAGGGCAACAGATGAACCGCCACTACTTCCTCCACAGGTTTTCGTAATATCATAGGGATTAAGGGTTTTCCCAAAAATTGCATTAAAAGTCTGACTGCCTGCTCCAAACTCGGCAGTATTTGTTTTTCCAAGAGTAATTGCTCCGGCTTTTTTCAATCGTTCCACCGGGAGACAATCATAGGAGGGAATATAATCCTTATATGCCAGAGAACCATAAGTAGTCAAAATACCTCTGGTTTCAAGCAGATCCTTATGTAATACAGGTATACCATGGAGAATTCCTGTTTTTTTACCCTGCAATAGTATCTTATCAGCTTCTCTGGCCTGTTCAATTGCCTCCTGAGCTACAAGAGTAACAATGGCATTTACTAAGGGATTAAACTGTTCTATTTGTTTAAGATGGGCTTCTACAACTTCCACTACAGATAATTCTTTCTTTCTTATAAGAGAAGCCATCTCCATAGCTGTCATAAAAGAAATTTCTGAAGATAATATTTTTCTTTCCTCCCTTAACATAGCTACCTCCAATACTCCAAACAGAAGTTACGCAAATTTTTATGAAGATCCAATGAATTCAAAATTCCATAGTCACGAGTCAGAATAATTCCTAAAATTCCTGAGTCCTGTCTCCTGTATTGTATCCTTTACAATACTATTATCAGGAACGTTTTTAGTAATATTGGATTTATTATATATCCTCACATTCTCTCCAATAGTCAGATTAATATATACAGCACTTCCCATACCTATAAGGGTATTTTTACCTACTTTTACTCCTCCTGCAAGAATCGCTCCCGGTGAAAGATGTACATTATCACTCAGTATACAATCATGAGATACAACAGAGTTTGAATTAATTATACAGTTATTACCAATTCTTGCGTCACTTCCGATAGTTGAATTTGCCATTATCTGGTTTCCTTCACCAAGTATTACAGAAGGTTCTATAGAAGCTCCGGGATGAATGATATTTGGCACATAAAAACCGATTTCTTTCAACATTATATATAGTTTTTCTCTCAATGTATGATTGGTTATAGCTCCCACGCCATTAATTATAAATCGGTAGCCTTCCTCATATAAACTCTTCAGATCCCTGTGGCGTCCTATGACAGGAACTTCCATTACCCTGGAACCTATGGGAATATGTTCACCATCATCAATAAGGCCGGAAATCTCAAAGATTTTCATCTGCCTCAGTATATCGATACACATTTTGCCCCATCCTCCGGCACCCAGGATCAATATTTTATTACTTTTATCTCCTGTCTTATGTTCTGTCTTTCTTTCATTTAAATAATTCAGAACATCTTCTTCTGTTACCATACCTGTAAATATATTTTTATCCAGTTTTTTTTCTTTTATCAATTTAATCGCTTTTTTTGAAAATTTTACTTTATCAGAACCATCAGTATTTATTTGCGTATCTATATTAAAACTCTCAAAGAAAAAATCTTCTTTATCAGAAATGACGGCAAAAACTTCTCCTACAGCTATTTGATCCCCTGTTTTACACTGATAAAAGAGATAACCCTCTGCCGGAGATACAATATCAAAAACACTTTTTGATGTTTCCAGTAATGCAACAGTCTCATCCTTTTTTACTTTCGAACCGCTTTTTACAGGTAATTCCACTAATAAAACCTTATCATCACTTACATTTTCTTTAGGGATTTTTATAAATTCTGTTCCCATTCCACAACTCCTTTTACAATATGGTCAGTTCCAGGAAGGACACTTTTTTCCATTTCATATGAAGAAGGAATAAAATTATTCCAGCTGATTCTTTTTACTGTCTCTAATTTTACGCCACTTTCCATAATTTGAGCAATAACCTCACTGCTCAATCCTGCGAAAGAAGAACCCTCTTCTACAAGTAATATTTTTCGACTTTTCTCTACTGACTCTAAAAGGGGGTGAATATTTAACGGATGGAGCACAGATGGACATATAACCTCACAGATAATTTCATAATCTTCAAAGAGAGTGACTATGGCTTGTTCAACTTCTTCCAGCATACCTCCATAACAAAAAATAGTAAAATCAGGTGTTTTATTGGAAGGTTTTATAAGAACCGCTGGATATATTTCATCTGAAAAATAAATATCAAAGCCGGTTATAGGTTCTGTATGAAGAAATCTTGTATAAAGGACTTTATTTTCTATAACGAGTGTGGGAGATACGATTTTATCAAATAACCAATTGTAAATCCTCCGGGGAGAAATACGACAATTTAAAGCTATAATATCAAGATAAGGAATACCCAGAAAGTATTTTTCCAGGGATTGACTGTGAGTCGGGCCATAACCTCTTTTTCCTCCCATAGGTGTTCTCACTATAAGAGGAACTTTAACCTTATTATCATACATATACTGAAATTTACAGGCATGATTTAAGAGTTGATCAAATCCGAGAGTAAGAAAATCTCCGAACATAATCTCCACTACGGGAATATATCCTCCCAGGGCAAAACCTGTTCCCGTTCCAATAAGAGCAGCTTCACTTACAGGCATATTTATAACCCTTTCAGGAAAGAGATAGCTTAAATCCTTTGTAATTCTAAAAGCACCGCCATAAGGAGATTTTAAATCTTCTCCAATAAATATAATCTTTGAATTTTTCTCGCAATTTTCCCTGAAAGTTAAATTTATTAAATTACCTATTCTGTCTTTTTCATATGTTTCATATTTCCATTTTACAGGTTTTAAGTTTTTCTGAGAAAAACTATTAGCTACCGGTAAATCTGAAACTCCAGCAAAATCGACTGCTTTTTCAACTTCTATCTCTACTTCCTTTAATATCTCTGAAATCTCCTCAGAGCTATTTAATAACTTATTTAATGGATCTATTTCTTCGTATTTTTTTATCTCTCCCGGATCTCTGTAATCATCTCCTTTGGAATGAGATTTTAAGCGATAGGTTTCTATTTCCAGAATACATGGCCATGAATGAGTTCTCACAAAATTTACCGATTCTTTAAAAAAATCCAGTAACTTTTCCCATTCCCACGTAGAAGAAAGTCTGTATTCTATATTAAAAGCTTTTGCTCTATCTTTTATTGAGCCTGCCAGTGTTTCTTTCTGAGATGTAGACTGGGCATATCTATTATTTTCAAAAACTACCAGTAAAGGTAAGGAAAACCTGGAAATAATATTGAGTGTCTCATAAACCACACCCTCTCCCAGAGCTCCATCACCAAGAAAAAGAATACATATTTTATTACTTCTCTTCATTTTTTCAGACCAGGCTTTACCTGCACTTACAGGACTCATTCCTCCCAGAATACCATTTGAGTAAAAACCCGGTCTATACAGATGTTGACTTCCTCCCTTACCTCCACAGACACCTGTCTTTCTACCCATTATCTCTGCAACAAAACCTTTTAAATCTCCTGTCCAGGCAAGAAAATGACCATGACATCGGTGATTTGAAAAAAGGCAATCTCCATCCAGGGAAGCCTCTTTTGCCGCTATCCCTGTCCACTCCTGTCCAATACAGGTATGTATGGTACCATATAAATCTCCTTTGGTAAAAAGAAAAAGTAACTTTTCCTCAACTTTACGTATTAAGAAGGCTTTTTTTATTAAATCTCTATATTTCATATTCTTTCTGCTTCGAATATATTAATCATTTCACAGGCAAGTTTTTTTCTATTTAAATGAACTCTGGCATATTCTCTTCCTTTTTTACCCATTTCCTCACAGAGTTCTTTATTTTTCGAAGCCCATACCAGTTTCTCTGCTATAGCTTCAGGGCTTTTATTCACTCTAATACCACATGCTGCTGATAAAATTATCCTTACTGTGTCTCCTCCTTCTTCTGCCGCAAGAATAACGGCTTTCCCGAGAGAAAGAAAATCCAGAACCTTATTCTGCAACAGAAGTTTCCCTGTCGGTATAGGTGGATAAATGGCAACAGTAAGATCGGCTTTGCTGAGATATTCTGGAATCTCACTTCTCTGTTTTGCTCCGAGAAAGAAAATATTATTCAAATTCTTTTCTTTTGCATAATTTATAAGATTCTTTCTTTCTCCTCCGTCTCCGATAAAAACAAAGGCAAATTTCTCCTGTTCCTCAATCAGCTCAACTGCTTTCAATAAATCCTCAAGATAATTAAATTTACCTATAGCACCTGCATACATAACAGTAAATTTTCCTTCGGCAACTTTCAGATCTTCCGGTATTTCATCTGAAGGTTTATAATCAAGCATACACTCATCGACACCATTATAAACTATATTAATTTTAGAAGGGCTTATACCTCTTGATTTTATATAATCAGCATAACCTTCTGTTATAACAATTATTCTTACGGCTTTTCTGTAAAGAAATAGTTCAAGTTCTTCAGCAATCCATATTATGAATTTATTTTTCACCATACCCATTTCCATTGCAACTTTGGGCCAGAGATCCCTTATTTCCAGAATAAAAGGTATGCCTTTAATCTTACTTACAATATAACCGGCCAGGGCCGTAAGAAGAGATGGAGAAGTCGTAAGAAGCATATCAAATTTACCGGTCCTGAGAGAAGCTATAACAGAGGATATAAGAAAAGAAATATAAGTAAGCATTTTCCCGATAAAACCTTTTCTATATGTCGGAGTGACATAGGTTCTTATAAGTTTTATTTTTCCCGGTATTAATTCTTTCTCCTGCAAAAATCCCTTAAAATCAGGATAAAGCTTCCCTGACATATAATCAAGGGCGCCGCCGATAATTGTAAAGTTATAACCTTTTTCAAGCATATATTTAAACATGGCTATATGTCGGACCTCTCCGGGTTCGTCTTCTGTAGTAAAAAATTGATGAATAAAGAGAATATTCATATAATTGTTCCCTTTCGATTAAATTATTATTAGCTTTCAGCAGCCAGCTATCAGCTTTTAGCTAATAACTATCAAAGTGGCTTCATTTAAAGCTAAAAAAATAACAATTCCTATACTCTTAAAAAGCTATCATATCAGAAATTCATTATTTTTTCAATGGTTCCTTAAGTACTGCAACAGGTAAAAAAGTATCCAAAAAACATATACACCTGTCCCTGTCCGGGCTCTGGAGCAAAAGATATGCCGTCAAAGGAGAAAGTTATAACTTAAATAAATACAAAACTGTATATTCTGTAATAACAGATTTCATTGTAACAGG
>JAKJGF010000360.1 GCA_022704525.1 Bacillota bacterium | reverse complement strand
ATTGCTAAATTATTAGCTTTAATAAAAATGAACATTTTATGTTTAAAGCAATCAGCAATCAGCATAAGGAAAAATGAAAGCTGATTGCTAATAATAATTTTTGTTTAAGTTTATAGGAGGTATCCTACTTGTTGTGAGTATTCTTGAGAAAATAAAAACAGTGCTTAATAAAGATATTATGGCCTTCATAAAGGTATCTTCTTCCCGGGAGTCTTCTAATGATAAGAAGAAAGTAGAAGAAATATATTTTAAGGGAGCCTGGCAGGAAGAAGGAGAAGCCAGGTGGGCTTTTTTTAAAGATTCCTCTGATGAAGAAAATAAATTTATAACAGCTAAACTCCCGGAAGACCTTGAAGGAGATCTGCAAAAATCTATTGCTATTAAAACTCCTCATCTGCAGATTACAAAAGAAAAAAAAGCTTTAGAAACCAGTGGTCTTACAGGAGAGACTTTTATAGAAAAAGATAGTACTCCCCTTAAAACTGATTCTGTTGTGAGTATTACAGAACTAGGACGCTCTATGGTTTCTAGATACATGGATGTAAAATCTGTTTCGTCTATTGATGAAAAGATAGATATAGATTCTATTACTCCAGAAGATGATTCAAAGACTGGTAATAGTCTGGTAGATCAGAGAGAAGTGCTGAGAGATCATAAAATAAAGATTTTTTTTGTTGAAGACAATAAAAGTTTTCAGTTAATACTGAGAACACTTATAGAGAAAACCCCGGAAATGGTACTTATAGACTGGGCTGCAGACGGGAAAGAAGCTATTCATAAGATAAAAAATTCCTCGGTACTTCCTGAGATTATTTTAATGGATATTGCTATGCCCGGTATGAATGGTATAGCGGTAACAAAAGAGCTTTTAAAGATTCATCCTGACCTGAAGATTATTATGTTGACAGCCTTTGGAGATAAAGAGCATGTATTGAATGCTCTTGAAGCAGGTGCAACAGGTTTTCTGCGAAAAGATGCTTCACTATCACTGATTAAAGAAGCTATAAAACAGGCTGCCCTGGGGGGTCAACCTATACAAAAGGATATTTCCCATTATGTTAAAGAAGTAAAAATATCTTCACTGGCTAAATCCTCTGAATATACGGAACTTGCCTCTCAGGAAAAAAAGATATCCCCTTTTAATAAAGAGTATATTGCAGATAAAATTCAACAATACAGAGAACGTCTGTGAAGAAGGAGTTTACCTTTGCTTCTTGATTACGGCAGCATTAAACACCCTCTGTATCACATAATCATCCTTTAAATTCCGGAGAAAAGCCCTTATATTTTCTCTTTTGTTACTTTCTTTTCCACTACAATGATAATTCTGTGGTGTTATATGATAAATGTCGGAATAGCGAAGTAATTCTTTTTCTTCTACCATATATAAGGGTCTTATGATTTGAAATTTTCCATCAAAAAAAGTTTGAAAGGGTTTTATAGTATCTTTATTTCCGCTGTAAATTACATTCATAAGAAAGGTTTCAGAAACATCATTTTTTGTATGTCCCAGGGCAATTTTATATATTTTCTGTTTGTCTGCTTCTTCAAAGACTGTTTTTCTTCTTCCCCTTGCACATTCATAACAGCTCAGAAGGTCTTTTTTATAAAGAGGATTTTTGAGAAATTTGACAGGATTTGCCATAGAGAGAGTGTTTTCTGAAAAATTTTTAATATAAGAAAGTACTTTATCATCTTTATATGGATATATATGAATTGGATAAATAAGAGAGGGAGAATGTATTTTTGTAAGAAGTTTTAAGAGTGAAATAGAATCTTTTCCCCCTGACAGAGAAATAATAATTCTCTCAGTCTTATTAAAAAGGTTATATTCTTTATTACATTTGAAAATTTTTTTAAGAATCGTTTTTTCAATATCCATGACCTGTAAGATAATAACATGGGCCTATGAAATTTTCAAGAAATATCTATTTAGAATTAGACTTTTTCCTTTGAATATGTGATAATATAATTTAAAGAGGTGATAATCTTGTATTTAGAAACGGGAACAATACTTAATAATTTCTATAGAGTTGTAAGACTACTCGGCAAAGGATCTATGGGTAATGTATATCTGGTTGAAAGACTTAAGGATGATAAAAAATTTGTAGTTAAGGAACTTATGTTCTCAGGAGAAGCAGGCCTCGATATGTCGACTGCTCGTGAGATATTTTTCAGAGAAGCAGAGTTTATCGTAAAATTTAATCATCCCGGTTTGCCGGCTATGTATGGAATTTTTACTGAAAATAACAGGGATTATCTTACTATGGATTATATAGAAGGAAAAAATCTTGAAGAAATAATTAACTCGTCACCTGAACCAATTTCAGAAGAAAGTGCTATTAACTGGGTTATAAAAATTGCTCATATCCTGGATTATCTTCACAATTCTTTTCACGCACCCATTGTATATAGAGATCTTAAACCTTCAAATATTATAATAACACCGGGTGGCAATCCTAAACTTGTAGATTTCGGTATATGCCGGTACTATAATCCTGAGAAAAATACAGATACTTTTAGTTACGGCTCTCCCGGTTATGCCGCACCGGAACAATATAGAGGTAGAGGTCAGTCCACTCCCAGAACCGATGTTTTCGGCCTTGGAGTCATATTATTTCAGATGCTTACAAAATATGACCCCACTCTTAAACCTTTAACCTTTCCGCCTATGAAATCATTGAATCCGCTTATATCAGGTGAATTAGAGTCTATAATCAGCCGTGCTATTCAATTAGATCCTGCAAATCGCTATATAAGTATCATGGAATTTAAAGAGAAATTGGAAAGATACAGTGGGTTTTATTCTTACCCTCCCGAGGAAGGTTCTCCAAAACTTACAAATAAATGGGCATGGACGGGCCTTATACTTGCTCTGTTAGCGGTAGTTTCTCCTTTTCTCACAAGTTTTTTATGTTATTTTTTGTCTTCAGTTTCCAGTAGTTTTATTTCGGATATTTTGTTTTTTACATATACAATAATTGTATTGGTAAGCCCTCCCTTAGGATTGATTGCCGGTATAATTGGTTCAATAAAAGCCAGGAAAGATAAGAATATTTCTTCTGTACCTGTCAGTCTGGCTATTGGATGTAATTCCCTTATTATTCTGTTTATGGTACTTATGATCTTTATTTTATCTTCCGGTTTTTTAAAAGCAAGAGCTCAGGGTACACTAGCAGCATGTGAGTCAAATTTAAAAAATATTGCCATGGCATTGGAGATGTACGCTGCAGATAATGAGGG
>JAKJGF010000127.1 GCA_022704525.1 Bacillota bacterium | reverse complement strand
ATTTTCCATAAGATCTTCCACATTTACAGGGATAATATCACCGTTTCGCCTTATAACCTTTATATTATGTATTATTGTCTGTTTTGTAAGTCCTCCTGCCATAAGAAGGACATCAAGGAGTCTGTCACCTTTCTGTATTTCATATATGCCGGGCTTTTCCATCTGTCCCACTACAGAAACCATAAATTTTGTTTTTTCCTGAGACACAAAGATTATATCACCATCTTCAAGCTCCATGTTTGCCGATATATTTCCCTCTTTATATAGTTCATTCAGATCCTCTGAAAGTACTGTCTGGCCTTTTCTTACAAGAGTAACCTTCCTTGCAATAGTTCCTTCAGTATCGGAAAGATTTAAAAGACCTCCTGCGGCATCTATAGACTGAAGAACCGTATGCATTTTTTCACCTATAACATAGGGACCCGGTTTGTTTACAAAACCTGTAATATTGACCTTTCTGTTTATCTCAGGCACATATACGATATCCCTTGAATCAAGTTTTATATTATTTTTCATATCTCCCTCTCCGAGAAGAAGTTTTTTTACATTTATAGTTATCTGTTTATCACCCTTTATAATGCTTATACGTTCAAGGTCCGATCCTTCCGTAATACCTGCTGTTACAAGAGCTTCAAGAAGTTTTCCATCTCTTTTTATTTCATATTTCCCTGAACTCTTTACCTCTCCTGAAATATAAACCTCCATTTTTGCATAAGTTGCCACATCCACTGAGACTTTAGGATTTCTTATAATCTTTTTAAGACCTTCTGTTATTATACCTTTAAGCTGTTCTGTATCCATATCTCTCACATCTATAGAACCGGGTATAAAGGGATAAAAGATCTTAAAATCCTCTCTTACAGTAACCTGTTTACTGTAATCAGGAAACTGAATAACAGTTATATCCAGGATGTCTCCCGGCTGAAGTGTGAAGTTCTGTGCCATACATGGCAGAGAAATGAGAAATAAAAATATAATTGTAAAGAGAATTTTCTCTTTCATAGGTAGGCCTCCTATTTTTTGCTATGAAAAACGAGTTCACTTTTACTTTGTTCAATACCGGGGGTATCTTTTCCCTTATCTTCCAGGATATCGTCCAGTTTGGGTTCTGACTCTTTTTTATCTTTTGAGTAGTAATAACCATATTTATATTTATATTTATAATAATAGTAAGAACTGCCTGTAGTATCCATTTTGTTCAGAACCACTCCTATAATATCTGCGTCAGCACTGGCAAGGAACTTTACAGACTGCTGAACTGTTCTGGCATTCATATTTGTCGCCACTACACGTAAAACCTTATCCATCATGGAAGATAATATTACACTGTCTGTTACTGCCTGGCAGGGAGGGGAATCAAATATTACCAGATCTAAATCTTCATTTTCTTTTAGCTCTTTTATCAATTCCTTCATTCTTTCAGATTCAAATAATTCCGATGTAAGTTTGTATTTTTTACCGGAACAGAGGATTTTGAGATTCTCAATTTCCGTGTCATATGCCAGATCTGTTAAAGATATTTCTTTCATAGTAAGATAATCTGTCACACCCTTACCATTTTTCAGTTTAAATAAATCGGCAAGGGTGGGTTTTAAAAGATCCGCTTCCACTAAAAGAACCCTTTTTCCCATCTGAGCATAGGATATGGCCAGATTAGCTGCTATGGTGGATTTACCTTCCCCCGGCACAGAGCTTGTTATAAGCATGGTCTTTACCTTTTCATCTTTAAGCGAAAAATTCAAGACAGTCCTTAAAGAACGAAAGGCTTCGCCAAAATGAAGATATTTCCTGTCTGTCTCACCGGTTCTATTCATAAGAGGTCTTGATTCAGTTTTTTTCTTATGGAATTTTATTCTTGGAATTGTTTCCAGGACAGAGAGTTTCAGTTGTTTCTGCACATCTTCTTCATTAGAAAGAGGTATATTCATCTGTTCTACAGCAAGGGCTAAAATGAAACCCATAAATAGCCCCACTATAAGAGCTTTAGTAAGGTTTTTATTCATATTAGGAGTATAGGGACCTCCTGGAAGCATTGCATAGGCAGCTACTTCTACATTCCCCTGCTGTGTCGTTTCCTGCAGTTTAGCTTCCTGAGACTTCTGTAAAAGGCTTTTATATTTAGTTTCCGCCACATCTACCTCTCTCATAAGACGTTTCATTTCCACTATTTTTCCCGGAAGGGTTTTTAATTTTTCAGTTTCTTCATTAAACATTGCCGTGAGTTCTGCATTTTTAGCTTCTGCTCCTGTATAGTTTACAGCATGATCCAGAAGGGCCTGATTTTTTATATTAGAACTCTGTGAAGCAATGGCTTCAGAGAGTTTCTTTTTAGTTTCTGCAATCTTTGCTTTTGTATTTAAAACATCAGGGTAATCATCGGCCCATTTTTCCTTGAGACCTGCCAGTTCTATCTCTAACTGGGCTAACTGTCCCTGTAATTGTGCCACAAGAGGATCCTTTTCATCTATCCTCAGGGCACCTCCGAGTCCTGACTGGACTTCTTTCATTTTCGCCTCTGCCACATCCTTTTCCACTTCTGCAAGGGATTTTGTCGCTTCCAGTTCAATTACTTTTTCAACCTTTGCCTTTACCACAGAATCTACATCAATAAGTCCTTCCTTTTTCTGAAAGTTCTGCAGTCTATCTTCGGCATTTTTTAAGTCTTTTTCTACTATATATAACTGTTCTTCTATTAATTCCTTTGCACTTCTCATCTTTGCAGAGTCAAAATTTCTGCTTCTTTCTTTAAACTGTTCTGCTCCATAATCTGCTATAAGTTGTGCCAGTTTCGGGTCTTTATTTGACACATTTATTATAACTATTTCACTTCTTCCGTACTGTTCACTGCTTTTCTGGGGAGTTATAGACATACTTGCCATTACTTCTCCTGAAGATACAATAAGTTTATTTTTTTCTTTCAGAAGTTTTGATATATTTTCCCCTACCTGGGAAGATCTCATCATTTCAATCTGCGAATCGATAGAAAGCTGGGGTTTATATATGGTAGTTTCATTCTGGCCATATCTGTAAATTTCCACCGGGTTAGGAAGAATCATTACCTTACTTGATGCCTTATACATGGGAGTCTGCATCTTTGTATTTATAAAGGCTACAAGGAGAACAATACTTACCACCTGGATTATTATAAATTTCCTCCTCTTTATAATATCCAGATAGGCAAAGACTTTTTTCCAGTCTAATATTTCTTCTTCCGGTTCAGAAGATTTATATGTCTGAACTGTAGCAGGGACAAAACTCCCTGCCGGTGCTGTTTTCTGTGGGTCTACAGGTTTGTATGTTTCTATAGCCATGAGTATCAACTCCCGGTTTTGAGGTATAACACGACTGGTTAACATGTATAACTGATTATTTTAGCAGAACATCTTCTTCGTGAGATGTGAGTTGTGAGATGACCTATTAATCGCTCGTAATCTTTCCTCACTAAATATACCTGACGTTATATTATATAAAACTAGTATATATATGTCAAGAGAATTGACTGGGTATGTTAAATTATTGTATTATATTGGGAAGTGAAAAGTGAATTAGTTTACGTCTTATAAACCAGATTGAAAAGAATATGTTATACAAACTTATTTTCTTAACACTAACCTTCCTGCTCATACTGACCCTCTCCTCCTGTGATAGATCAGGAAAACTGCGTGAGGAGGGTCACAGGCTTTATAGAGAAGGTAAATATGAGGAGTCTCTGAAGTTCTATGATAAAGCTCTTGGGATTTCGCCTGAAGACTGGAAGTCATTGGCCGGTAAAGGTGAGGTTTTGAGGCATTCCGGTAAATATAAGGAATCTCTTGTCTGTTATGATAAAGCTCTTGAGATTAACTCTATGGATAACAGGTCATGGTACGGAAAAGGAGAAGCTCTTTATTCCCTGGGACAGTATTCTATTGCCCTTATCTGTTATGAAAAGGCTATAGAGGTTAATCATAGAGATAGTAATGCCTGGTACGGGAAGGGTGAGGCTTTGAGTAAGATGAATAATTATGAAGATGCCCTAATAGCTTATGGAGAAGCAGTGAAGATTGACCCTTATGACAGTAAAGCATGGTACGGGAAAGGTGAGTCTCTGAGTAAATCAGAAAACTACAAAGAAGCAGTTAGAGCTTATGACAGAGCCATAGAGATCAATTCTAAAGATATTAAATCACTTTACTCTAAAGGTGAGGCTTTAAGTAACCTGGATAATTACGAAGAAGCAGTTAAATGTTATGACAGTGTTCTTGAAATTGACCCGAAAGATATTAAATCCTGGTGCGGCAGGGGAAAGGCTCTGGCTTTTCAGGGGAAAAGAGATGAAGCTTTAAAATCTGCAGATAAAGCTACTTGGATTAACCCGAAAGATGTAAATGTCTGGTATAATAAAGGTTTAATACTGGTAATACTTAAAAATTATAAAGAAGCCATAAAAAGCTGGGATAGAGCTATCGAAATTGATCCGAAAAAAAAAGAAGTATGGCACAGCAGGGGATGGGCTCTGGAAAATCTTGGTAAAACAGGAGAAGCAATGAAATGTTATGATGAAGCAATAGAAATAGACGGAAAAGATATTATAGCCTGGCACAGCAGGGCACTTCTGTTAAATAAGACTGAGAAATATGAAGAATCTCTTAAATCATGGGGTAAATCTATAGAGATTGACCCGAAAGATACCTGTGCCTGGTATAATATGGGACTTATATTTGAGAAACTTAAAAAATATGACGAAGCCCTGGAGTGTTATAACACATCTATTCAGATAGATCCTTACTCGATAGATGCTTTAAAAGGAAAAGCCTCGATTTTAATTCTTCGGAAGAGATATAAAGAAGCAATGAAATGCTATGATAGTATTCTTAATCTTGATTTTAAAGATATTTCTGCCTGGAATGGAAGAGCCCTTGTTTTATATTATCTGAAAAAGTATGATGAATCTCTTATATGCTACACTAAAGCTCTGGAAATATCTCCTTTGAATGAAGATGGACTGAATGGCAGGGGATCTATTCTGACAATCAGAAGAAATTATAAAGAAGCTCTTGAATGTTATGATAAAGTTCTTAATAGTAACATGAAAAACTCTCATGCCTGGTACGGAAAGGGTCAGGTCTTTTATAAACAGAAAAAATATGATGAAGCAATTAAATATTTTGATAATGCCATAGAATTTAATTCTAAATTTCCTGCTCCCTGGATCGGACTTGGTCTTATTCTGACTTTGGAAAAGAATTATGAAGAAGCCCTTTCCTGTTACGAAAGAGTTTTTTCTATTGACCCTGAAAACAAAGAAGCCCTTAATGGAAAGGGACAGGTTTTATGTCTTGAAAAAAAATACAGTGAAGCTCTTTCTTGCTATGAAAGAGTTCTTTCCATTGACCCTGAAAATGCAGGTGCCCTCACAGGAAAGGGAAATATTCTATATAACCGGAAAGATTATAAAGAAGCCCTTTCATTCTACAGTAAAGCCATAGAAGTAGATCCGAAAAATTCTCTCTCCTGGTCGGGGAAGGGGATTGTTCTATATATCCGGAAAAATTATGAAGAAGCCCTTGCCTGTTACAGTAAAGCTATAGAACTTGACTCTGAGAATATTGATGCCTGGCAGGGTAAAGCCTTAATTTTGACTGCTCAGAAAAATTTTACTGAATCTCTCAGGTGCTATGATAAGCTTCTGGAATTAGAACCTTCTTCTAATAAGGATATATGGAGTAAAAAAGCAATTATTTTAAAAGAGCTTAAAAATTATGATGAAGCAATTAAAGCCTATACAAAAGCCATAGAATCTGATCTGGCAAATCCTGACCTGCTGAAAGAGAAAGGAGAACTTCTCCTTTTAAAAGAGAGATATAAAGAAGCCCTTTCCTGTTATGACAGGCTTTTAGAACTTAACCCATCATCTAAAGATGGCTGGTGTAAAAAAGCCTTTTCCTTAAAAGAACTTGGAAGATATAAAGAAGCCATCACCTGTTATGATAAAGCCATAGAACTTTCTCAGAAAAATTCTGATCTCTGGAATGGTAAAGGTCTCTGTCTTATTAAAGAGAAAAGCTATGAAGAAGCCCTGAAGTGTTATGATAAGGTTTTAGAATTTTCTCCGAATGATGTTTCAGCCTGGTACTATAGAGGATTTGCCCTGGCATCTACAGGGAAATACGATGAAGCACTTAAGTCCTACGATAAAGTCCTTTCCCTTGATCCTCATAATACTTTAGCTTCGAAAGCCAGGGAAGAAGTTCTGAAAAATAAAGAAACAGTTCCTCCTTCTTCAAGTCCTTCCCCTTCAGATATAAAGGCATTACTTCATAAAGGCACAACCCTGGCAGGACTTGGAAAATATGAAGAAGCAATTACATATTATGATAAGGTTTTAGCCCTTGACCCTGTAAATATTGAAGCTTTATACAATAAAGGGGTGTCTCAGGGTAATTTAAAGAAGTATGATGAAGCAATAAAATCTTATGATAAAGTCCTTGAAATCGACTCAAAGGATGTAAAAGCACTCTTTAATAAAGGTGATATTCTCAATAAATCAGGAAACTATGAAGAATCAATTAAATGTTACGATAAAATCCTTGAGATAGACCCTAAAAATTCCTCTGCTACTCTTAATAAAGGTATAGCCCTTTCGAGTCTTAAGAAATACGAAGAATCCCTCCTGTGTTACGATAAAGTGTTAGAAGCAGACCCTGCCAGCACAGATGCACTTTATAACAAAGGTAAAGCTTTATATAATCTCGGAAAATGCGAAGAAGCCCTCAAGTGTTACGATAAGGTGCTGGAATACTCGCCAGATGATATAAGGGCAAAGCAGGGTAAGGAAGAGGCCGGTAAAGGGAAATGAAATGTCTTACGGCACATTCCTCACCACTCTGAATCCTATATCGATTGCCTGCTGAATACTTAAGCTTCCTCTATAATCGGAACGGCAACTTTCTGCATTTTCCAGAAAACTTCCACCTCTTATAACAAAGGATTTTCCGGAAGGATGTCTGTCATTACACCACTCCCATACATTACCACTCATATCATAAAGACCGAGATTATTTGGCAATTTTTCTCCTACAGAGTGAAAAGTAAGATTGGAATTCTCATAGTACCATAAATAGCGATCATCTATATTATTTCCCCAGTAATAATCAGTAGCTGTCCCTCCCCGACAGGCATATTCCCATTCCATTTCAGTAGGAAGGCGATAGCCATTTCTTTCAAGTCCCAGAAAAGTAATTTCACCTGTTTCATTGTTCTCTCCATAACAGGGACTTAAACCTTCTTTTTTACTCAGCCAGTTACAGTAGTGAGCCGCTTCCTGCCAGGTTATATTTACTACTGGCATATTATCTAAAGCATTGACTTTCTGAACATTATATCTGCAGAATTCCTTATTTGTTATTTCATATTTACTCATATAAAAACTTCTTATAGTAATAAATTTTTTATCATTTTCCAGAGTCGTTCCTTTTATTCGAACCATTTCCAGAGAAAAGGAACTTTCTAAAGTCTTTAATAACATTTCTTTTTTATTTGTGGCATTACTGTAAGTTGGATTTAATTTTATTACTTTATTAAAACACCTGAGAGCTTCTTCATATTCTTTCAGTTGATTTAACACACACCCTTTGTTATACAAGGCATCTATATAGTCAGGATCAATCTCCAGGGCTTTATTATAATATTCATATGCTTCTTTGTAATTTTCCTGCACATAGAGGGCATTTCCCCTGTTAAAGAATTCTTCAACTTTCTTTGTATCTACAAGGGAGAGGGCTTTTATTACTTCCTCCCTTCTGGCTTCTCCATCTTTATCGCCCGGCAACAACTCCAAAACCCTCTCAAAACATTCAAGGGCTTCTTTATACCTTTTCATCTGTGTTAGACTACAACCTTTTCCATACCATGCATTTTCATAATCAGGTTCTATGCTCATAGCTTTTTCATAACAGGTAAGAGCCTTTTCATACTCCATAAGCTTATAAAGGGCATTCCCTTTATTATTCCATACCTTATAAGCCCCTGGTTCACTCTTTAATACCTTATCAAAACACGCTATAGCCTCTTTATATTTCCCCTGTTTATATAATTCAAGTCCTTTAGCATTCCAGTTTTCATCTGACCGGGCAGTTATAAGGGTAATAATAAGAAAAATTATTATCAGTGTCAATCTGTTTAAGTTCATATGTGTCATTCCTTAATGCGTCACACGTCATAAGTCATAGGTCCCGCTCAGGTCTCACCATTCACAACCTTGTATCTTCATACTTTTCATCCTTATTATCCAGCTTAATGTCTTCGTAATTAGTATTTGCTATTGCTTTACTGTATGTATTATCAGTATTATCAGTTTTCTGAACTGTTTTATTATTCTGTGCTATTTTTTTAGATTCATTTTTACCTGTATGGGATTTATAAATTGTATCTACCATATTTTCTTTTTTATTATGAGTTGCCTGAGTGGAATAATCTTTATCTCTGGTGATTCTTTTATTTTCTCTAGTATTTTTAGAAATTTTATAATTATTTCTGGTTATTCCAAAAGAATAGCTCATTGCAATAATTTGCTCTTTCTTATTCTGTTTATATTTTCTATTTGCTTTTTTTATTTTCTGTTTTTCTGCTATAGAAGGTAACTGTATTTCTTTTAAAATAAATCCTTTTATTTCCTTCTGTTTTATGAGATTGTTTAATAATAATATTGAGAATAATAAGATGCCTGAAATAGCCATAGAGAAAGCTGTTTTTCTCATACTATTCCATTTTGGAAGAGATAAAGGAGGTTTGAAAGAATTAATTTTTGCCGGTAACCTGGCAATTTTTACTGAATATGTCTTTCCTTTAGCTCCTATGTGAGAGAAAAAGACTGTAAGGAGATTACCTGCCTTTACCATTCCTTTATTCCATATAAGAAATAGAATTTCTCGAATAAAAATAAAAGACTCTGAAATCACATATCCTGTAAACATTAAACCTTTTAATACACATATAAAACTTTTATTAACTGCCCATAAGATGCATTTTTTTAAAGCAATAAAATATCTATAAAGAAGAGATCCTGTAAAAATTATGCCTTTTAAAGAAAACTCCCCTGTTTTATTCCACGTCCATATAACCTGTTTTCTTGAAAAAATGAATGCTCTGTAAAGGACTGAACCGCACCGGTTTAATGTCTTTATTAAATATGAAAAAATCGAGAGAGGACCGGACCACAGGATATACCAAAGGATATAAAAAAGAAAACTTGAGAATTTTTTTGAATATACTTTCAGATGTGAGACGTGAGCGAGACGTGAGACGTGATGAATGAGAGGTACTTTATTTTTCTTTTTTTCTGATAGAATTTCTTTTTCCAGTTCCTTTACCATCGGATGGTGTCTATCCTGTTTTTTTGCTTTCCTTAAGTATTCTTTTACTTTTTCGAACTGTTTCATTTCATTATATATATAGCAGATATACACATATATTTCCAATTTATCAGGATCTTCCTTCATTGCTCTTTTAAAATAATCCAGAGCTTCTTCTGTCTTTTTTTGCTTCCAGAGGACATGGGCAATATTTTCCAGATAAAGAGCTTCAGAAGGAGCCAGTTCTGATGCTTTTCTGTGATAGTAAAGAGCCTGAGAGTAATCTTTACCTCTGAAATAACAGATACCTGAAAGATTTAAAGCTTCATGGTTCAAGGGGTTTATTTTTACTGCTTTTTCAAGGGAAATTCTGGCAGAATCAAAATTTTTCTGATTTAAATGGCAGAGTCCCAGGAAAAAATGGGCATCTCCTTTATCAGGATCAAGAGTAAGAAATTCCTCAAACCCTTCTTTTGCTTTTTCAAATTGCCTGTTTTCAAATAATTCCATAGCTTTCTGAAAAAGAATAAGTTTTTCCTGTTTATTTCTTTTATAGTGTTTTCTGTCATAATCTTTTCTGTTTTCTGAATTTCCCAGTATTTCGAAAGCTTTATTTATTTCTTTTATCTTTTCTTCTGCTAAGTTCTGAAGGGGATCATTATGAAGTTTATCAGGATGATATGTAAAAATAAGCTTTTTATAAGCTTTTTTAATCTCCTCATGACTGGCATCCTGAGTTATTTCGAGAATAGAGTAATAATCTTTATTGTTCATAATTATTTGCAACAGATGATGGGTGGTTTATAATTGAGGGTTGGGCTAATTCTCGCCACTCAATCTTAAACTATAAACTTCTTCTCACTCATCACTTCGTACTTCTCAAAATTATAAATTTATTTTACCTTATTATTTTTTTTCTTTCAACTAATTCATATGCTATTTTTACAAAAAATTTTTACCTTTTTCTGTGATAAAATATTATTTATTTAGAAGGATTATTATAACTTTTAAGAAATAATAATAATAACCTTTTGTCCGGAGGGAGGAAGGTGATTTAAACTGTAATATGAACAGTGCAAGCACTATATCAAAGGCGCATAAAATCAGGGAAATTACATCTCCAGGTGATTATTATAGATTAGTATTAAACAATCTCTTTCAATTCTCTAAAAAAAATTGGGACAGTATATTTACTTTCCTTTTATTTTGCACTGATATTCTTTTTGTGAATTTATCTTTTTATATAGCTATTTACCTTCGTTATTACACTTATATAAATCCTTTCGATTACTGGCAGCCCTGGCTCTTTGTAAATATTATCTTTTTCCCTGTTTCTATCTGTTTTGGCCTTTACCGCGGTATTTTTAAAGCCTCTCTTGAAAAACAGAAATTTCAGATTGAGAAAGTGACCTTTTATGTGGGAATTCTTACTATGGCTTTTCTTTATATGATAAAGGGTGATGAATATTCAAGAGCAATAGTAATTATCTTTTTAATGGCTATGTATGTAATATTGGAACTCAATCATTCCCTCCTGAGTAAAGTGAATATTTTTATGGTGAAAAAAGGTATAGGAAGTAAGAATACCCTTATTATGGGATCAGATGAATCTGCTTACAGATTTTCCGAACAATTGAAAGATACTTACGGTGATTTCTATCAAATAAAAGGTTTTGTGAAAAATAAATATGTTACTGATTCCTCTGATGTAGTTCCTCATATTATAGGCACATGTAATGACATTAATACTATAATCAGAGAAAAAAATATTCACCAGGTTTTTATAGTAAGTGACTCTATGAATTTAGATAAATATACATCTGTTCGTAAAGCCTGTGAAAGATATGGAATTAATTTGAAAATGGTATCTCCTCATATAAAAAATTTAATGAAAAAGAGAAAAATTAAAGATGTTACAGGTGTTCCTCTGGTTACAGAATCTACCAGAAGTCGTTATCTCTATTATCAGAAGACAATGAAAAGAATTCTTGATATTCTTTGTCTTATGGCAGGAGGTATTATAATTGTCCCTGCGGGCATTCTTATTGCTCTTCTTATTAAATTAACATCAAAGGGCCCTGTATTTTTTAAACAGAAACGTTCTCTTTACCTGGGAGGGCCTGAATTCTGGTTTTTGAAATTCCGTTCTATGTGTATTGATGCAGATAAATTGAAAGGTGATCTTCTTACGGAAAACGAGTCTAATGGAGCACTTTTTAAAATTAAAAAAGACCCCAGAATAACCCCTGTAGGACGTATTATCCGCAAATTCAGTCTTGATGAATTTCCTCAGTTCATTAATGTTCTTAAAGGAGAAATGTCCATTGTAGGCCCCCGGCCTCTTCCTGTAAAGGATTACAAAATGCTGAAAAATACTGACAGTATCTGTTGTGAATGGTATAAAAAAAGAGGTAATGCTCTACCCGGCATTACAGGTCTCTGGCAGATTTCAGGAAGAAATGAGCTTTCCTTTGAAGAAATGTGCCTTCTTGATCTTTATTATATCGAAAATCAGTCAGTCTTTTTTGATCTGGAGATTATGTTTGAAACTGTCTATGTGATGCTCTTCGGAAGAGGTTATTAGATGTAAGACGTGAAAAGAAGTGGGTAGTCCCGGGACTACCCGAACTATTCTGGAAGGTACAGTAAAATGTTCGTAGAAGCTATAAAAGAAGCGGAAGTAATCAAAAGTAAAACGATGAGAGAGCTTGAAAAATACAAAGGAGATTCCTTAATTGATTTAATGTTAAAACACAATCTCTCTGATTATGAATATAAAGAAGAAAAAGATGATAATGAAATTCTCTATGAGGCATTAAAGGAAAAATATGGATTATAAATTTGTCTGGGATAACTCGATTATTTTAGATCTACTTCTGTTAAGATTAAAGAAAAACCCTGAAATTTTGGATATCTATATCTTTTTTAAGAAAAATAATCTTAAAATTTATATTTCTTCTTCTCAAATTCATAATCTTAAATATATTTTTTTTAGAGAAAGAAAAAAAATTATACCACTGGATAAGGTAAAAGAAGAATGGTTTGAGTTTTGTAATTCTGTAGAATTTATTAAGACTCCATCATATGTTAATTTTAATGATAAATTAGCTGAGATAGATATGGAAGATTATTTAATTGATTTAAGCGCCAGACTTATAGGAGCAAAAATAATTACACGAAATGAAGAATTCTTATTAAATTCAAATATAACAATTAATTCAAAGGGATTTTTTGATTTTATAGAAAAAAATAAACATGACCGAATCATACAGGTAATAGATTTAAAAAAGATTAATTTTAAAAATCATAAAGGATTAGAAAAAGCGATTGATAAAACCATTTCAAGCGGATGGTACATTCTTGGAGAAGAAGTAAAAAAATTTGAAAAAGAATTTGCTGAATATTCAGGAGCAAGATATTGTGTTACTGTCGCTAATGGGACAGATGCTATATCAATAGCCCTTAAATCTGTCGGAATTAAGACAGGTGATGAAGTAATTACCGTATCTCATTCGGCAGTTGCTACAGCTGTTGCAATTGAACAGATTGGCGCCGTACCGGTGTTTGCAGATATTGATAAAAAAACACGTTGTATAGACCCTGAGAAGATTCCATCTTTAATTTCTGAGAAAACAAAAGCTATATTGCCTGTTCATATTTACGGCCAACCTGCACCAATGGAAGAAATATGTCTTATTGCCGAAAAATATAATCTTAAAGTAATAGAAGACTGTGCTCAGGCTCACGGGGCAGAAATAAAAGGACAAAAAGTTGGAACCTTTGGAGATGCCGGGACTTTCAGCTTTTATCCCACAAAAAATCTGGGAGCCCTTGGTGACGGTGGAGCAGTAGTGACAGATTCATCTGGCCTGAGGGATAATCTTTTATCTCTCAGGCAGTACGGATGGAAAGAAAGGTATATAAGTTCAGTAGCCGGTATGAATTCAAGACTTGATGAACTGCAGGCTTCTATTCTCAGAGTAAAGTTAACCTCTCTTTCGGAAGATAATGAACAAAGAAGGAGAATAGCTGACCGTTATTGCCAGGTGATTGATGGAGAAAAGATAATAGGCCCTGGTAAAATTAAAGATACTCTTCATGTTATGCATTTATTTGTAATTGAATGTGATAAAAGAGATGAACTGCAGAGATTTTTAAAAGAAGAAGGCATAGGTACGGCTATTCATTATCCTATGGCCATACATCAACAACCTGCATATAAAGGAAGAATTCGTGGCAGTAATGAGTTATACTGGACTGAAAATTTATATAAGAGAATTTTATCTTTACCTATGTATCCGGAGTTAAGTGACAATGAAGTTGAAAGAGTTTGTTCTGCTTTAGAAAAGTGGATCAATGATCTTTCTCACAGGATTTGACCTTCTTTTTATATTATATCATACATTACCATTTAGTGAAATTGAAATTTAAAAGATACAGTTATTGTAATAGTTCTAAATTTCTGATAATATAATTTCAGTATCATTGCAAAGGGTGATAGATATGGAGAATTTAAGACAGAGTATTA
Source organism: Bacillota bacterium (assembly GCA_022704525.1). Taxonomy (GTDB): domain Bacteria; phylum Vulcanimicrobiota; class SpSt-956; order SpSt-956; family JAKJGF01; genus JAKJGF01. The sequence continues at coordinate 918 of JAKJGF010000127.1, read as the reverse complement.
TACATTATCCGGAAGATATACTGCTTATATTAAGAGAAGAAGAAAGTGCTTTCATAAAAGAGCTTAAAGTTTTCGCGGCTCTTAAGTTTTATGAATTAAAAAAATTATCTGCAGGGAAAGCAGCAGAGCTGGCGGAAATGGATAAATACGATTTTATAAAACTACTGGGTCATAATAAAATTTCTATTTTCAATCTTTCAGAAGATGAACTTATAAAGGATATAGAGAATGCCTGAAGTGGTAGTTTCAAATTCTACTGTAATAATAGCTTTATCTTCAATAAATTATCTCTATATTCTGAAAGAAGTGTATAAAGAAATTATTATTTCTTCTGAGGTTTTTAATGAGTTATCCAGAGGACAGGATAGGCCGGGAAGTAATATAAAAGAAATAGATTGGATAAATGTTTGTTCAATTTCTGATGAAAGACTCAAAGATTATTTGAGTTATCATCTTCATAGAGGAGAAGCAGAAACAATTGCTCTTGCTGAGGAGAAAAAGGCTTTTCTTGTATTACTTGATGATTATTGGGGGAGAAAAATTGCAGAATTGCGAAAATTAAGAATTACAGGCACAATGGGAATAATAGTAAAAGCTAAGAAAGAAGGAATTATCAAGGAAGTTAAACCTTTGTTAATTGAGCTTATTTATAAGGGTTTCTGGATAAGTGATAATTTGTATAATTCTATTCTGCAGAAAAGTGATGAAGGAAAAGAGACGTGAGACGTCTCTCTTCTCACCTCTCCCTTCTTACTTAATTATGATAAACATCCTAAACATCCCATTATATGATAATACATTAACTTCTGCCGTAAAGAGCACAATAAAAACCTGTCTGGAAGAAAAAGAAAAAACTAATAGGTGCATAAGTGCTACAGGTGCACATGGCCTTGTTTACGCTAGAAAAAATAAGGATTT
>JAKJGF010000126.1 GCA_022704525.1 Bacillota bacterium | reverse complement strand
TTTAACATCTGCCTCATCAGGAACATAGAAAATATCATAATCATCTTCAAGAACCAGTTCATCATTGACTGATGTTACTATAAGGGAAAAATCATAACCCATAATATTAAATATCTCTGTTACGGTCATACCTTCATGCCAGTCAATTTTATTACCATTTACTGTTATCATAAAATTCACTCCTTTAGGAAGATGCGTGATAATCCGGGTGAACGCAAGGTTCGCCCCCAGGTCTCACTTCTCGTCAGGGGCGAACACAGAGATTCGTCCCTGCACCATAATCACTTGCGTTTCACTTTTCACTTTATAAACTTATGTATCGCCTTAAACTCTTTCGTGCCGGCCTCTTTAAGCAACTGAAAAATAGCTATTTCCGTTGAAGATATGACTATGCCGGCATCTCTCATCAACTTTAAACCTGTCTCCCAGTTAGATTTTGATCTGGAAGAAACAGCATCACGGAGAACGTGAACATCATAACCTGCTTCTATACAGTCAAGGGCAGTCTGTAAAACACATACATGAGTTTCTATACCGACAAGTAGAAGAGTTTTTCTTTTACATCTTTCCAGTTCCTCAAGAAAAGTTTTTTCTCTATAACAGCTAAAGGTCACTTTAATTACTGGTTTATATTCAGGAAGTACTTCAATTATTCCTTTTTCTGTATGCCCTATACCTTCAGGATATTGTTCTGTAAGTATTATGGGGAGGTCCAGAATTTTAAAGCTTTCTATAAGAGTCTTTATATTACCTGAAACATCCATGGCATATTTCATTTTAGATGTTAATTTTTCCTGAAAATCAATAACAATTAATACAGTATTTTCTCTGTCTAAAAAGAATTTGTTTGACATAAGTTATAACTCCTTAATATCAATATTTTATTAAATTAATAATTCGTAATAAAAACTTTCTTTCCTTTAAATTTCCGGCTAATTGAATCCCTTGTAATACTGATAATTCTATGATATTATAATATATTACAAAACAAAGTTAAAGAGCGAGATTTTGTGTAGTGAGAGGAAAAAACTTATGACTGAATACAATACTAAAAAAATAGAAGAAAAATGGAAGAAGAAATGGGAAGAATGGAAATTATATGAAGTAGATGTAGAAAAAATAGAGGAAGATAAGAAATGCTACTGCCTGGTAATGTTCAGTTACCCCTCAGGGGATAAGCTTCATGTAGGACACTGGTTTAATTTTGGCCCTACCGATACATGGGCCCGTTTCAAAAAAATGCAGGGTTATCAGGTATTTGAACCCATGGGGTTTGACGCCTTCGGTCTTCCTGCAGAAAATTATGCGGTTAAAACGAAAGTACATCCACGTATATCAACTATAAATAATATTGAATTTATGAGAAAACAACTCCGGGAAATAGGGGCTATGTACGACTGGCGATACGAAGTCGTCACATGTGAACCGGAATATTATAAATGGACTCAATGGGTCTTCCTGCAGCTCTATAAAAGAGGGCTTGCCTATAAAGCCGAGGCACCTGTCAACTGGTGCCCTGAGTGTAATACAGTACTTGCAAATGAACAGGTTCAGGATGGTAACTGTGATAGATGTCATACTGAAGTTACAAAGAAAAGTCTCAACCAGTGGTTCTTCAGGATAACCGGATATGCTGAAAAACTCCTGGAAGGGTTGCAACATATAGACTGGCCGGAAAAAACTAAAATTATGCAGACCAACTGGATAGGAAGATCTGAAGGGACAGAAGTTTATTTTAATATAGCTGAAAGTAATAAAACCTTCACTGTATTCACTACCAGACCGGATACACTCTATGGAGCCACCTATGTAGTTTTTGCTCCTGAACATCCTCTTGTATCAGAAATAACAACAGTTGACAGAAAGGAAGAAGTTAAAAAATACATAGAAAATACACTTAAGATAAAAGAAATAGACAGAACATCTACAATTAAAGAGAAGACCGGTGTTTTTACAGGAGCTTATGCAATAAATCCGATAAATGGTGAGAAAATACCTGTCTGGATTGCAGATTATGTTCTATATAGTTATGGAACAGGAGCAGTTATGGCAGTTCCGGCTCATGATGAAAGAGATTTTGAGTTTGCAAAAAAATATAACTTACCCGTGAGAGAAGTTATTCTAAAACCAGGTAAAAATAAAGAAACACCTCTGGAAAAACCTTATGCAGACGCAGGTATTATGGTAAATTCAGCTCACTTCAACGGGTTATCTTCAGATAGAGGAATAGATAAAATAACTAAAGAACTTGAGGAAAAAGCCAAAGGAAAACCAAAAATAAATTACAGATTGAGAGACTGGTTGATTTCAAGACAGAGATACTGGGGGGCTCCCATACCAGTAATTTACTGTCCTGATTGCGGAGAAGTACCTGTACCGGAAGAAGAATTACCGGTTTTACTTCCAGATAATGTTGACTTCAGCCCCACAGGCGAATCTCCTCTAAAAAAATGTAAAGAATTCCTGAATACCACCTGTCCAAAATGCAGAAAAGGAGCTACCCGGGAAGTGGATACTATGGATACTTTTGTCTGTTCTTCCTGGTATTTCCTCAGATATCCCTGCGCTCAGAACAGTCGGGTTCCTTTTGAAAAAGAACTTATTAATAAGATGTTACCTGTAGATAAATATGTAGGAGGTCCTGAACATACCTGTATGCATTTACTTTATGCCAGATTTATTACAATGGCTCTCCACGATATGGGCTATATAAACTTTACTGAACCCTTCAGCAGTCTGACTCATCAGGGTATGATACTGGGACCCGATCATTTCAGAATGTCTAAATCAAGAGGAAATGTAATAAGTCCGGAAAGCTATATTGAAAAATACGGCAGTGATATTTTTAGATGCTATCTTATGTTTGGTTTTGCCTATACAGAAGGCGGAGCATGGGAAGATGCAGCTATTGTTGCAATAGACCGGTTCCTTAAAAGATTCTGGAAAATAGTAAATAATTATACAGAACTTTTCCAGAAGGATGAAGAAAAAAGAGAATTAACAGAAGAAGACAAAAACTTAAACAGAGTAAGACATAATTCTATTAAGGGTATAACTTATGATATAGAACGTTTTCAATTTAATACATCCATAAGCCGCATAATGGAACTTGTAAATGAACTTTATAAATACTCTGAAATTCCGCAAGAAAAACAAAATAATGGACTTATTAAGGAGATAATAGAGGATCTTATAAGATTATTTGCACCTATGGCTCCTCATTTTACAGAAGAATTATGGGAAAAAACAGGACATAAAAAAAGTATTTTCCTTGAAACCTGGCCAACATATGACCCACTTGCTCTGGCCAGGGAAATGATTAATATTGCTGTTCAGATTAACGGTAAATTAAGAGCTCAAATGGAAATACCTGTGTCAATAACAGATAAGGAACTTCAAGCAGAAGTATTAAAGTACGGGCGAATCCCAAAATTACTGGAAGGGAAAAATATAAAGAAAATTATTATTGTAAAGAGAAAACTTGTAAATATAGTTGTTACCTGATATGAATCAAACCAGAACCTTCTATGACAGAATTGAATATTTATTCCCTTATCCTATCTCTTCCTGCCTGATGAAAGTCAGACAAAGAAGCAAATCACTTGATAGTTTTAATAAATTTATTCCTCTTTTCGAAATAATTATTAAATACTGTACCATTATATCATTATGTGATTACTATGGAACTAAAAAAAATAACAGTGAAACTGACAACCTCATATGGGATTTTCTACAGGACCAGCATGACCTATCTTCATGGTTTGAAATATTAAAACATATTTTGAGAACTTATAAACAGAGAAAAGAAGAATTCTTTCTTCCTGAACTCCTTAATTTTATGTTTGATGATGCAGGTAATCCGACAGAAAATTATGAAAAACTTGAAGAGGTTATAAGAATAGTTAATAAGTTTGATAGTAAAGGTTATGAAGCAGAAAAACAGTCCACCTTTTACTTTGAAAAACTGGAGATTTTATTAATAGAGTTACTTGAAGAGCTTTCTTTTCTTCAGGAATATCCTCTCATAAAACCAATAGTTATTACACCTTATGGTGATAATTTTGTAATGAATGCCTATAGATGTATGGGAAGTAATACCAATTTTAAAGATGATCGTATAAATTGTTCATCTCTATTTAGCTTACAGAAAATTCATCTCCTGAGACCTAAAAAAAAAGAAGTCCTGGAACTTTATCCATTGTTCCTTTCCCATACATGTGCGGAATGTAGACGAACTCATTTATTTATCTTTGATCATATTCTATATGACACCATAAATTATATTTACCCTCTTGAAAATCACAGACTTTCTTCCCCTGATTTTAAAAAAGACGTGGAACAATTTCTAAACAGGAAACTCTTACTTCGTAAAAAGATTGATTATTCTGATATCTGGAAAGATATGAGTTATTATAAAGAAAAAAACCTTGGAGGAAAATATAAACTCCTTGAACTGGTTGGAAGCGGAGGTATGGGTGATGTTTATAAAGCGCTTCAAACCAATCTGGGAGCAATAAGGGCACTAAAAATATTACCCAAAAACCTTTCCAGTAATATTAAATATATAAGAAGATTTGAAAGAGAAGCCAGATTGGCTGGAAGATTAGAGCATGAAAATATTGTAAGAGTTATAGATGTAGAGGAAACTGATACTGAACGTTTTATAGTAATGGAGTACATTGAAGGTAGAACCTTAAGAGATATTCTTATTGAAAAGGTATGTCTCCCTGAAGAACAGGTTATTAATCTGGCTATTTCCATAGCTTCAGGATTGTGCTGGATTCATCAGAATGACATTATACATAGAGATATAAAACCGGAAAATATAATGATAGATATAAATAATAAAGTTAAAATAACAGATTTTGGCATATCCAAAGCTACAGGTTCTACAAGATTTACAGCTGTAGGTGTGCCCATAGGAACAGCTCAGTATCTTTCTCCTGAACAGGCAGGAGGCCCGGGGGAAGTAAGCTTTTATTCTGACATCTACTCACTTGGTGTAGTAATTTATGAAATGTTAACAGGTACTTTCCCTTATGAATTTAAAGATGACAATCCTATTTCAATTGCTATCTGTGTAATCAGTTCACCTGTAATACCAATCAAAGACAAATTACCTCAAATATCACAGGATATGGAATCTATAGTAATGAAATGCCTGGAAAAAGATCCTGTAAATCGATACAAGAATGCTTCTGAACTTATGGAAGATATGCAAAAACTTATAGAAAAAAGAAAAAAGGCAGATATTACTAACAAATTAATCACTAAAGGAAAAACAGAAAATTCCAGACCTTTCCTGGAAGGTCTCAGATGGAGTTCTGCACCTGTCCAGAGGAGAACGGATTTCTCCGGGGAAGAAAAGATATCAATAGATGAAGCCAAACGTATAGCTGAAGAAATCGAAGATAAATTCAAAGATATGGTTGACCTGACTGTAAAAGGCAAACATATACCTCCTATTGTCAGAACTTCTGACCCGGGTATAAGTTCTGAAGAATCAAATAAAATTTTGACAGAAAATGAATATGAATACACCAGTATTGTAGAAAGTTTCCTTTCAAAGGGTTATATGACAGCTCAAGAAAAAGAATATATAAAATTTGAAAAAGAAAGATTAAATATTTCTACAGAACAGAATCTGAAAATATTTTCTGAAGTAAAAAATAAATATAAAGAAAAAATAGATAAGATAATATCTAAAAGAGGTAATGGTCAGAAAATAAAACAGTTTCTAAAAGTTACAAAAAAAGAAGAAAAAGCTCTATCTTATCTGGACAGTGGGAAATATTATTATGATAAAAAAAATTATAATTCGGCTATAGAAGAGTATAAAAAAGGTCTTGACTTCGCGGATATGCCTGAAATTCATAATTATCTCGGAGAAGCCTATTATGCTCTGGGTAGAATTGAAATGGCAATAAAAGAATTTGAAAAAACCATTTCTATAGAACCAGATAATGCCATAGCCATCAATAATTTAAAATATCTTTATGTAGAAATCAAAAAACGCAGTAAAGCCACAAGAAAATGGAAAGAAAAAATAGAAGACTTATCTAACAAATTGGAAGATGACTACCTTATAAAAGAAGAAGAGAGAATAAAAAAGGCTTCAAACAGTTACAGACAATTCGTAGAAGATCTCAGAGAAAAAAGCTATCTCACTGATAAAGAATTAGAAAAACTCGAAGAACAAAAAAACAGTCTAAATTTACCTGATGAAATAGCTCATGATATAGAAAAAGACATACAAGATAAAATCCACGCAAGGGAATCGTCAAAACTGGAAATGCTGGATATGGCTATAACTAATTACCGCAGGTTCCTTGAAAATCTCTGGAGCAAGGGTTCTTTAACTGAAGAAGATAAAAAATATATTATACTTCAACAAAAAGAATACAATCTACCTGATGATATAGCCCTACAGATATTAAAAGAGGTAGAACTTGCTACCAGAACAAAGGATAAAGAAGGATTAGAAAAGTCTCTGGCAGGTTATGAAAAATATCTGAATGATTTCTGGAAAAAAGGATTTTTAACTCAGGCAGAAGAGGACTGGCTTAAAGGTTATAAAGCCAAAAACAAACTCACTACAGAAGAAGTAATAAATATAGAGAATAATATTAAAAATAAATATAGAGACAAAATAAAAATGGCAGAATATTATCAAGATAAAGAGGAAGAAAATGTTGAAAACTGGACTATAGAAGAACACCTGAAGGACAAATTAAATTCTTCATCCTGTGTTGATAAAGAAAAAGAAATTGAAGAACTTCTATCTTACCTTATGTCTTCTGATAAAATGGAACAGAATATGGCTGTATGGGCTTTATTAAATATTTTTAAATTTCTGAAACAAAGTTTAAATGAAGGTGATACTGAATGGGCCACTCCTTCATTTATAAGATCTCTAAAAAGAGCCAGAGAAATTATTCCAAAAGATAAAATCAGGATAATAAACCTCATTGATAGTATTTTAAACAATTTGATGGATTCCTGAAGGACGAAAAGACGTGAGATCTGAAGGGAGAAACATCTGTGTTCGCCCCGATCAACTCCATCACCCATTACATTTCACTATTATATCCCTCATAGGCTGCCTTTGCCGCTTCCCTCACTGCTTTTGACTTATCCTTTAAGGAAAGTTCTTTTATAGCTTTTTTAGCTTCTCCTTCATGAGGGGCAAATCTTATATAATTATAAAAGCACCCTGTAGCTTCTTCCTTTTTTCCTTTAATAGCTTTACAGCATCCCAGATTATACCAGGCTACAGCACGGGAAGGATCACTGGCAAGGGTTTTAAAATACCATTCCATTGCTGTTTCATAAGCTTCCAGAAGTTCATAGGCATATCCTGTATTATTCACAAATTCAGGATCTCCCGGAGAAAATTCTGCCGCCTTTTTAAAATGTTTGAGAGCTTCTTCTGTATTGCCTTTATTCAGAGAGTCAATGCCTTTCTTGTTTTCTATTTTTCCTTTCTCTTTATCTTTTATTTTATAAAGTCCTGATTTTATAACAATCTTCCATGCTTTTTCTATTAATGGCACTCTATCTGTTACTGCAGAAGCCATATCTGCATATTCTATCATCCTTTCTATCTGCTGAGGAATATAAATCTTTTCGTAATATTCCGGATACTTATCATCTGTCATGACATATTTTTTATTCTTCCATTCCCATATATCCAGCCAGGGTGCCCAGTAAGCATGGGCAGAATTAGTTCCTCCCGGATAGGATACTACCAGTTCATAAATACCATCACTATTAAAGTCATAGAGTCTAACCCATTGTTCAAAAACCTGACTTTTTATTGTACCTTTATCATAATAGAACATTTCAACTATATCATTATAACTGCTGGCACCTGCACCAGTTCCTAGAAGGAAATCGGGAAGGCCATCTTTATTCAAATCCCTTACATCAATTACATAACTATAATCTCCTCCTATGGAGGCTACCTTCAGGGGTTTATATCCCTGATTGCTCTTTTGAAGTATTGTTGCTCTGTAATTATAGATATCATAATACCATTCATCAGAATATGCTTCATTTTCTTCATAAATAGGATACATAGCAGGAAGAAGAAATAATTCCTTAACTTTATCTCCATTTAAATCCACAGCATATATATCAATATACTTTTTTATATCAACTTTATTACCTTTCTCATCTTTTATAGCAGCAGGATTTACATAATTCCCTTTACCACTTTCATTCTCTTTCCATATAAAAAGTTTACCCTTCTCCAGCAATTTGTATCTTTCATCTCTGGGAACTCTATATGCAGTTCCACTATTTGCAGGGTATTCTTTAAGATTAATCTTTCCTGCTGCAGATGTAATATTTACAAGCAATATTAGAAAAACAATTACCCAGAAGCCTCTTTTTAGATTTTCCATAATAATATCTTTCCTTTCTTTAAAACAATATTTAAAGAATTTCTCCCATAAAAGTAATTCTTCCTCTTTTTATCAAAATTAAAGAAGGAATTCTTTTATGCCACACCTAAATTTATAAGGGAAAAAATTTTAAATATAAACGGATTTTTAGATTCATCAGACTTTTGATAGTTTTCCCTTGGTACTTTGATTTTTTAAAAATAGCTAATCTCTAATTACCGCTTCAGGTAAAAGAGTATTCTAAAAATTACTGTAAATTTTTCTGTAATAAAAGCTGATAGCTGACGGATGATAGCTAATAGCTAATTAAAAAGGAGATGTTAAAATGAAATCGGAAAGAGCAAAGAAAATATCCCCCAGTGCTACTCTGGAAATAACATCGAGAGCAAAAAAAATGAAAAAAGAAGGTAAGGATGTAGTTATCCTGGCGGCAGGAGAACCGGATTTCCCCACTCCCCGGAGGATAAAAGATGCCGCTATAAAAGCCATTGAAAATAATTTCACAACCTATACACCCACTTCGGGCATACCAGAACTTAAAGAGGCCATCTGTAAAAAATTCGAAAGAGATAATGGATTAAAATACACCACAAAGGAGGTTATGGCCCACTGCGGTGGCAAACACGCTCTTTATCTGGCTTTTCAGTGCCTCTTAAATCCGAAAGATGAGGTTATCCTACATATCCCCTACTGGAACAGTTATATTGAACAGGTAAAACTTGCAGAAGGTCTTCCTGTGGAGATTATGTCAAAACCTGATATGTCTCTGGACATGGATCAAATAAAAAGTTCTATTACAGATAAAACAAAGGTTTTACTCATAAATTCCCCTTCCAATCCCAGCGGATATGTAATAAAGAAAGAAGAAGCCCTGGTAATAGGAGAAATACTCTTAAAAAATAAAGATCTCTTTTTAATATCAGATGAGGTATATGAGTATTTCATATATGAAGGTAAACATATAAATATAGCCTCTCTTTTCCCGGAATTAAAGGAAAGGATTCTTATAGTAAATGCCGTATCAAAATCCTATTCCATGACAGGTTGGCGTCTTGGGTATTGTGCAGGTCCCGAGGAATTAATCTCTTCTATGACATCACTCCAGGATCATATGACATCAAATCCGAGTTCCATATCACAGATAGCCGCAGTAGAAGCAATTTCCGGGGAACAGGAAGATGTAAAAATAATGCTTCAGGAATTTACAAAAAGAAGATCCTTTCTTGTAGACACTCTTAACAGATTTCCCCTTATAAGCTGTTCACCTCCGGGAGGAGCCTTTTATGCCTTTGTAAATATAGAAAAAACAGGTATGAACTCAGTTACATTTGCAGATAAACTTCTTTCGGAATCTCTTGTAGCTGTAATTCCCGGTAAAGCCTTTGGCATGGATAATTACATAAGACTCAGTTTTGCCGCCTCAAGAGAAGCTCTTGAAAAAGGTGTGGAAAGGATTGAAAAGTTTCTGAAGACAGTTTAACTATAGTCTTAGTACCGAGACAGATAAATAAGTATCCAAAAACATATACACCTGTCCCTGTCCGGGCTCTTACGCAAAATCTATGATCCTGTTACAATGAAATCTGTTATTACAGAATATACGGTTTTGTATTTATTTAAGTTATAACTTTCTCCTCTGACGGCATATCTTTTGCTCCAGAGTCCGGACAGGGACAGACTTGTGAGATGGATACTAACTTGCCTGTTGCGGTACTTAGAAATTGGAGGTAGCCTATGAGAGAATATAAATGTCTTAACTGTGGTAAAATGTTTCTACCGGGGAATTCTGATGCTATGGAGTGTACAGACTTTTGTTCTGAATCCTGTGAATCTATCTGTGAGGCAGAGGAAGAAAAAAAAGCAAAAATCATGTTACATCCGGGGACACAGAAGATAACCAATAATATTATAAAAGAAGAAATTCTTAATCTAAGAAAAAGTCTTCACGTGATTAAAAAGAATATTTTAGCAATAGACAGGGATTATAAACAGGCATGTAACCTGTTAGAGACAGCCATAGAAAAACTGGAAACCTGTCTGGCTTACAGGATTTCGAGAGAGGAATATCCGAGATTTTAATTAATTTTATGTAGAAGTTACAGGGTTGACGGTGGAGGAGGAGTAATTGATGCCATTTCTAAGAGTTGAGCTATATCAATAGAAAAGAACTAGATGAAAAATGAAAAATTTCAGAATGCCTGAAGATTATAATGGAAAGAATTTAAATTATGCAGGATAAAGAATAGACATAAGAGAATAATAAAATTTTACTAACTCTATACGGAGGAAAATATGAAAGATAAACACCCGTCATTTAAAAATCCGACAATACAGGAAGTAGTTTGTGAAATTTATTTTAAAATGCCCGATAATATAAAATGGAATCCTGTTTTTTTTTGGAACCTTATTTAAACAAATACAAAAAGAATTTCCGGAACAAGAACCGGTTATGCATGTGGATATACAGCTACAATTTGGCAACAAAGGATTAGCTCAAACTTTTTTACCACCTCAACAATGGGTCAGATATAAAAATACTTCTAATAACTTAATATTGCAATTAACTGAAGGTATTATGGCTGTAAACATATTAAAATATTCAGGTTGGGAAAACGCTCATAATGATATATTAGACTGCTGGAAGAAAGTTTCAAAAATCACAACTCCAAAAGGTATAAACAGAATAGGGTTACGATATATTAATCGTATTAAAAGAGACTCTTCTGATGAAAAACCTGATGTCTGGTTAAAAACAAATAAATATATTCCTGATGCTGTACTTTCTTCACAATCAGGTTTTTTATCCAGGATAGAAGTAAGTAATGATAATTTTTCCAGAATAATAGTAACCCTTGGTGAAATAGAGAAGAGTCCTGTAATAAAAGAAAAAGATATTATTTTAGATATTGATTGTATAGTTGAAAAAGCAATAAAACCTCTAAAAAAAGATATAAGTAAAGAAATAAATACTCTTCATGAATTGGCATGGCAGGTATTTTCAGGAACTATCGGGGATAAATTAGAAAGGTTATTGAAAGGGGAATAAATCATGAGTGTTACAACAATAACATCATATAAAAATAACTCCCATGCGCTGACCACATCATTTATTACTCCTTCCTGTGTATTTCAAATAAACGTCTTTTCTCCAATATCAGTTAAAACAATTTTATATAATAGATCCCGGGAATTATATGATTCTATAAACAATTTATCTTTTTATATTAAAGAATTTTTATGGGATAATAAGAGATATATCCTGAAAAAGGCTGTTATTTGCTATTCTGAATTTAAAGATGATTTATGGATATATAAAGTTCCTGAATATGGTCTCCATACATTCTCCGAGAACAAAGAAGAAGCCTTTAATGATTTACATGAAGAATTTGCCTTTTTATGTGATGACTTACTGGATGAACCTGATGAAAAACTCACCTGTAGAGCAATTAAACTGAGAGATTCAATAAAATTCAATCTGGATAAAATCCTATGAGTTCCCCAACCATATCTAATAGAAATCTGGAAAATGCTCTTATGAAAAAAGGTTTTGAGCAAAGGAAAGATACCCATCATAGAATATACAGGTTTCGCTATAAGGGTAAGAAGACTGATATAAGGACTAAAGCAAGCCACGGTAAAAAAGATTTAACAGATAATATTTTGAAACAGATAAAGGATCAGCTTAAATTTAAAGATAAAAAGCAACTTATTGATTTTATTAACTGTCCTATGACTGAGAGAGATTATATTAAATATCTTATATCTATACAAATAATTCAGGAAGAACAAGATTGATCTATGTCAATTGAATTAACAATTATTTTCTACTATTATAAAATTTGAGGAGTCATTACTTTTTCTTAATGAAAAGGAAGAAAAAGAATTTGAGGAAATAGTAAAAAGAGAAGAATATAAGGGGGTGACTGAGATGATAACTACCTGGGAAGCAAAAGGGATAGAAAAAGGAAGGGAAGAAGGAATTGAAAAAGGAAGGGAAGAAGGAATTGAAAAAGGAAGAGAAATGGAAAAAATAGAGATAGCTAAAAATTCATTAAATTTAGGAATAGAAATAGAAAAAATTGCAAAAATAACAGGGTTAACTGTGGAGGAGGTGAAGAAGTTGGCGGTTAGCGATTAGCAGCTGGCGGTTAGCTATTAGCTAAAAGCTAAAAGCCAAAAACTCCCTACCCGAACCCGAAAAGATCATCCATATTATCATTCTGCTTCTTTTTCTCTTTCTTCGGAGTTTTCTTCTTCCCTTTCCCCTTCTCATGCAACCCCTGTCTGACTTCTTCTTCATATCTTTCGTGATTTAAGAGAAGGAGCCTGTCAAGAACTTCTCTTCTGGCAGGTTCGCTGATGGTATAACGAAGCCCCTGTTTTGTCTCGTGAAATCCATGACCTAAATCCAGATCATCCCAGCCGTAGGCTTTTGAGACAGAGTAGTCCATTTCCCTGTGGAGCTGCCGGAGTTTTTGAAGGTCTTCCGATTTTTCCGAAGGCTTGTGGAATCGGTTATAGGTTTTTGTGAGGCCTTCCTGGCGGGCCGTCATGATGGATTGCCGGTGGGTGTGGTAGAGTTCGCCGATGGGATCGAGGGAGGAGAGGGATGATGGGAAGGGGAAGGTTTCGAAGCAGTCGGAGGGGGTATAGCGAAGATCCATTTTCATAGATGATGCATATTCATGTACCCATATATTGTGAAAGTTACTTTGTAATATTAAAAAATCAGAATAATCCTCTAAGGCAAATACATAAGTAGCATGGGAAAAAACTATTTTGTTAGAAGAAACAGTAAAAGCTAATGTGCGTGATGTAGCTGCAATAACTATAACTTGTTTAATATCTGCAATACTTGAATAAAGAGCAGGTCTTTTTTCTCCATAATGCCAATAACGCTGCGGCAAAGGCTTTCTAAGAGCATAATCTCCATTCTCTTTTTTTCTCTGCCTCTCAGGTTTTACTTTTTCTTCAATAATTTTCCAGCAATCAACATAAGTTTCAGCTTTTTCAAGAGGCCAGTCGTGAAAATTAATAACCCATCTACTCGGGCTCTGATCAGGTCTTGAGTTTAAATCCTCTCCATTAAGATAAGGAAATAAAATATCTTTATTACGTGGATCTTTTTCTATAAGAGTCTGTGCTTCTTCGGGAGTAAGAACAAATCCCATACCAAGAACAATAGATCCCTGAAAAGATTTGCCTTCATTTGCCTTAAGCCTGTAAGGTTTTCCCTGAACCTTTGACGGAACTGTCAGAAATGGAGTTATTCCATGAACCTTCTTTTCCTCAAGGAAACAATTACCCTTCCATTCTCCCTTCCTGCCCCAGATCTCCCCTACTTCAAGGCTCGCCTCACCCGGCCATTTCCTGCTCGGCACTGCTCTATAAATAACCGAACCGTTATTTACAATCTGTTCAAGCCCCACTTCTCTCGTATCTCCCTGGGCTATTGTATTTGTGGCAAGTAACCCAAACCCTCCGTTATTTCGTGAAATCTCTCCGGATCTCAGGAAAAAATAGGCGCATATATCAGCACTGCCACGTTTATCTTTTGCCAGATGTCTTACGAGATAATCTCTGTAATCTGTCCCTAAAATACCTGTTATCTTCTGACCTCCCTGGAAAGGCGGATTCCCAATTATACAATCAAAACCACCCTTTTCAAAAACCTCCGGGAATTCCAGTGCCCAGTGGAAGGTTTTTCTGGGTTCCTGTTTGTTCGGGTTTCCTCTGTTTAACATTTCAAAGGGCAAGGTTCCCTCGCCCCGACATGACTTTGTGCCGAAATTATACAGCTCTTCCTCAAAAGCATCTTTCTTCTTGATAGTGGCCGTTCCCATAGCGGCTCCTATAATCAGATCTCCTATAAATTTTACCTTCTGAACTGCCAGTTCTGCTTCTTCATTTAACTGTTTCTTTCTCTTAAAATCTTCCGTATCTTTAATTATAAACTTTTCCAGTATATTTCTTTTCTCTACTGCTTTCTCTACTGCAGAGGCACATAATTCGGCATAATCAAAATAACGATGAAATTCCTTTCCCTTTTCCGGCTCAAGATGAAAATACTTGATCTGGTTTAAATCGGTAATTCCAAGTAAAGAATCACCGCACTTTAAAGCATGGTCAAGGAAAGTAAAGGGAATATTCTTCTGCATTGTCACTAGCCACAGTGAAAGTTTTGCCATCTCCACTGCCATAGGGTTTTTATCCACTCCGTAAAGGCATCTGTCTACTGTAAGACGCATCGCCAGGGCAAGACGATCATCCGTATCTAAAGGGACTGTTATTACATCTGTCTTCCCGTTAACAGGCTCTCCTTCTACTGTTATACCTGATGCCCCTGGATATTTCTTTTCTGCTCTCTCCCATGCCTCCACAAGGAGTTCGGACATATACCGGCAGGTCTGCACAAGAA
>JAKJGF010000125.1 GCA_022704525.1 Bacillota bacterium | reverse complement strand
TACTTTCGTTATAGCTGCAGTAAGAGTTGTCTTACCATGATCTACATGTCCTATGGTACCTACATTTACATGTGGTTTTGTTCTTGAAAATTTTTCCTTTGCCATCTGGATTTATCTCCTCTCGATACATTTATTTTGTCTTAAGCTAAATAATCCACTCTTAAAAATAACATAAGCCTTCAAAACTCAGCTATAAACTAAAAGTATATCTTTTGTAATCAATATAAGCAAAAAGCTGATTGACAATAGCTGAACGTTAAAAAAATATAATCACTTCTGCCATTGCAGAAGTATCACTTTCTTTTATTTCACTTGCTACAGCCCACGACCGGGTTTGAACCGGTGACCTCATCCTTACCAAGGATGTGCTCTACCTGCTGAGCTACATGGGCGTGCTGGAGCGGGAAACGAGACTCGAACTCGCGACATCCAGCTTGGAAGGCTAGCGCTCTACCAACTGAGCTATTCCCGCTTATAATGGGCAGGGGTGGATTCGAACCACCGTAGGCGACAGCCAGCGGATTTACAGTCCGCCCCCTTTAGCCACTCGGGCACCTACCCGTGACTGTTCCCTCTATCAGACTATGCTGGAGGCCTTCCAGGGATTTTACCTGCAGACTACAGCATCATCTGCTAATATTACTCTAAAGAGCCGACGGTCCGATTTGAACGGACGACCAGCTGATTACAAATCAGCTGCTCTACCACTGAGCTACGCCGGCAGGAAAATACCGTAAGTGCTATTATACAATATTTATAATATTAAGGTCAAGAGTTTAAAAAAAATTTTAAAAGTTCCTTTCACTCAGGTTTTTTTCTATTTTTCTCTTTACTCTCTGTAATGCATTATCAATAGATTTTACATGACGTTTAAGATCATCTGCCATCTCCTGATAGGATTTACCTTCCAGGTAGGATTGCAAAACCTGACTCTCTAACTCACTTAAATTTTCCTGAATCTTTTCTTTTATATCATCAGAAAGTTCATGACTTATAAAAACTTCTTCCGGGTCTGCTATACTGGAACTAGATATTATATCCATCATAGTCCTATCCGATTCTTCATCATATATAGGCTTATTGAGTGATATATAAGAGTTTAACGGAATATGCTTCTGTCTGGTAGCAGTTTTTATAGCAGTAATAATCTGTCGAGTTATACATAATTCTGCAAAAGCCCTAAATGATGAAAGTTTATCACTTTTAAAATCTCTTATAGCCTTATATAAACCTATCATTCCCTCCTGAATAATATCTTCCCGATCAGCACCTACTAAAAAGTAAGATTTGGCTTTAACGCGAACAAAATTTTTATATTTATTAATAAGATACTCTGTGGCCACCTCATTTCCATTTTTTGCAGAACCAACTATATCCTCGTCAGAAATATCTTGATATTCATCGAGTAAAGCGTTATGGCTACCAAACCTTATCATATTATTCCTCCCATCAAAAGTTAAAGAGTAATTCTTTAAATTTTTATTACCTGAATTTCAAAAACCAACCAGATTAAGCTTTATCTCTTTTAATCATCCTTTCTAATAAATAATATTACATATTGTAAAATATAGACATTCTCCACACTATACTCTGAAAAGTCCGCGTAGAATAAGATACATAAGCCCGGAAGAATCCCGTCCCCTTATAAATTATTACATAGAAGGATGTTTCTATAAAACATGTTTATTATTTAACAGTAGATGATATTAATTATTATAAGTGTCTTATCAAAATAAGTCAATAGTTTAAAGTGGATTTCTGGGTTTTTTCTTACTCTTTTCAGTTTTTTGTCTTAAACATTCATATAATATTATTCCACATGCAACGGAAACATTCAAAGAATTAATTTTCCCCTTCATAGGAATTTTTACAGTAAAATCACAATTTTTTTCAACAAGATTTCTTAACCCTTTTCCTTCACTCCCCAGAACAAAACATAAAGGCCCTGTTAAATCAACCTGATCATAAAAAGACTCTGCTGAAAGACTTAACCCGCAGATCCAGAATCCACTTTCTTTTAATTTCAAAATAGCAGTATTCAGATTGGTTACTATCGCTACAGGTATATATGAAAGAGCACCTGCTGAAGATTTTTCAACAACAGGGGTAATCCGGGCAGACCTGTGTTCGGGTATAATTAATCCTGATACTCCTGCTCCTTCAGCTGTTCTGAGGATAGCCCCCAGATTACGGGGATCCTGTATACAATCGAGAGCTAATATAACTTTATCTTTCTCTGGTAATATCATTTGAAGTAATTCCTGAAGGTCAAGATAATTATAATTTTCCAGAAGAGCAATAACACCCTGATGTTTTTCTCCTACCAGAGAATATATATATTTTGAATCAGCGAAATGATAATATATACCCCTATCCTTAGCAAGGAGCTTGATTTCAGAAACCACATAATCTCCTTTAATGCCATTTAAAAATATAATTTCCTTTACAGGACGGCCTGACTTAAGGGCTTCACGTACTGAATTTCTTCCTTTTATATATTCCATAACCTCACCATTCAGGTTTTTTCAAAAAATCCCAGAAACCAGGTGGATCTTTTGGTATACTCCTATCTATATACCACCACCAGTGATTTTTGGGAGGCTCTTTTCTTATCTGTTCCATTATAAAATTTTTTCTTCCTATTTCCTGAACCACCGTAGAACGTTTTGACCGAAGAATCTGATCAAGTTTCAGCAATTTATTCCAGTATTTACTCAAATCCAGATCATAATGATTCAACAAAGATAAAATTTCTTGAATCTCATCCCTGTAATTTAACATTAACTTTGCAGAAAGACCATTTTTACCTATATTATTAATAAATCGTTCATAATCCCCCATGATTTCATTAAGGTAAAGAATATATTCTTCCAGTTCATCTGTTGATAAAGCATCAGGTATTTCATCAATTTCATCCATACTAATCAACCTTTACGCTTACAATAGCATAAGCAGCTATTCCTTCCCCTCGACCGACAAATCCCAGACCTTCGGAAGTAGTAGCTTTAATACTTATATTATTTATATCTAAATGAAGTGAAGAACCCAGCTTACCCTTCATTTTATCAATAAAGGGAGCTATTTTAGGCTTTTCTGCTACTATTATACTATCCAGATTATTTACAGTATAACCTTTTTCTTTTACTTTATTATAAACTTTACCTAGAAGTAAAAGGCTCGAAATCCCTTTATACTGTAAATCGCTATCAGGAAATTGGCGGCCTATGTCATACTCTCCAATAGCCCCCAGTAAAGCATCCATAATAGCATGAATTAATACATCAGCATCAGAATGCCCATCAAGACCGAGTTCAAAGGGTATATTAATTCCCCCGAGAATCAGATCTCTACCAGAGACAAGTTTATGAACATCAAAACCCATTCCTACTCTAATCATAAACTGGTGAAAGGTGAGAGGTGAGAGGTAAAGGATGATGTATGAACTGCTCACTTTTCACTTCTTCTCACTTCTCACTATTCACGTCCTTTCGGTTTTGCAAATATCATTTTTCCTGCTACAGTCTGAAGTACACTGGTTACTAAAACCTGTATGGTACTTCCTATAAATTTCTTACCACCTTCTACAACAATCATAGTGCCATCATCAAGATAGGCAACCCCCTGACCAACTTCTTTCCCATCTTTAATTATATGAACACTCATCTCTTCTCCCGGCAAAACAACCGGCTTCAGTGCATTTGCAAGTTCATTTATATTAAGAACCAGCACACCATGAAGTTCAGCTACTTTGTTTAAATTATAATCATTAGTAATAATTTTACCATTTATTTCTTTAGCAAGTCTTATTAATTTACTATCTACTTCATTAATATTTGAATAATCCTTCTCATAAATATGTATGTGTATATTATGATCTTTACGCATCTTATTTAAAACATCCAGCCCTCTTCTACCTCTGTTACGTTTCAAAGAATCCGACGAATCGGCTATATGTTGTAATTCCTGAAGAACGAAGCGAGAAATAATTATAACACCGGCAAGAAAACCAGTTCTGCATAGGTCAAGAATACGTCCATCTATAATAACACTTGTATCCAGAATCTTAAAACGTTCTTTGTTAATCTCATCTGTTAAAAATTCTTTTATACCTTCCTCTAAACCGGGGATATCCTTTTTAAATTTTTCAGAGAATTTAGAGCTTAATGCATTATGGAAACCAACTTTTACTGCTATTACAACACCAAGATATGCAAAAAAAGCAGTCATAAAAATTACTATTACAGGATGAATAAAATTTGATATAGTAAAGAGCACACTGTCTCCCATAAATGAAAATGGTAGAAAAACAAGATAAAGAGGTCTGAGTAAAAGAGTATTTACAATAAGTCCAAGTATTAAACCAAGAGCGCCGGCTATTAAATCATGAGGAGAATACCTCTGAATATAAGAGATTACAAAATTGACAGAATAAGTAAAAATCTTTATTAAAAATGGAGAAATCCAGAACCCCAGAATACCACAAAATAAAATACAACCGGCAATAACAAAGATAAAATTATAGGCCTCAAAATGAAATACATAAAAATTTAAACCAAAAGCTATTAAATAACCCAGTAAAGAGCTAAGGGTAACCATCATTATAGTAAATATTATTTTAATAAATTTATTCACTACATCTCACCTCCTCTCTAACCAGACATTTAAATCTCTTTCACCGGTTCAACACCCAGAAGTACAGACAGAGCAGAATCCACACTTCTAACATCTGATAAAATAAATTTTTCATAATTTTCTTTAAAGTAAGTAGTATCGAATCTGGCAGGTAATACACATCTCCTATATCCCATTTTATATGCTTCAAATAACCTTCTGTCAGAATGAAGTACATTTCGAATCTCACCGGTCAATCCGATTTCTCCAAAAACAACTGTTTTAGGAAGAACGGATCTATTCCAGAAACTGGAACAAATGGCTGTTGCAATAGCCAGGTCAGCTGCAGGTTCCTCTATTCTCATACCTCCTACAACATTAACATAAACATCAATGGTACCAAACTTCAATCCTAACCTTTTCTCCAAAACAGCTAAAATAAGAAACAACCTGTTAATATCTATTCCATTACCTGACCGTCTTGGCTGACTGTAAGTAGTATAACCTGTGAGGGCTTGAATTTCTACCAGTATGGGTCTCGTCCCTTCCATAGTAGCAAAAACAACTGTACCGGGATAACCTTCCATCCCATCAGAAAGGAAAACCTCCGATGGATTAAGGACTTCTCTCAAACCTTCTGAGGTCATCTCAAAAATACCAACCTCATTAGTAGAACCAAAGCGATTTTTAACTGCTCTCAATATACGATAAGGTTGTTGGGAATTTTCCTCAAAATATAGAACAGTATCAACCATGTGTTCCAGTAATTTCGGCCCTGCTATGGCCCCCTGTTTTGTCACATGACCTACAAGAAATATTATAAGGCCGCTGGCTTTAGCAAGTCTCATTAAATTATAGGTACAATCCCTTATCTGGCTAACAGTACCCGGCGGAGAAATTAATTCTGAATGATAAATTGTCTGTATAGAATCAACTATGAGAACTCTGGGAGATAAATTTTCCACATATCCTTTAATAGTATTTAAATCAGTTTCCGAAAGAACAAACACCTGAGATGATAAAGAACCCAGTCTATCTGCTCTTAATCTAATCTGTTCCCTTGATTCTTCTCCAGATACGTAAAGAACATTACCAAAATCTTTACCAAAGGAATTGACCATCTGAAGTAATAAAGTAGATTTACCTATTCCCGGTTCTCCCCCTACAATAACCAGGGATCCACTTACAATACCACCTCCTAAAACCCTGTCTAATTCTTTAATACCTGTAGAAAACCTTGTCTCCACAACGGGATGTATATTGCTTATAGGGAGTAGTTCTTCTAAATCAGAGGGGGATAGAAAAGCACTTTTCTTTATCATCTCTTCCTGAAAAGTGCTCCATCCCCCACAATCAGGGCAACGACCTATCCACTTTACTGTGCTGTAACCGCATTCCTGACAGATAAAGCTGGTCTTTTTATTTTTTTCTTTACTCACCCAAAACTATCCTTTTTGAAGAGATTTTGTTTTAGCATCAGTTACTTCTTTTCTTTTTATAGTCAAAACTGCATCTTCCAATCTGGATTTTCTATTAAATACAATTTTTCCTTTCGAGAAATCAGCCAGTATAATATCTCCCGGTTTGAAGACATCTCTTTTTCTCAATTCTCTGGAATAAATAGCTTCAAATACGAAACGATTTAATTTTATTATCTCTTTATCAGATAAATTTTCTAAACCCTTTTCTAAAAGTTCCCTGCCTTCCTCATCAAGTTCTAAATTCTCAAAAACCAGAGGGTCATAAAAATCCTGACTTTTAACTATTTTGTTAAGACTATCAATAATTGACTTTTTTCTGGACTCATTAAGATACTCATCAAAGTTTTTATCTAAATCTACATTGAGAATAAGTTCCTTAGTTTCAGCTTCAAGTAAATTCCATATTCGATTTATTGCTAAAGAACTATGTTCCTGTAAACTTTTTATAAGAGCTTTCCAATCTAATATCTCATCTAAAATAAGCTGTACAGTAGAAGATCTAATGAGTTTTTCGGAAAGAGTATCTTCTATAAATTTCTGGATAGAACGACGGAGTGGACGAGCACCATAAATGGGATCAAAACCATCTTTCACTATTTTTTTCTTTGCTTCTTCTGTTACATCCAGCTCAAAATCCTGTAATTTAAGTTCTTTATTAACCCTTGCCAGCATAAGTGTTACTATCTGTGAAATCTCAACTTCAGTCAATGCACGAAATACCATTATTTCATCGAGACGATTGAGAAATTCCGGTCTGAATATTCTTTTAACTTCTTTCATCACTGTCTTTTTCATCTCTTCATATTGCTTCTCCGGATCTGTAGATTTCTTCGTTTTTCTAAAACCGGTAGGATCGTCCTCACCTATAGCTCTGGTTCCAACATTGGATGTCATAATTATAACAGCATTTTTAAAATCAACTACTCTGCCACTGGAGTCAGTTAGACGTCCATCATCCAGAACCTGAAGAAGAATATTAAAAACATCTGCATGGGCCTTTTCTATTTCATCAAAGAGAACAACAGAATAAGGACGACGGCGTACTGCTTCAGTCAGCTGACCTGCCTCTTCATGCCCTATATATCCAGGAGGTGCGCCTATGAGACGGGCGACAGCATGTTTTTCCATATATTCACTCATATCTATACGTATCATAGCATCTTCATCACCGAATAAAAACTCGGCCAGTGTACGGGCAAGTTCTGTTTTACCCACTCCTGTAGGTCCCAGAAAAAGAAAAGAACCTGTTGGTTTTTTGGGATCCTTTAAACCTGCTCTGGCTCTTCTTATAGATCTTGCAAGAGCTTTTATAGCCTGTTCCTGTCCCACTACTCTTTTATGAAGAATATCCTCCATTTTAATAAGTCTCTCAGTTTCTTCCTCAGCCAGTCTGCTCACGGGTATTTTGGTCCAGCTAGATACTATATCTTCAATCTCACGTTCAGTAACCATATTTTCATCATCTACCACCCTGTTTTTCTTATCATTCCACTCTTTTTCCAGTTTTAATTTCTGTTCCTGTATCTTCTCTTCCTTATCTCTTATTTTGGCTGCCTTTTCATATTCCTGTGACTGAATAGCAGCTTCTTTCTCCTGCCTTACCTTCCTGAGTTCATTTTCTATTTCTATTAATTCAGGAGGAGGTATGGTCTGAGCCAATCTAACCTTGGCACCTGCCTCATCAATAAGATCTATAGCTTTATCAGGCATAAATCTGTCAGTTATATAACGGTCACTCAGACGGGAAGAACATAATATGGCTTCATCAGTTATTTTAACCCTGTGATGGGCTTCATATCTATCCCTTAAGCCCTTTAAGATCTCTATAGTTTCTTCAATAGTAGGTTCTTTCACCTGAATAGGTTGAAATCTCCTTCCCAGAGCAGGATCTTTTTCTATATATTTACGAAATTCTTCCTGAGTAGTGGCACCTATACATTGTAATTCACCACGGGCAAGAGCAGGTTTTAATATATTTGATGCATCGATTGCTCCTTCTGCTGCTCCTGCTCCCACCAGTGTATGAAGTTCATCTATAAATAATATAACTTCTCCTGCAGCTGCTTTTATCTCACTCATAACCCTTTTCATTCTTCCCTCAAATTCTCCCCTGTATTTTGTTCCTGCCACTACTCCGGCCAGATCGAGGGTTATAACTCTCTTATCTTTGAGTAATTCTGGAATTGTTCCTTTAACAATTCTCTGAGCAAGACCTTCTACTATAGCAGTTTTCCCTACACCAGGTTCTCCAATAAGAGCAGGATTATTTTTAGTTCTGCGACTTAGAATCTGAATTACTCTCTGTGTTTCAGTCTCACGCCCCACAACGGGATCCAGTTTATTCTTCCTTGCAAGATCAGTCAGATCCCGACCATAAGAATCAAGAGTTGGTGTTTTTGTTCTCTCTTTAGTGGGTTGCGTAACAGTTTTAGCACCCAGAAGTCTGGTTATCTGATCCCTTATTTTCTCAGTATCCACACCTAAATTGGATAGGACTCTTGCAGCAACACCTTCACCTTCCCTGACAAGACCTAAAAGAAGATGTTCTGTCCCTATATAATTATGAGCCAGCTGACGGGCTTCTTCAAAAGCAAGTTCTATCACCCTCTTTGCCCTGGGCGTAAAAACCATCTCCTCAAGTGTAGATTTCCCCCCCTTGCCTGCTATGGCTTCAACCTCCTGTCGCACCTTTTTAAGAGATACATCAAGATTTTCTAAAACCTTTGCAGCAACACTCTCTCCCTCACTTATAATTCCAAGTAAAAGGTGTTCTGTTCCTATATAATTATTGCCTAAACGCTGAGCTTCTTCCTGCGCAAGGACGATAGATCTTCTCGCTCTTTCTGTAAATGGTTCCCACATAATACTTTTCGGCTTCTCATGTCATTATAAATAATGAAGAATTAAAATTGCCGATAAACCTCCTCATTTAAAATATAGAAATATGTAAATTAAATAATTTTCAATATATGTTATTTATTATTTCTAGATATTTAAAACAAAACCTTTTTATATTATACAAAGAAATTTTAAATTATTATTAGCTTTCAGCTATCAGTCCTCAGCAATCAGCTTTTCCTTAAGCTGATTGCTGATGGCTTTAAACATAAAGGGTTTATTTTTACTAAAGCTAATAATTTAACAATAATAAAAATTTCTTTGTATTTAAATGTAATATATTTCTCACTTTTCACTTCTTACTTTTATTATTTCTTCAGCTTTCAATAACTGTTCTTCATATCCTTCAATTTCTATATCAGGTTTGATACCGATACCATCTACAGGTTCACCGGAAAAAGTAAAAAACTTTGCTACTGTGAGTTTTATAGCAAAATCTTCGTCTAAAGGAAAAAGTCCCTGAATTGAGGCTTTACCAGAGGTTTTCTGACCTATAAGAGTAGCTCTATGATTTTCCTGAAAGGCCAGAGCCACTATTTCAGCAGAACTCATAGTTCCATTATTTATCAAAACTACAATGGGAGAAGAAAAACCTGCATAAATCAATTTATGTCCCCTGCTATTTTCTATCCGAATTACAGGTTCTTTTGGGAGAAAAATCTTACTGAAATTTATAGCACTCTCCAGATCCCCTCCGGGATTATCTCTTAAATCAATAATACAATAAGAATAATTCTCAAGGTTTAATTTCGACAATTCAGAAAAAATCTTCCTGTAAGTATCAGTAGAAAAAAAATAGATTTTAATATATAATGAAGAATTTTTACTATTTTTTTTAATAATAAAATCAGTCAACTTTATCTCCTGAACCTTAACAGAAAAATCCAGAATTACTTTATTTCTCTGAATTTTTAAATATATAATCTCATCTTTTTCTTTATTCATTAAATCATAAATTTCATTAAGAGAAATCTTATCAATTTTTCTGCCATCAACTTCAATTATAATATCTCCCTCTTTTATCCCTGCTTGAAAAGCAGGTGTATCAGGGAAAACCGATGTAATATAAATAGATCCATCCTTTTCTGCAAAAACAAATCCAAATCCAGAAAAGATTTCTTCTTCCAATAAAGACTTAAGTTCCGTATAAACGCCGGATTTTATCATAGAGGAATATTTATCCTGAAGTGATTTTATCATGGCTTCTATTATATCCATAGAAAGATTCTGAAGATCTCCAGAATAATTTTCAGTAAGTTCAAAAAAAACATTATTAAAATCTTTCAGAGCCTGCTCGTTATCCAGATTTTTTAAAAAAGGTTTCTCAGAACCACATTTAACAAAAAGAACCTTCAGTCCTGCATTTAAAAGCTCAACACCTGAGATAGATTTATAATAATTAGCCATTATGAGCTGATAAGATTTATGTATAAGAAGGTCTGCCTTATATTGTTGTTCTGTTACTCCAGCAAAAGATAAAGACGTGAGAGAAAGTATTAATAGAATTGTTAAAGAACAATGTTTCACTCCTGTCACCTCTCACTTTATTCAAGACGTTTAATAATAAATATCGTTTCTATTCTGGTTCTGGTTTTATCCATAGCGGAGATTTTTACGTGATTATCTCCCAGAGTAAGTAAAGCTTCACCCTCAAACTGGAGTGAAGAACCTTCCCGGGGAATCTCACTACTGTAATTCTCCTGTACCCGGGATAAGCGAGCTGGAACGTTATCGATCAAAACTTCAACTATACCAGAGCCGGAAGGTGCTGTAGCAATGCCTACGATACGCACTTTAGAAGCATTACACTGGTAAGAACCCTGAGAAAATCCGGGCGGTTCCAGTATCTTTATACTTAAACTGACAGAACTTCCCTCCACGGGAGTTACCGGAGGATCTAACTGAACAGGAGTCGGTGTTGCCACAGGAATTTTGCTCTGAACTTTTGCAAGAGTCTCTTTGTAAAGTTTGTTATTAATTTCCAGTTCAACTGCCAGTGTTAGTTCTTCTGATGCTTTCAAAAAATCCCCTTTTTTATTGTATATAGAACCGGCCAGGTAATGTAGTTTAGCATCCTTAGAATTTTGTGATATAGCAGTATTATATTCCGAAAGAGCAGAATCTAAGTCTCCCTTACTTTCGTAAGCTTGAGCAAGTTCTATATGATAAGAAATATTAGAAGAATCATATAAAATAGCCTTCTGATAATTCTCAATAACTTTAGAGTAATCTTTCTTCTTCATATATAATTCACCAAGGGCAGCATAAATGAGAGCCTGTGTGGGCATAAGTTTTGCAGATTCTAACAATTCTTTTTCTGCAATATCCAATTTATCAGTTTTAATATAACATAATCCCAGATTGTAGAGTGCTACTCCTGCATTACTATCTTTCAGAGCAGCTGCCCCTTTATACTGTGCTATTGCTTTATCATAATTCTTTTCAGTAAAATAAATTTTACCGAGATAAAGATAGGTATTTTCAGCAAACTGTCCTTTGGGATCCAGTTTCAAACACTTAGAATAATAATTTTTTGCTTTTGCTGGATCTGATTTATGGAAATCATAAATATATCCCAGATTATAATTTAATTCTACATCATCAGGCTTTAACTTCAAAGCAGAGACGTACTGTTCGATAGCTTTATCGTATTTACTCAATCTTACATAAATAGTTCCTAAAACTCTCCGATAATCCACTTTTTTAGGATCTAATTTTACCGCCAGAGAAAGTTCCTTTTCAGCATCCTCAAAAATACCGGCCTGAAAGGCCTGAAGCCCTGCTATGGCATGTTTTTCTGCTTCCTTTGCTTTATCTTCAGCCAGAAGTGACCCGGAAGATAGTAGAAGATATAAAAAACACATTAATATTGTAAAAGTATATTTCATTATAAACAACTCCTTTATTAGTGAAACATGAAAGGCACTTATATTATTACGGATCACTGCATAGTGTAATGAGTTATCTCTTTTCACTTCTCACCCTACCCTGACCCTGATTTCTCTGGCAATCTTTTCAGCAATCTCTTTCATTTGAACTTCTTCCATAGCTTCTACCATAACCCTTACTAAGGGTTCCGTACCGGAGGGACGTACCAGAATTCTCCCTCTATCCGAAAGAAATTGCTCCTCTCTTTTTATAAATTCCTGAAGATAATTATCTCTTAAAAAGCTATCTTTACTGGAGACAGGTATATTAATAAGTATCTGAGGATATTTTGTAACTATTGATGCCAGTTGAGATAAGGATTTTCCACTATGGAGAATAACCTTTAACACCATAAGGGCTGTAATTAAACCATCACCTGTATTATTATAATCCAGTAATATTATATGTCCTGATTGTTCTCCCCCTATAATAGAGCCCTTTTTAAGCATTTCTTCAACTACATATCTATCTCCCACTTTTGTTCGTAAAAAACTAATATCTCTCTCTTTAAGGGCAAATTCAAAACCAAGGTTACTCATAACTGTTGAAATAACAAGATTATTTTTTAACCTGCCTGTACTTTTCAGATAAGAAGCTATTATACACATCATCTGATCACCATCTACTATATTACCATAAGAATCAACCGGAATAACCCTGTCAGCATCACCATCAAAGGCAAAGCCAAGATCTGCTTTTTCCTGGATCACTGCATTCCTGAGAGAGTCTGTATGAGTTGAACCACATTTCTCATTTATATTAATGCCATCTGGATCAACGCTTAATTCTATAACCTCTGCTCCTAAATCCTTTAAGACATTGGGAGCAATCCTGAAAGCCGATCCATTGGCACAATCTACTACCAATTTAAAGCCTTTTAAAACCTTCCTATGTGCTTCTCCAAAGATTTTCTTAATAGATGAAATATAAAGTTCAAGTATATCATCTTTGAGAATTTTACCAAGACCTTTCCCCGTTGGACAGGGAAGTTTATCACTTCCCTCTATTAAAGTTTCAATCTCTTCTTCTTCTTTATCCTCAAGTTTAAAACCATTGAAATTAAAAAATTTTATTCCATTATCAGGATAAGGATTATGAGATGCAGAAATCATAACTCCTCCACAGGCATTTGTCCTTGAAGTCAGAAAAGATACAACAGGTGTTGGAATAATCCCCATCTTAACAGATGAAACGCCAACAGAACAAAGACCGGCTATAATTGCACTCTCAAGCATATCAGAAGATATTCTTGTATCCTTTCCGATTATAAAATAAGGTTCTTCTGTATTCTTTTTTTTCGAAAGTATATAACCGCATGCTCTGGCAAGTTGAAATGTAAGAGTGGGAGTTAAATCTTTATTTGCAATACCTCGCACTCCATCAGTTCCAAATAATTTCCCCATTCATAATCTCCCCTTTAAACTCATTTATTCTTACTATCTTTTTTCACAGGTGTTGGTGTTTTCTCTACATCGGTATTCTTACCAATTCTAATTACAACACGAATTGTATTATTTATAATATTAACTCCTTCAATAGGACGTAGCAATACATTTGTTACTATATCTTCGGTTTTACCATTAATATCTATAGGAAATGTTTTTACATAATTTATATCACGTTCATCTGTTGAAGTATATTCAATAGTAGCTGTAGAATGTTGAAGAGAAATATACTTGATTATATATCCTTCTGGCAGGGTACCAAAAATGGATGGAACTATAGGTACAGTTTTATACTTCTTATCAGGTATAATTTCTACAAAGACCTGTATATTCGAAGGTTTTAAAGTAAGGCCAGTAATAGCTTTATCATTATTATCAACCACCATAGGAACTTCTGTCACATTAAAACCACAGGTAGCATTGGAGATATCAGTTCTAACAATTATTTTATCTACATCTTTCATAAGATCCTCAGGGCCTTTTAATACTACCTTATCTGGGACCATTACTGTTTTTTCTTTGTCTATAACATATCCGTTTTTAAGTTTACCTTCACATTCTAAATTTGCAGATAAAACTTTCTCTACTAACTTGTCAATCTTAACATCTACAGACTTTGGTTCCCATGTAATTACTTCCACTATACTGGAAGCATGAACAGATACCCCCCTATAACTGCCCACACCTTTATTACTCAAATCGACAAAGGACCTTACATTTTCCATTTTCAAATTAGCTATAACATCCTTATTACCCCTGACTTTTACAAATACATTATCCTGTATTTCCACTACCACAAGGTCTGAAGCAAGGCCTTTAACCTCTAAAGGGACAACAAACGACGTTATTGCAAGGTTTTCCTGAAAAGGTGTATCTTTATAATAGACATAAGCCCATAAAAAAATAGCAAATATAACTGAAAGTATTTTTAAATTTATATCTTTTTGCAAAAAATTACCTATCATATTGATTCCTTTATATTTATAACCGCTCCACTGTCATCAGGGATTTTTCCATATTCTCCATTTGAATTATTTTTCTCTTTCTCTATAAATTTTTCTGAGATTTCCTGAAAATTATGAGAGGAAATATTTTCACAACCCTCTTTCTCCAGGAAATCTTTATAATCATCATCTGGCTTATTATGGAGAACATTGGAGTCCTCACTTTTCTCTGTTACAGTATCTAACTCTTCTCTAAATACATCTGTTTGCCTTGTCTGCTCAGCCTGACTCAATTTATATTTTGTCACTTTAGATACCCTGGTCTTAAGTTCTTTTAAATTACAGGTCTCCAGCTTTTTTATAACAGGGAAGAAGAGAAATCTCCTTTCAACCCTTTTCCTGGGATTGCAGAGTGCTCTGAGATGATGGTCAAGAGCTTTCATGGTCATATTATATTTTAAACGACCATTTGTACAGAGAGAGACACTTCCTGTTTCTTCTGAGACCACTATAGCAATACAATCAGTATGTTCTGTAATACCAAGAGCTGCTCTGTGGCGTGTTCCTAAATCCTTATCAATATCTATACTTTCTGTAAGGGGAAGGTAACAGGC
>JAKJGF010000359.1 GCA_022704525.1 Bacillota bacterium | reverse complement strand
GCCTTCTTATAGAGGGTCTTATTCTTATACAGAATTGAAGGATATTAATGATAAGGGAGAACCTTTTGAGTTTCCTGTAAAAAATGAGAGATTAAAAGTTGCTTCAATAGAAGATTTTTCTAAACTTCCCGGTTCTCCTGTGGCTTACTGGGTGAGTGGTAGGATGAGGGAGATATTTGAAAAAAATACATTACTAAAAGATGTAGCTGAAATTAAACATGGTTTATCTACAGGCAAGAATGAAGCAGTCGTAAGATACTGGTTTGAAATTAAATATGGAGAGTTTGGTAGAAACTATGTAACAGTAAAAGAGGCACATAAAAGTAGTTTAAAATGGTTTCCATATAATAAAGGTGGGGATTTCAAGAAATGGTATGGTAATCAAATCTTTGTATTAAGATATGATAAATATGGAATTAAATTAATGTCTACTTTTTTAGGGCATAGACATGATGGAAAGGATTTTTATTTTAAAGAGGGCATAACTTGGTCATTTATTAGTTCGAGTAATTTTGGTGTGAGGTATTCTCCGGATGGTTTTATATTTGATGTTATTGGTTCTTCGCTTTTTCCAGAAAAAGAGCAAATTAAATATTTAACAGCATTTTTATGTTCAAAATTGGCATTTGAATTCCTTAAAATTATTAATCCTACAATGGCATTTCAAGTGGGCAATATAGCTTCTCTTCCAATAGTTTTTCCTGAATTAGAAGAAACAAAATCAAAAATAGATACCCTCGCAGAAGAAAATATTTCCATCTCCCGCACAGACTGGAATTCTTTCGAAACCTCCTGGGATTTTCGGGTTCATCCTTTCCTTACACCCCTCACCCCTGACCCCTCTCCCGGGGGGAGAGGGGAAGTCGGTGGACCGGCTGTGCCGGAGGTATCGAGTTTTATGGGGGGTAGCAGTTTTTCTGAAGTTTCTGCCGGAGACGGATTTTTTTCCGGGATAAAAGAGAATAGTAAGGATTATATGCTTTCTCCCCTTCTCCCCGGGGAGAAGGGGTCGGGGGATGAGGAGAGTAAAAGGATTGAAGATTCTTTTAACAGATGGACATCTTTCACAGACAGTCAGTTCTCCAGATTAAAATCCAACGAAGAAGAATTAAACCGCCTCTTCATAGAAATCTACGGACTTCAGGATGAAATGACTCCTGAAGTGGAGGATAAGGACATAACAATCAGAAAAGCTGACCTTGAAAGGGATGTGAGGTCTTTTGTTTCTTATGCTGTAGGCTGTATGATGGGCCGTTATTCCCTCGACACCCCGGGCCTCGCCTATG
The DNA here is from genome assembly GCA_022704525.1 of Bacillota bacterium. Classification (GTDB taxonomy): domain Bacteria; phylum Vulcanimicrobiota; class SpSt-956; order SpSt-956; family JAKJGF01; genus JAKJGF01. The sequence goes on along the minus strand of JAKJGF010000359.1, from coordinate 2,018 downwards.
CAGGAGGAGAATTTGATGAAAGTAAATATAAAACTTATCCTGTTGATGATGACGCAATTATCCCCATACTCTCAGCAGACTGGTTTGAAGATGATATTGTAAGCAGGTTTATAGAATTTGTAAAAGTGACCTTTGGAAAGGATACCCTCTATGAAAACCTGGACTTTATAGCCTCTGCCCTGGGGAGGACTGATAATGAAACCTCTGCTGAGAGAATAAGGAAATATTTCCTGAATGACTTCTATAAAGACCATGTAAGAATATATAAGAAAAGACCCATCTACTGGCTTTTTACATCAGGGAAGCTGAAAGCCTTCAATGCTTTAATCTATATACATAGATATGACAGGGGCACTGCAGCAAAAATGAGGATAGATTATCTCCATGAACTGCAGGGAAAACTGGAGATTTCGGAAAGACATCTCAGAGAGAGACTGCCCCAGATTAAGGATGTGAGGGAAAAGAAACAGACAGAGAAAAAACTTTCTGAAATAGCATCACATAAAGAAGAACTCAGGAAATATGATGAATTACTCAGGCATACGGCAGATATGCAGATAGACCTTGACCTGGATGACGGGGTTGCAGTGAATTATGAGAAGTTTAAAGGACTGGTGGCGAAGATATAAAAAAACCAATATAATAGCTATAATGAAAATTTATGGCAAGTAATGCAGAATTTTGAAAATTTTTCTCAAATTATCATATTAACCTGGAGAAAATATAATAAATGAACACAGAAGAAATTAAAAAAGCATTACAGAAGAAATTTTCCTCCCCCTTATCTCAGGGGACAGAACGAAATATAGTCTTCTGGTATGATGAAGAAAAGGGTTTTGAAGATTATATAGATACTCTTCCTCCAGATGGTGTTAAACTGCATAAGCTGGATAATAACTATTTCGCAACAAAATTCCTCCTTGAAGAAGAAGATACAAAAAGCAATTACCTTATTTACGCCCCCTTCAGAAAACCGGAGAATGAAGATAACTGGCTTCTGGATATAGAGCTATACAGCAGTGAATTCTCTGCAGATAAAGCCTCTCTTATTATGAATACCCTGCAGATTGAAGGCTTTGCTTTAAAACCCTTTATAAAAAAGAATATTAAGTTCTTTGACAGTAAAGAAAGACTGGAGAGTCTGAAGGAAATGTTTTCTCCCGAATGGACTGAGAAGGATTTTGAACTGGCCATGATGTCTGTGGCCTGCAGATTAAAACACCTTTCCTTCAGTTCTGTTGTAAGGTCCTTATTTATTCAGGGATTAAATGAAGAAGAGAATAGATCCTGGGGAGAGATATGCAGGTATCCCGGAAAAGATGCCTTCTGGAAGTCTGCAGAGAAAGATTATGGCTATTCAAGCCATAGACCCTCTCTTAAAGGATTGCTCCTTACCATAATGCTTACAGATATAAAAACTACTGCTAAAGTAAACCTTCCTTCTGCCTGGGATGCTTATACTTCAGGGAATAAAAACAGCTGTCATATATTTATAGACCAGTGGATAAACCATGGCACTGATAGAATCAGGTATGAAAAAATAGCGGCTAATATATCTGAAGAGCTCAATTTAAAAGAACATATAAAGGGCTGGTATGTTGATGAGTATATAGAAGCAGAGAGCTTTGAAGTCTTTGACATGGGAATTATTCTTTATATCAGAAATGCCCTTATGGATGATATGGATGAATATGACAGATATCTGGAGTATATATTTATCCGTAAGAGTAAACACTGGTATGAAGATTATAAGGATGTATATAATGCCCTGGAAAGCACTATAAGTATGTTCTCCTTTAAGAAGAGGTTTCTTAGAGGATTTCCTGAAGGTTCTCCAGGAGAATTATTCCATCTTTATATAAATGACTATTATCAGTTTGATAGGGACTACAGGAAATTTTATTATTCCATTGACAGGATTTCCGGCGATATATTAAAAAAACTCCAGCCTGTAGTGGAAAACCTCTATAAGAACTGGTTTCTCTCAAATCTTTCCACCCTGTGGTTAAATGCAATAA
>JAKJGF010000124.1 GCA_022704525.1 Bacillota bacterium | reverse complement strand
AAACTGGTTTGTTTATTGTATAATTACTCATCTTTTTTTACCTTATCCTTTTAAATTTTCTTAAAAGATTAAGGATTTTTTCTTTTTTTCTCTTTTTTATTTTGTAAAAGGAGATTTTTTAGTCAATGTTGAACCATGCCAAATATTATACTCAAAATCTAACACATGAATAATTACAAAATTTTTTGTAATTATTATATATAATATGTTATAATATATGTGTGAAATAGATTTTAACAAATTTTGCTTTCTACAATTGTAGAAAATGAGAAAGGAGGTATCTGATATTACAGATATCAGAGCAATCTATGGGTCCAGTACTTTCTATAGCAGGAATGGTTATAAATGGCATCAGTTCTCTTGCCAGTCCACCCCCTCCTCCTCCCACACTGGAGATGGGTGTACGTCCTAATGATTATAGTATAAAGGAAGATACTGATATTACAGGTTTTAGAGATGCAGAAAAATATGATATTACAGGTTTTAACGATCCGGAAGATGAAGATATTGATGGAGAATATGAAGATAAACCCCGGATACGTAAAGATGAAAGTATAACAGGATTTTAGAGTTACATGGTTAATACTAATAATTATTTAATTATATAGTAATTTGAGTTCTATAACTCTTCCTATTATTAAGGAAGAGTAAATTTTAATTTTATAGATATTTTAATTAAGGTGAAATAAATGTATTGTTTAGAATGTTACACTGAAAACCCTGAAGGAGTTCTTTTCTGTGAGAACTGTGGTTGTCCTTTTGGAAGTAATGAAAAAAGAGAAGAAAAAAATCTTCTTAAAGATAGATATAAAATAATATCCTCCCTTTCATCAGGTGGAATAGGAGGAATTTCTCTTGGATATGATGTCCGTTTAAATAGAGCATGTGCTATAAAGGCTATATATAGAAAAGGACTAAAAGATCTACCTGAAGATGAAAAAGAAAAAATTCTTAAACCTTTTAGAAAAGAAGCTGAATTACTTGCTAATCTTCGTCATCCAAATTTACCATGTGTAACTGATTATTTTATAGAAAATGATATTTGTTATCTGGTAATGGATTATATAGAGGGTAAAGACCTCGAAATAATTTTAGAAGAACAAAAGGAAGAGAAAAGATTATCAGAAAAACAGGTAATTGAATGGGCTATACAGATCTGCAGGGTTCTTGAATATCTACATGAGCAAAAACCACCTATTATTCATGGAGATATAAAGTTAGCCAATCTTATAATAAGAGATTCTGATGGATGGATAATACTGGTAGATTTTGGTTCTGCATCAATAGAACCTGAGTCTGAAATAGAAGATGCTTATGTGACTGATGGTTATGCTCCTCCAGAGCAGTATATAGGCGTTAAGGAAGTAAGGAGTGATATCTATTCTTTAGGTGTTACCATATATGAACTGCTGACAGGAACTCTTCCTGAAGAACCCTTTAAGTTCACATCTCTCAGAAAAATTGTACCAGAATTATCTTCTGATATAGAAAATATTGTAATGAAATGCATTGAATATGATGTGGAAAATAGATATTCTAACAGTACTATATTAAAACAAGAACTCCTGGCGATATATAAAAAGAATTTCTGTAAGCCTGATAGTAGATATAGAACGGGTCATCTTATTTATAAAGATAAAATATCTAATAATGAAACAGAAAGTTCAAATGAATATATAAAAATCCTTATTGTAGATAAAGATAAGGATATGTGTAATAATTTTAGAGATGTGGCAACATTTTTTAAAGGTATAAAGGTAATCGGAGTAGCCTATGATGGTGAGAGTGCTATTCATTTAATTACCGGTTTAGAAGAAAAACCTGATGTTATAATTATGGACACTAATCTTCCAGTTATGAATGGTATAGTAGCCCTAAGGGATATTAAGAATATTGCCCCCTTAAGTAAGATTATAATATTAACAGATTCTCTTGTAGAAGAAGAGTTTATGGAATGCTTTAAAATCGGGGCATCCGGTTATATTCTGAAAGGTGATACATCCTGGGAGGATCTTGAGAAATCTATTAAAAAAGTATATGAAGGCGGTACACCAATTTCGCCCGATGCAAGCACTTTACTTTTAAAAACATTGACTTTACAACAGATACCTCGGGGTGTAAATTCTATTGAAAAAAAAGAAAGCTCTGAAGTACCTGCGAAATCTAACAATCTGGTTAATGAAGAAGTGGTTGAAGAAATTATAATTTTAGAAGGTGATGAAGGAGAAGATATAGAGGAAATAATTGTAATAGAAGAAGATGAAAATGGCTATTTAGTAATAAATGAAGAAGATTATCTTTCTGAAGAAGTAAGTGAAGAAATTGCTGAGAAAGATGACAATTTGGAAGAAGAATTATACAGATTGACTAAAGCTGAAGAACTTAAAGAAATAGCCAGGAAATATATTATAAAAGATGATTTAGCAGGTGCTTTAATATATCTCAAAGAAGCCTTGAAATATGATTCACTCGATCCTGTGGTTAATTATGAATTAGGTAATATTTATTATGCAAAAGAGGATCTAGATGGAGCTCTGGAATATTATAAAACAGCTATTGAGGGTTATCCTGATAAGATAGAAATTTATTCTGATATTGGCCAGATATATCTGGAAAAAGGTGAATTTGAGAATGCTATACCGTATTATGATAAAGCACTGGAAATTAACCCCAAATATACTGAGGCATATTCCAGGTTAGGTTATATAAAATATAAGCTAGGAGATCTATCCAGCGCATTACAATATTTTGGTTATGTCATTGAGATAGATAGTAATTTTGGAGAAGCTTATATTGGCCTGGCTCATGTTTATCAGGCACAGAAAGATTTTTATAGTGCTATAAGAAATTATGAAAAGTCTCTGGATATAGATAAAGATTGTATTGAGGCTTATCATAATCTCGGGCTTATTTATATATATAAAGGTGAATTTAAAAAAGCTTTAAACTATTTACGTGAGGCTATAAAGTTAAACTTAAAGCTTATTCAGGTATATGATGAGTTAGTTGAAAGAATAAGATCAGAAAGTAAATATAATCCTTCTGAAGAAGATCTGAAAAAATATCTATGCACCTATAGTATTAAAAAAGAGGATTTCCCTGTATTAGCACAGATAATAAATAATATAGAAAGAAGTTATAAAGGTGAATTTATATATAGTGAAAAGATAAGTTCTGAAGTAGAAATATCAGATAGTGAAAGTGTAAATATATGTATTAATTGTGAAAATTTAAATAGAAGAAACGCTAATTTCTGTAGAACCTGCGGTGTTGAATTTATGTCCGGTGATGAAATAAATAGAAGTCTTGTTGATGAATTTATTCAGCTTATTCTAAAAGAAGACGAAGAGCGTTTATGCTGCAAGGATTCTTTAACAACAGAGGAACTATTTAAAATAGTAGAACCTATTATTTCCAGAATATCTATAATCAGGGAAATAGATGGAAGTAAAGAACAGTCTTCTCCAGAAGAGGAGGAATTTTTTTATCTTTGTCCGAATTGTGAGTTTTTGAATAGGCTTAATGTTAGATTTTGTAAAAAATGTGGTGTAGAGTTTGAAATGGAAGAAGGTGATGAAGAACCTGAAGTAATACAGGAGATAAAAGAAAAAGAAATAATTACAGACAAAGAGATTAACAAAATGTTAGAAAAATCCCGGAAAGGTAATGTAGAAAATGGACAGATTGTTGTTGTAGATGAGGGCACTGAGGAGTTAGTAGAAATTGATAAGAAGGAAGAGAAAGAGTATTTTATAGAATTATCTGTTAAAGATAAGGACATTAAGAAAGAAGAAAGTAGGGAAGAAAAAATCCAGAAAGAATTAATCACTGAAGAAATATGTGAGGAAGTAATTTCTATAAAGGACACAGAGTTAAGAGAAGAAGATATAAAATACAAATTCCAGGAAAGTAAAGTCCCGACAAAAGAAGATTATAAAAGTAATAAAAAGAAAGGTAAAAAGAAAAAAAAGAAAAGAAGATAGATTCTATAAACAAAGCTATTTTATTTATAAACAGGTGTTGGAGATATGTCCAGGGTATGTCAGAATTGCAGTACGGAAAATAGAGATACATCAAGATACTGTTCCAAATGTGGAACAGCTATATTTTTGACAGAGGAATTCCGGGATGTAAATACTGTTATAGCAGGTAGATATAAACTGGTCCGATTAATAAAAATCGGTGGAATGGGTGCTATTTATGAAACAATTGATGAGCATTTTGGGGATAAATGTGCTTTAAAGGTTATGACACCCAAATATTCTTCTTGTAAAGGACAGGAATACCTGAAGAAACGTTTTGAAGAAGAAGCAAAAATGTTACGAAAACTTCATCATCCTAATCTTCCCAGGGTAATTGATTATTTTATTGAAGATGGAATTTATTATCTGGTAATGGACTTTATAGAAGGTAAAGATTTAGAAACAATTCTTAATAGTAATGGAACTCCCGGTCTTCCAGAAGAAAAGCTTACAGACTGGGCAATACAGGTACTTGATGTACTTTCCTATCTTCATTCTCAAAAACCACCAATAATATACAGAGATCTAAAACCGGGTAATATAATGTTAAGAGAAAATGATGACAAGGTTTTTCTTGTGGACTTTGGAATAGCCAGAACAATGATAATAGATAATGATGCCCTTCATACTGTTATAGGAACACAGGGTTATGCTCCTCCTGAACAATATAAAGGCCATATTGAACCCAGAAGCGATCTTTATGCAATGGGGGCCACATTACATCATCTCTGCACAGGTAAATCTCCTCTGGTTCCATTTCAATTTGAACCTGTCCAGGAATTTGTTTCTAATATATCAGAGAATTTTGTTTCTGTTATAATGAAGGCTTTATCAGCAAAGCCGGAGGATCGCTTTTTTAATGCTGAAGAGATGAAAAATGCTTTAATCAATAATAAGAAACGAAATGTGTCATCAGGGGGGGGAAAAAGAGAAGGAAAAATTGGAAGATTACTGAGTGGAATAATAGGAAATATAACAGTACGGGAAAAAAGAACAGCTCCAATAGAATTGCCACAGGATATTGTGGCAAAATCTGTTTTAGTTACCCCATCACAGTTATCAGTTACTCCATCACAGGAAGAAATGATTTTAATACCTCCAGGGGAATCTATTATGGGAAGCAAAGAAACACTGGGTTTTTTAGGTTCCAGGTGGCAGGTAATGCCTGTTTATAAGCTATATCTGGATGCTTATTATATAGATATATATCCGGTAAGTAATGAGGAATATGAAAAATTTATCCAGGAAACTGGATATAAAAGCGATGGCACCTGGAGAAAATATTATAATCCTTTAACCTCTAAACATCCGGTTGTAAATGTATCCTGGAATGATGCAAGTGCTTATGCATCATGGAAGGGCAAAAGACTTCCCACTCAGGCCGAATGGGAAAAAGCTGCCAGAGGAACTGATTTTAGAACCTATCCATGGGGCCAGGAATGGGATAAAAATAAATGTAATAATTTAAAAATGGATAGAATAGACTTACTTGGTAAAATATCAATTATGGAGCAGGGTAGAGGTACACTTCCTGTAGACTCTTTTCCTGAAGGGAAATCTACTTATGGTGTAATGGATATGATCGGGAATGTATGGGAATGGTGTTCAGACTGGTATTATAAACCTGAAGGAATTCAGATTAATCCAAAGGGACCATCTGATGGTACATTTAAAGTATTATGTGGTGGTGCATGGAATCTTCAGGATATGTATTGCTTCTGGTGTGCTACCAGAACTAAAGATAAGCCTGATAGCTATAATAACCAGACAGGGTTCAGGTGTGCTAAAAGTGCATAGAAAATTTTCGAATATGTAAAGAGGACAGGGATTATAATGAGTAATGTTATATATAACACACAAAAAATAGAAGAAAAGGATGAACAATTACTAAAATGCACTAAATGCGGTAAATATAACAGATTAAATGCCAGCTTCTGCAAGGGATGTGGTGCCAAAACTGCAGGAACTAAAACACAAGTTATAGGTGATAAAATGACACAGGAACAGGAAAGCTCTTTCTTTGAAAAATATATTATATGTCCTTCCTGTAATAAAACAAGTATATATAAAGCTAAATTCTGTGGTAAATGTGGATTTAATCTGGACACTATCAAGCAATCTTTTCAGTCTCAAGAGATAGGGAATAAGTTACACCATAAAGAATATTCATTTGATGATATGGATAAATTATTTTCGGAAACAAAGCAACTGGTAAAAGATGTTTTAGAGGGTAAAGATGGAGCATCATTAAATTTAGAAATAAATATAGAGAATATGGGCACCATTATAAGGCAATTTAAATCAAGCTCCAGTGAAGCACATAAAGTAAATACTGAAAAGCTTTCACTTATAAATGCCATAGTAAGAGCAGTAAACCAGTCACTGGACCTGGAAAGTATTATTAATAATACTCTTGATAAGGCATTATTAGTAACCAGATCAGAAGCAGGAATAATGATGCTAATAGATGAAAAGAGTAAAAAACTCGTACCAAAAGCTTTTAAAGGAGTATCACCTGTGGTAATTGAAGAATTAAAGCAAACTACAGTTCAACTGGATACAGGCAGTCATGGAAGAGCTTATCTTTTAGGTAAGACAGTAAAAGCCCACGCAAGTTCTTCTTCTCCCCTGACTGATGCACTTGTAATGAAGAACAGCCTGTCATCTATAGTAAATGTCCCTCTAAAATCCGAACGAGAAGTTGTTGGAATAATGAGTATAGGAAGTGTGAGAACCAATGCATTTACTGACGAAGATATGACATTACTTGATGCTATTGGGAATCAGATAGGAATTGCTATTAGAAATGCAAGGTTATACGGTGTTGTTAAAAATCAGGTAGCAGAACTTGAAGAGAAAAACACAAAGTTGAAAGAACTTGAAGAAATGAAGAATAATCTGACTCAGATGATAGTTCATGATCTGAAGAATCCTCTTACAGGTATAACAGGTTACATAGATTTACTCCTCCTTGAAAGTGAAACTTTTAACGAAGAGCAATTAATGTCTATAAATATGATTTGTGTCAGTGCTAAAAATCTTATGAGAATGATTTTAAATTTACTGGATATTGGCAAAATGGAGGAAAAAAAACTTATTCTAAATAAAACTATTATAGATATTAATGAAATAATAGAAAAAATTTCAGATGAATTTAAACCTCTCTTAGATGCTGAGAATAAAAAGATTATAACCCTTTTAGAGCCTGTTCCTAAATTTAGAGCAGATAAGGATCTTCTTTATAGAATTATAGCGAATCTTGTCAGCAATGGTATAAGTCATTCACCTCCAAATAACAATATAAAAATAATTACATATCTTAATGAAGAAAAAACAGAATTGATTTTTTCTGTTGAAGATAAAGGTATTGGTATACCTGAAGAATACCAGGAAAAAATTTTTGATAAGTTTTTTCAGGCAGAAGAGAAACAAAAAACTCCCAGTACTTCACGTGGACTTGGTCTGACATTCTGTAAAATGGCTGTAGAAGCTCATGGTGGGAAAATCTGGGTATCCAGTACTGCCGGAAAGGGAAGTACCTTCAATTTCAGTATACCTTTATAGTTTATAGTTTAATGTTTTATTTAATATTCTAACTTTCAACTCCCAACCCTCAACTTTTTCAAAGTGTTTTCTTCAATAATTTCTCTGTTGACAATAATTCCTTTAACTTTTATAATTAACGGACATAAAAATCGTGAGACGTGAGACGTGAGACGTGAGACGTGAAGAGTTATATAAGAATATTATTCATCACCCATTACGCATTACGCATCACCAATCACCAATTACGCATTACCAATCACCAATCACCAATTGAGAGGAGCAAGCAGATGTTTGAAAAAGTAGGAGAATTAGATATTGTTTTCATAGAACACAGAATGCTGGATTTCTGGGAGAAGGAAAAGATCTTTGATAAGCTAAGAAAAAAGAATTCCAATCCTGATAGAAGGTTTTCTTTTCTGGATGGGCCTATAACAGCTAATAACCCTATGGGAGTCCATCATGCCTGGGGCAGGACTTACAAGGATATATTTCAGCGATATAAAGCTATGGATGGCTATCAGCAGCGTTATCAGAACGGCTTTGATTGCCAGGGACTCTGGGTGGAAGTAGAGGTAGAAAAAGAACTTGGTTTTAAAACCAAAAGAGATATAGAAGCCTATGGTCTGGACAGGTTTGTTGAAAGATGTAAGGAAAGGGTAAGAAAGTATTCTCAAAAACAGACAGAGCAATCTATACGCCTGGGATACTGGATGGACTGGAATAATTCTTATTATACTATGTCAGATGAAAATAATTATACTATATGGCATTTTTTAAAGAAATGTCATAAGGAAGGATGGATCTACAGGGGAACAGATGTTATGCCCTGGTGTCCCCGATGTGGCACAGCTCTTTCAGAGCATGAAATAGTTACTGAAGGTTATAAAGAATTAACTCATAAAAGTGTATTTCTAAAGTTTCCCCTGATAGAGAGAGAAAATGAGTTTTTACTTGTATGGACAACAACACCCTGGACTCTGACATCCAATACTGCTGCAGCAGTTCATCCTGATTTAGATTATGTGAAAATCAGAGCAGGTAATGAATATTTATATTTAATTGAGAGCAAACTTAATGAAATTATTAGTTCTTATGAGGTGGTAGAGAGTTTTAAAGGAAAGAACCTGGTGGGATTGAAATATAAAGGTCCTTTTGATGATCTTCCTGTGCAGTCCGGTGTTGTTCATAAAGTTATAACCTGGAATGAAGTAACGGAAAAAGAAGGAACAGGTATTGTTCATATTGCTCCCGGTTGTGGTAAAGAAGATTTCGAGTTGAGAAAAGAATTTAATCTTTCTGTTATAGCACCACTGGATGAATGTGGTATATTTGTAGAAGGATTTGATTTTCTACTGGGTAAAGGTGCTGCAGAAGCGGCTCCGGCTATTTTCGAAAATCTTAAACAAAAGGGTATACTTTATAAATTAGAAGATTACACACACCGTTATCCTGTTTGCTGGAGATGCAGTGAGGAACTGGTTTTCAGACTTGTAGACGAGTGGTTTATTCGGATGGATCAACTCAGATATAAAATAATGGAGATAACGAAAAAAATTACCTGGCTGCCCGAGTTTGGTCTTAACCAGGAACTTGACTGGTTAACTAATATGCATGACTGGTGTATTTCTAAAAAGCGATACTGGGGACTTGCTCTTCCTATATTTCTCTGTGATAAGTGCGGTCATTTTGATGTCATAGGCGGATATGAGGAACTTAAGGAGAAAACCGTAGAAGGATGGAATGAATTTGAAGGTCATTCACCTCATCGTCCCTGGATAGATGCTTTAAAGATAAAATGTAAAAAATGTAGTCACCCTGTTTCCCGTATAAAAGATGTGGGGAATCCCTGGCTGGATGCCGGTATAGTTCCATATTCTACAATGCACTATAATACTGACAGGGCTTACTGGGAAAAGTGGTTCCCTGCCGAATTTATAACTGAATGTTTCCCGGGACAGTTCAGAAACTGGTTTTATTCACTTCTGGCCATGAGCACTGTTATGGAAAATCGCGAACCTTTTCAGACTATTCTGGGCCATGCTCTGGTAAAAGATGAAGAGGGACGTGATATGCATAAAAGCCTTGGTAATGCTATCTGGTTTGATGATGCTGCAGAAATAATGGGGGCAGATGTGATGCGTTATATTTTTGCATCTCATAATCCTTTTAATAATCTTAATTTTGGTTATACTATGGGAGAAAGTGTTAAAAGAAAATTTCTCACTCTCTGGAATTCATACAGTTTCTTTATTACCTATGCCAGTCTGGATAACTTTAACCCTGAAGAAGAACCAGTACCTTTAAAAGAACGTTCTCTGCTGGATAGATGGATCACAGGTAAATTGAATTTTGTTATAAAAAAAGGAAGAGAAAATCTGGATAAATACAATGTAGCTTATCTTATGAAATTAGTAGATGATTTTATAGAAAATCTATCAAACTGGTATATAAGACGATCAAGAAAAAGATTCTGGAAGAGTGAAAATGATAAAGATAAAAAAGCTGCCTATTTTACTCTATATGAAGTTTTAACTAAACTAATAAGATTACTCGCTCCTGTCCTTCCATTTCTAACAGAAGTAATATACCAGAATCTTGTAAAAAATGCTGCTTCATCTGCTCCGGAAAGTATCCATTTAACATCTTTTCCTGTAGCAGATGAAAGTCTTATAGATGAAAATCTTATATCCGGTATGGCTATGGCACAAAAAGTTGTAAGTCTTGGCCGTTACGCAAGGAATCAGGCCAGCTTAAAAGTCAGACAACCTCTAAAAGAAATTAAAGTAATAATAAAAGATAAAACTGCTCTGGAAGGCCTTTCTAACCTTGTAGAGCAGATTATGGAAGAACTGAATATAAAAAAGGTTACTTTCGGGCTTGATACAGAGGAATTATTTACTTTTGAAGCAAAACCTGATTTCAAGGTTGTAGGTAAAAAATATCGAAAAGATGTTCCGAAGATTAAAGAAGCTCTGGAGAAAATCTCTCCTGAAGAAATAAAGGAAAAAATTATGGATAGAGATAAATTTGTTCTTCTTCTCAGTGATAATACCTCAATAACTCTGGAAAAAGAAGATATAGAAGTTATAAGAAAACCCAGGGAAAACCTGTCTATGGCAGAAGAAGGAGAGATAAGTGTTGCTATAGATACTACTCTTTCTGAAGAACTTCTAAGAGAGGGAGAAGCCAGAGAATTTGTAAGGAAAATACAGAATTTAAGAAAGGAATTAAATTTTGAAGTAGATGATAGAATAAGTATTTCTTATCAATCAGAGGATAATCTTAAAAGTACAATACTTACTTTTATGGATTATATAAAAACTGAGACTCTCTGTGTGGAACTGAAAGAAGATACTTCAGAGTTAAGTCTGTCTGTAGAACTTGATGTAAATGATAAAAAAATTAAAGTACTGTTAAAAAAGGTATAACCCTTTGCAGGGGCGCACGGCCAGTGCGCCTCTACAATTCTTCCTGAAGCATATTCAATGCCTCCTTATCACCTTTTGCTATTTTATCTATAACCATTTCAAGCTCTTCAAGTCTGAGGGTTGAAAATTCAAGTGTATGGGAAAAACGTAAAACTCCTTCAGGTGATAAAGAGAAGTTGCCAAATTCATTTATATAATTATAAGCTATTAATTTCAGACAGAGATTTTGATTTATTTCACTTATACTGGTAGAAGCAAAGCATCTGACTATTATCTCTTCACCTTCTATTGGAAAAAGCTGAATATTACAGAATCCTTCTATTCCAAATTGATAATCAAGATCTGAGCGGGGAGTTCTGTAATATTTAGTCTTAAATTTACTCTGCTGTAATATAACTTCAAAGGCATCCAATATTTCTTCCATATCTTTCATTAAGATAATCCTTTTATTGTGTTATTAAATTTCTTCCAGTAAATATCTATAATTAAGAGGTACCAAGGGTTTTTTTATCAATATACAATCAAAAAGATTTTCTCCTCCGGACTTTGATAGTATAATATCACCATATCTGGACATAGCCATAGCTATACTTTTGATAGAGAGTTCTATATCTTTATCATTTATAAAAGGTCCCAGTTTGGATTTCGTAACAAGAACATTCCAATCGGAATCCACACAGAATGTACCAGAATCAAAATTTAATTTCAATAACATCTTTACGAGTTCTTCACTAATTTCAGGAAGTGTAGCTATATAGCCAAAAAATCTTATTGTGCTATAATCTTTGTTTGAAGTTTCTACAAGTATATAAATTACCATCCCCAGTAACTCAGTATAAATCAGCGTATCATCTATTTCAGTCCATGGCAGGCCTGCTTTTTCTAAAAATAACTTCATTCCGTTTAATATTTTATTTTTTTTTCTTTCAGAAAAAAAACTCCATGGAGCTTTTAATCCCCATTTTTTGGGTAATTTATTATCTACCTGAAACCCCAGGTTTTTTAACATATCTCTTCTCTCTGTATCACCGATTTCCGCTGTAGTATAAAGGATCATTTCATCACAAAAAGTTAAACTATCAAAATAGGCTTCCATTAAATCCATTATAATACTTTCATTGTAATTGAAATATTCAGGGTGTATAAAAGGTTCCATAAGAAAAGCATTCTTCTTAGTAGCAAAACTCTGAAATGATTTTTTTTCTGTATACCATCTCACAGGATTATAAGGATCTGTTGTAAGTAATGCTACCAGTTTTTCACCATGAAATCCTCCTATGGTTTCTATATTATTCCAGTTTCTGATTATCTTTTCTTCATTACCAATATGAAAAGTTTTGCAAATACTTACCAGATCAAGCATTTTATGTATTTCGCTCTGTTCTAATTTTCTGTATTGTAATTTCTCCACACTTTCCTCCACTGTAAGCATAAATTTATGATAATCCTCATAATATAATTCCTCAGTAATATATAATACCTTTTATAAAAATATTAGAATAATTATAAAAAAAAAGAAGTCCGGTCAATTGTAAAGGCTTATTTTTTATTTAAGTTTTATACTAATAAAATTTCAGGATTTTATTTGAATTTATATCTCCAGGTATTGCAATTCATAATGATTTAGAATATAATATAAAAATATAATGATTATAGGAGGTGTTAAGTAGATTTACCTATTATTAAAGAAAGGCAGGCGATAAACCTGTTAACAAGAAGAGTACTTGATATTTTCGATGAAGAATAGGTAAGTGTAACTTCATCTACCGTAATGTTTTTTATGTAATTAGACTAAAAAGTGGATTAATGTCAGGAGACTGGATATCCAGTCTGTGAGTAAAATCCAGAAAGTCCTTCACCATATAGTAAACCGGGGGAGGGAAGTTAAAAGCTGTTACTTGCCTTCAATCTACAGATGTAGAATTGAAGGCAAAGTAGTTTTAAGATAATTTATATCAATATTATATTATATTTAATTTTTTAATTTAAATGCATAGAAATGTTCATTATTGTAAATTTATAGAGGATTTTCTCAGGCTTATATAGAATAGAATTTAGCCCGATGAAAGGTGGATCGAGTTTATAGCTAAGTACCGCAACAGGTAAAAAAGTATCCAAAAAACATATACACCTGTCTCTGTCCGGGTTCTGGAGCAAAAGATATACCGTCAAAGGAGAAAGTTATAACTTAAATAAATACAAAACTGTATATTCTGTAATAACAGATTTCATTGTAACAGGATCATAGATTTTGCGTAAGAGCCCGGACAGGGACAGACTTGTGAGATGGATACTAACTTGCCTGTTGCCGTACTAAGGATGAAGAAAGGCATCCTTTGAAACTATTAAGTTTCTAAATAAGAAAAGTGAACAGGGAGATAAAAAGCCTTCAACAAATATTTAAAATAATTTCTTCTATCAGTGGTATAGATGTTCCGGATATTAAAAAATTACTTCAAACTCTTTTAAAGCATACATTAAATCTAACCAATATTAGCAATGCTTTTCTTGTTAAAGAGAAGAGAGGTAAGTTTTATCCTCAGTTACACATAGGTTCTTATAATGATAAAAAGATTGATGAAATTTTATCCAGATTATCCTCGCAAATTGATCTCCATAAGGAAAAACAGTATATAGGAGATAACTTATTAATATATACGATTGAAACCAGGAAATCAAACAGGTTTATAATTTTTCTTAAAAGTTCTTCTTCTATATCTGATGAATATGAAAAAACCTTTATTTTATATTTGAAAGCTGCTGCTAATGTTATAGAAACAGGAGAGAATTACAAAAAATATTTAGAAAAAGAAAAGATTGCGGCTATAGGTCTTGCTGCTAATATGATAATTCATGATTTTAAAAACCCCCTGGCATCTATTGAAAATATAATCAATCTTATTAAGGAAACCTCGCAGGATGAAGTAATTATAGAATGTGTGGATATTATCTATGATGCAGTAGAGGAACTTAATTTATTAACCAGAGAAATACTGGATTTTTCCAAAGGTAAGAAAGCACTGGAACTTCAGAATACTTCTGTGCCCTGTTTAATTTCAAATGTAAGAGAACATCTCCAGCTTCAATTAGAAGAAAATAATATCTTTTTTGAATCAATATGCCTCTTTGATAACGAAATAATAGCTGATAAAAAGAAATTAGAAAGAGTTCTTATAAATCTTATAAGAAATTCCATAGAAGCACTTAAAAGTAAAAAACAGGAAAAAAAGATTATTATTAAGGTTGAGAAAACCGATGAAAACATTCGCTTTTCCCTCAGTGATAATGGCAAAGGTATACCTGATGATATAAAAGAAAGAATATTCGAACCTTTTGTGACCAGACACACAGTAGGAGGAACAGGACTTGGTATGGCTATAGTAAAACAGATAATAGAAAGCCATAAAGGAGAGATTACCTTTGAAACCAGGCCTGGCGAAGGTACTAAGTTTGTATTTACAATTCCTGTTAATCTGTGAAAGGTTAATAAAAAAATTCTGTTCAATCCTCACTTATCTATCTCTGTAGATGAATATATGGTAATCCTAACTTGATAATCTATAAAAGATATAGTTGTCCTATTTCTCTGGGATTTGATTGCTGTCCTGCTGTTAATTCTTTTAATAAACTGTCTGCGCTGAGTTCTTTTCTGGTGCCTCTTTTTATTTTTTTATCCCATCTTATCATGGCCCCCTGTTCGAAGTAATTTATTTTGAGATAATTTAAGAATTCTTTATGAAATATAGATTTATACTCTTCTTTATAATAGTGTATAATTTGACAGGCTATTATCTCTGCAAGAAGATAGTTCTGAAGGTAGAAAGGATGACTTATATAGATAGAATCATGAGGCCAGACAATACCTGTAGGGATCTCTATAAAAAGGTTGTCACGACTATATTCTCTGAATCTTCTGTTCAAATCCCCTTCCTGTCTTTGATATATAGAAAATTCAAAGAAGAAATCTGATATAATCTTTCTGTACCAGTGATAATTTTTGGTTTTTTCCTGTAGT
>JAKJGF010000123.1 GCA_022704525.1 Bacillota bacterium | reverse complement strand
TTTTGCTTTCCTGTGATAGTTTTTTAAAACTTGGAAAAGAGTCAAGGAAACGTTCAAAGCTTCTGGGTATATGTTTTTTTATCATAAGAAATTACCTCAATTTCGAAGTGCCATTAGATATGTTAATTATAACATATCTAATATAATATATCAAATATTATTATTCAGAAAAGACAGATTTAAAAATATTTTGAAAATTTAGAATTTTATGAGATTAAGTTTATTGGATTCAAGATAATTCTTTTCTAAAGGATATCTGAATTGTATGGTTCGTATAGGGTCAAAAGCTTTTTTAATTTCTATTACTGTAGATAGTTCCTCTCCTGGTTTAAAGGTTTTTTCTATTCCACAGTATCTGCAGTGGATGATTGCAATGGGAAGAAAAAAATTCCCTCCATTAATTGAAGCCCAGTAAAAATGATCAGGGTTACATTCACTTACAGTTATAGTTACCTCTTTTTTAGACACATTCTTCAGGGTAGCCTTCACTTTTACAGAGAGAATATCACCCATACTGTCCTTTTTGATTTCCTCTGATGAGATTGTTAATTTAATTGTATGCTCTATTACAGGGGTAGGGGCAGGTGTTGCACTTTCTTCGGGTTTTCCACAGGATACAAAAAATAATAAGAGAATTAATAAAGTTAAAAGATTGTTCATTTTTTTTTCCTCCTTATCTTATTGATAATATCTATCTTTTTTATCCTTATCTTCTTTTCTTTCAAAAATTCCGATGTGATCAATTTCTTTTACAATAAATTTCTCATCAGAAAAATCCACATCAGTGCTTAAACGCTGTTCTAACTTTTTTTCTTTACCGGATATTTCTTTACTGCCGAAATCTATATCACCTGTTAATAAGTGCTTTAAAAAATCTAAAAATCCCATATATAACTTCCTTTCTTTTATGAGTATTTTGCCTCCACGGATAGGCTCCGGGTCAAATACCACTACATCTACATTATATTATATCCTATTCTCATTCAGAATTCTCTTTAGCTTTCGCCCTGGGATGAGAATCTTTATAGACCTTTTCCAGTCTTTTCTGGGATATGCTGAGATATATTTGTGTTGTAGAAAGGCTTGCATGACCCAGGAGTTCTTTTATTGCAACCAGGTCTGCACCGCCTTCAAGCATATGGGTGGCAAAAGTATGACGGAGAGCGTGAGGAGATGATGAGGGAAGAGCAGTCTTTTTTATATATTTTTCAAACATATGCTGTATGGCCCTGACCGTCATTTTGCCGCCTTTTTGACTCATAAAAAGGGCGTGTTCTTTTTTGTCTTTTGGACGTACCAGAATGTATTCTTTTACTGTATTCAGTGCTGTTTCATTTATAAATACTATTCTTTCTTTATTACCTTTTCCTATAATTCTTGCAGCACCATCATCAAAATTTATCTGAGAAATCTTAAGAGAAGCCAGTTCACTTATACGCATGCCTGTGGCGTAAAATAATTCTATAATTGCTTTATCCCTTTTTTTTCTAAATATTGCACTGTGGGTGTCATGAGGTTCACTTTCTACAGCTTTAATCAGTAATTCTAATTCATTTACTCCAAGTGATTTTGGAAGTCGTTCAGGTAATTTAAGGGATTCTAATTTATTCAGAGGAGAATGTTCAATAAAACCTTCTTTTTCCAGATAATTAAAATATGTTTTAATAGAAGAAATTTTTCTATTTAAACTTCTTGCATTATTTTTTCTGTTCAGTTTTAAATGTGATAAAAATTCCATAACAGTTCTTTCGTCTATATTCTGAAGTGTTAATTCTTTTTCCAGATAAGGCGAGAGAAATTCAAAAAATTTTTTAAGATCATGTTCATAGGCTTTTATTGTTCTTGGTCCGAGATTTTTTTGAACAGAAAGATAAAGAAGGAAATCTTTTATGTAATAATTTCTATTTTTTGCCAGTCTATCAGGATTAATCATGGGACAACTCCTTAATTTATAAGGGAAGAGGTTATATAAATATATAAAATGTCGTTAAATGTTTCTTTAACGACATTTTTTGCATATAATTTCCCTTTCACGATTCATTTTTCACGATTTACAGAGATGATTTCAATTGCATATACCATTTTCCATCATCATTTTTTTGAAAATAAAATATTATTTCCAGATCCTTAATTTTGCCTGTATTAAGTACTTTAAATATGGTTCTGGTTTTTACTTTGGCTCGTTTACCGCTTCTGTCAATTTCTATTTCTTTAACCTCATATTTTGTTATATCCAGAAATTCTGGTTTTACGAAAAATTTTTCCTCTATTAATTTTGGAATATTTACGTGTTTCTGATCTTCAGGCGTGTGATAAGTTGCTGCTTTCTTAAAATCTTTAAATTCAATATCTTCAAGGAAATCTATAATTTTCTCTGCAAGTATATCTTTATCTTTATTAAGTACGATATTTAAATTTCCCAATTTTAAACTGTATCTCGATGCTACGCCAAATACCAGAATAGTAATTATTATTAAAAGAACTATTATAATTATAAGTTTTTTCATAATTTTAATACTCCTTTATCTTGATAGTTTCATTGCTATTATTGATATAATCTGGAAAATTATTGTAAAAATTAACAGCAACGATAGGTCTTGGAATATAATAACATAGTCCGGTGTGGAACATGTAATCTGTTTCATACCTTCATAACCCCATTTAACTATCATCATCTTCTCCATCCATAATGTAATTCCTTGATGCAAATCTGTAGGTATTAATATTTCCGAAAATAATATTTGAGGAATTACAAGTAAAGGCACCAGTGCCACTGCTTTATCTTCATTACCTACAAGTGATGAAAGCAATAAACCGAGAGCTGTTCCTGCCAAGGAACACATAAATAAAGATACAAATAGTAATAACTTGTTACCCGATAGTCCTATATACTGGTCTACAATAATCATTAAAATCAGACATTGTATAAAACTTAACACACCCAGTACAAGTATTTTGGAAAATACATAAGATGTTATATTAAGATTTACCATAACTTCTCTCTGATAAACAGATTTTTCTTTTACGATTTCTCTGCAGGAATTTATGCAGCCAAACCATACTGCTGTAAGACATATAACAAAATATAATGTTTTGTCAGCATCAGAATTTTTCCATGCCAGAACTATGAGAGTTGCTATAATAGGAGCCTGTAAGAAAAGTATTAATGTATTTTTTAGATCTCCCAGTATAATATCCAGATATCGTTCCGAAAGTATGGACATCTGCCTTAAGTCGAAAGTATTTTTTAATATTTTGAAATTCATAAGCTCTCCCCTCTCATTGTTGCGACCTGTCTTTTATTAATTTTTTATACAAATTTGAATTGAGATAGCTCTTTGACCATTCTTCACCATCATGTTCCTCTAGTTTTTCATATATTTCCAGAAATCGTGGAACCTGAAAATATGTGAGTGCATAATCCGGTGGCCCGAAATAAGCCATTCTACCCCTTACAAGTATAACTATTAAATCCAGGTAACCCACACTTTCCATTATATGAGTTGATAGCAATACTGTTCTGCCTTCATTTGCCAGTGTTCTGAAGAGTCTCATCATTTTGCACTCAAGGCTGGGATCCAATCCTGCAGTAGGTTCGTCTAAAAAAAGTAGTGGTGGTTTAGTTATAAGCTCAACACCTATACTTACCCTTTTTCTCTGTCCTCCACTGAGTTTATTTATTTTTGTTTTTTTTCTGTCTTCAAGTTCAAGAACTTTTAAAATCTGTTCCAATCTCTCGTGGATATATTTTTTATCTGTATGAGGAGGAAGCCTTAATAAAGCTGTATAATAGAGGGCTTTATATACAGAAAGGGTTTTATGTATAATATCATCCTGCGGGACATAACCGATAAGAGATCTGAATTTATTGAAATTACTGTAAAACTCTATGCCATTTATATAGATTTTCCCTGTATCTGCTTTTATATAACCGTTAAGTGATTTGAGTAATGTGCTCTTTCCGCTTCCACTGGGACCTAAAATTCCTATTAATTCACCGGGACATACCGTAAAAGATATATCCTTTAAAATCATACTTCTTAAACCGACTTTTTTACCTATGTTCTCTACGTCTATTTTTGTTCCCTGAGTTTTTTCTATTTCTTTCATTATATTATTATGTTACCTTCCTGTGAAATACATACCATTCCAGGGTAAGCAGAATAAGAACCAATAGGGCCAGGTATTTCCAGAATTCTTTCTGAACTACAGAATCTAAAACAGAGGAACTGAAATTTGTATTACCTATTGAAAACTTTTTAAAGGGTTTTATATTGGATTCTCTGGAATCAGCTAAATTTACTGCTACATAATGTTTTTCTTCTCCATCATGTATTGTATATATACCCTGACTGAAGGTATCGGAAAAGATAGTTTCTTTATTTTTTTTTCCTTCTAACAATATTTCATTACCATCAGGAACAGTAAGTCTTATTTTTTTTGAATTAGTTCTTATTTTTATTGGTTGACCTGTTTTAATTTGATTGGCAAAACATTCTGAAGATAAGGGATTAAACCATTCAATTATATTAGAAAAGAGTATTGGGAAAGCCGGTCGTAAGATTATATCAGAATCATAAAGGTTAAAACAAATAAAAAGTCCTTTGAGATTTTCTTCTACTATACTACACATCAAAGGTGTATCCTTTGCTTCAACCAGAATTTTTCCATTTACAGGTGGAGTAATTTTAAAAGATTTAGCTATAGAAACATCTGAAAGCTCTACAAATCTCATTACAGGATGAAGTTTATCCCATGCAATTATTACAGGTTTTTTTACTTCTCCAATTATTCTCAGTCCTTTTAAGTCTACATTTGTTCCAATAAAAATAAAATTGCCCTTATCAATGTTTTTCAGGTTTACACCATCAAAAATTATAAGATCAAAAATTTTATTGATAGAATAATTTTCTGGCTTTATTGTGGAAAACTCTACTCTGGGAGTAATACTAAATAAATGTTCAAGAAATGGATTGCCTTCTGAAACAAGAAGTATTTTCATGGGCTCTGGGAGAGACAATACAGCATATGCAGAATTATCTATAAGGAGGTCGTCTTTTACATTTATTCTGGCAGTTATAATACCACTGGGAGCAGAAAGATTTTGAAAAATTTCCCATTTCTTTTTCCCTCTTTCCAGTCTGATTTTGTGAGCATTAATAAGCTGATTATCTAAATATATGTCCAGAGAAAATTCTTTAATTTCCTGGGAGAAATTTTCTGTTTCCACTAATAGATCAAAATCTGAAGAAAAAGGACTGAATCTTAAATTTATATTTGTTATACCAACATTATTTGAATTTACTCCAAAATTCAGAAAAGATATAACTGGAATACGAGGGCCAAGGTCTCCTAAATCAGGAAAATTTCCGTCACTTAAAAGAAATATCTCACCATCAGAGTAATTTTTAAGACTTGATATGGCAAGTATAAGGGCATCTCTGACACTGGTTGAACTATCCAGAGGTTTAATTGATTTTATAGTTTTACTCAGATTTCCTTTATTTTGCGTAAAGGTAATTTCTATTCTGGGACGGGAACCTACAGATATAATCATCATCTCATCAGTTGATTTCATCTGATCAATAATTTTAAGAGAAGCTTTCTGAGCTTCTGCCAATCTGCTTTTCCCAGTATCAGTAGCCTGCATACTTGCAGAATTATCCATTATTAATACTGTATGATGTCCTCCCTGAAAAGATGTTTTAAGATAAGGTCTGGCTTTAACAGTTATAAGAAATATCAGTGCTAATATCTGAAGTATAAGTAATAGATTGTTTGTAAGATTTTGAAATGGTCTATCAGCTTTAGCATCTCTGAATGCCTGAAGCCATAAGAAAGTATTTGATATAATTACAGGTTTTCTTTTTAGTTTTAACAGGTAAAATAATATTACAACAGGCACAAGAGCAAGAAATGAAAAAGCTCCAAAATCGATAAAATTCATCTGATAAGTTCTCCTCTCCTCAGAGTATTCAGTATGAGATTATCAAAAGGCAGAGAAGTTGAACTTATAATATGTTGATATCCTTTTTCATTACAAAAATTATGAAGTCTGTCAATATAGTTATTCAAGTTTTTTTTATAAAAAGCTATAAGTGTTTGATTCAAAGTCAATTCTTTAGTAAGATTAGTTTCTATATCTATTAATTTTATATTTCCATTTATCTCTGGATTTAGTTCCTGAGGAGCAAGAACCTGTATGAGAAAGGGTTCAAATTTTCTATAAAGAAGAAATTTTAAACCCTGCTCAAAACCTTTCTCATCCAGAAAATCTGAAATTATTATAACTAAGCCTGGTTTTGAAATACGTAAGGCAAATCTCTTAAGGGCCTCATTTAAATTAGTGCTATCTTTCCCTTTTATACTCTGGAGATTTTGAACTAAATTAAGAAATTGACCTTTTCCTCTGACACTGTTTATTTCACAGTACATATTACTATCAAATCTCATCAGACTGACTCTATCCATATTATTCAGTGCTATATAGCCGAGAGCTGCTATTACTTTTATACTGTAATCCAGTTTTTTTGGATCTCCCCAGTCCATAGAAGCACTTGTGTCAAGTAATAAATATACGTAGAGATCTTCTTCTTCTAAAAATAATTTTAAAAATAATTTTTCCAGTCTTCCATAAAGATTCCAGTCTATATAGCGCAGGTCATCGCCAATTGTGTAATTTCTATAATCTGAAAATTCCGGACTGATGCCTTTTTTTTTGCTTTTATGTTCACCTTTGAGGCTTCCTTTGAACACTTTTCTGGAAAGAATACTTAAATATTCTAGTTTTTTTATAAATTCAGGTTCTAATAGATTCATGGGGAAAAGACCTGTTCTAATAAGTAAAAGCTTTTTCGTTCTTCTCCACTGGTAGAACTACAAAAATCTATTACTATATAACCTTTACTGAGATAGTCAGTAAATATATTCCTTAATTTAATTCGCCAGTCCATAGCAAGTTCAAAATCAATACTTTTTATTTCCTGTATACTGGGGGGGATTTCCACAAGAATTTTTTTTTGTATGCAATTCATATTTATATCGATTAATTCCAAAAACCCATTTTCTCTTTGAGAAATTTTTGTAATTAAACAGTATTCTGTTAAAGGAGATGATGCTTCAATTTTTTTATTGAGTTTATCCAGAACTATTGTTGAGTTCAGATTCCATTCAACTAAAAATCTGTCTGTAGGTAAACCATAATTTATTCCACTGAATTCTCCATAATAGTCTACATAATATTCTGTTATAATGACTCCCAGTTTATGAAGATTAAGATTAGCGTTAACACCTTCAAGGGGATCAAAAGTCCATTTAATTAAATTGAGATTTCTTTCTAATGCAATTTTTCTTTGAAGAAGTTTTAGGTTATAACCTATATTTTTATATTTATATTCTTCCAGCAATCCAAGCATATGGGAATAAAGATAATACTTTCCCTGAGAAGATCCCAGAAAAGCATAAGAATATCCTACTAAATCATTCAGGTTATTAAATGCTCCTAAAACCAGACCTCCATTCTGTTGTGCTGTTAACAGGTGTCTTGCCGGAAATAGTTCTCTTTCTGAAAAACCCCATACTTTTAGTTGAAGATCTTCACATGCCTGAAATTCCTTAATTCCTTTGAGTTTTCTATATTCTATATGGTCAAGTTGCATACTATAGGCACTTCCAAATTTAGAATACTTTTTAATAGTAATTATATCATAGAAAATAGGCAATAAGCAAATTGCCTATTGCCTATAAATGCTGAGATCAATAACATTAAATTATTCCAGCATAAATATGAAAATCTTTTTCCCCATTTGTATTTCATCATTATTTTTAAGAGACATTTTTTTAGAAATCCTGCGTTTATTTAGATATGTTCCATTAGTACTTCCAAGATCTTCTACAAAGAATTCTCCATTCTGTAATACAATCCTTGCCTGGCGACGAGAAATAGAAAAATCATCAGGGAAAGAAATATCATTGGTACTTTCTCTACCTATAGTGGTAAACTCCTGTGATTTAATTGAAAACTTTTCTTCTGTATTCTGTATTGTAAGTATGGCTTTTTGAGAAGAGATAGCAGGTAATACTTCAGATGGAGCTATGTCTATTTTGATAGATTCAGCAGATGTGGTTATAGCTTTCTCTTCATGGTCAGAAATAATTTTAGTTTTTTCAGAAATTTTTTCTATTATAACAGGTTCCTGGATTGCTATTTTAGAGGAAATATCCTTTTTTTCCATTACAGGCTTTTTTTCTACCAGATCTATAACTTTCGTTTCCTGGACAGTTTCTTTAATTTTTTCTTTTGTATAAGGAGTTGAACCGAGAAAAGGATCTTTTAATATAGCATTTACATCCAGATAATCGACATCCAGAGAAATAATTTTCTTTAATTCCTGAAGTCCTTCAAATTTGTCTCCTTTATTTAAGTATGCTCTTCCCAGATGATATCGTATAAGTTTCGTTTGATCTTCCTGGTCTAATCTTTCTGCTATTTTAAGTGCATTTTTCAATGTTTGTATGGAGACTGAGAAATCATAAGAACTATAAAGTGCTGTGCCGAGTAACGTGTATGTTGCCAGATCCAGAGAATTAGAAGGTTCAAAATTTGAAAGCTGTGTAACTATATCGTTATATTTTGCCATTTCTAATTTTAAATAAGTCATTAAATAGAGAACTCCTGAATTTTTAGGGAATATAGATTCTGACTGTTCCAGAGCTGAAATAGCGTCCTCTTTTTTCCCATTTTCCCAGTAGCTAACAGATACCAGTATAGTAGAACCGAGTAATTCAGGAAAGATACAAAAAGCTGAAGGTAAATTTAAATTCAGTGTAACATGGAAGGTAGGCAAATATTTTTTAAATTCCTTGCCCAGAGATTTCTGGCATAATAAAACTTTCTGAAAACAGCTATTTGCTTTATCAAACTGTTCTGCTTCCATAAGAATACAGCCCATAAGAAAATATGCATCACTATACTGAGGATCTTTATTTAAAACTTCTCCTAATTTTGCTATGGCCTTTTGAGGTTTATTTTTAACAACAAATTTACATGCATCAACAAAATATCTTTCTGCTGTACCTATTGTAATTGATTTCCATAGACTTATATCAAATATGCTCTTTTCCTGAGACTCAAAAAATTCAATACTACAACATAACCCCTTATGAGGATTATACTTTAGCGAAGGCTTTCTGTAATACAATCCAGAGAGAGGGATGTCTTTAGAAGCTTTTGTTTTCTCTTTTTCTCCTGTAATTAAATTGAAAGGAGAAGCACCTTCTCCTCCAATCAATTTAGTAGGATCTATTTTTTTTAATAGTTCCCAATCCATATAGTCACCTGACGTGGATGCTCCCTCCCCCAGGCTACGCTATAGCCGGGGCTTTTAGGGACTTTACCCACATACTACAGTCCTGGTCTGATAATGTTATTATACCTTAAAAGATTACATCAGTCAATAAAGGGTGGGTATACCCCACCCTCTAAGTTTTATTATGATATTAAAAATACAAATTCTGTTTGACCTAACTGAATGCGATCACCATTGTTAAGAGGTTGTTGTATACCTGGATTTAGACGTGGGCCCTCATTCAAAAAGGTACCATTAGAACTACCCAGGTCTTCTACCAGATATTGCTCACCCTGCCTTATTATCTGCAGATGTCTTCTGGAAATATATGAATCTGTATCAACCTCCGTAAGGTCGAGATCAGGAAATATATTATCTGCAGGGCTTTGTCTGCCAGCAATCATGACATCTGCTGTAAGAGGAAATTCTCTTTGAGTCTTTTTTTCAATTAATTTAGCTACCGGCCTCCCTGAAGGAGTTATTGGTGGAGAATCAACAGAAGGTACTGGTGATGGAATTACCGGTGACGGTTGTGACGGTGCAGTTAAAGAGGCTCCACAATCAGAACAAAATGATTCTTCTGCCGGATTTTCATAGCTACAGGCAGGACAGGTAATTTTCCCCCCCATAGGTGGGGCTGCAGGTACAGGTGAAGGAGTAGGTGTTATTGCCACAGGAGGAGGAGCAACCGGTGGTGCTGCTATGGGTGCTACTCCAGCAGTAGGCAATTTAGAACCACAATCATCACAATAGGCAGAACCTTCTAAATTATCAACTCCACATACAGGACATTTCATAAATCTCTTTCCTCCTTAAAATTTAAATCTTCTATGACCAAAAGGCCACTATTATATATCTGAATCTTTGTTATATAGGTGGTAAGAAAGAATCATCTAACATTTGAGTTAACTTTCTTGTTCCATATTCCAATTTTTTAGTACCTGCTATAGATGTGTTTATACCCTGTTCTATATTTTTAGCTTCTTCAAGAAATGTCGTAGCAAGGTCACTTTGTCCTCTATCCAGTAATGTTGTTGCAGCTGTTTTCAAAAGTTGAGTGGCTTTTGCATGTTCACCTATCTGAGCAAGTTCTAAAGCTCTGGTTTGCTGTCTGAATACACTTACTAAATCTACCAGGTTCATAACATATGTATCAACCATACCTGTAAGGTTGTAATCAGAGGTATAAACTATTATAACATCCTGACTTGTCTGTTTACCTCTTTCACTTTTCATAGGTACATCATACTCCAGGTTGACCTGAGCAATTCTGTAAGAACCAGGTTGACGAGAAGGCAATATCAATTCATATAAAACAGATTGAGGTTCATCTTTTTGCAGATCACTTAATTTAACAGAATAAGTCTGATTAAATACCTGAGGACTCCCCAGATCACTTATAAGAGGCTTAACCTTGTATGCTCTTTTTACCTGAATATTTTTACTAAGTTTCAAATTTAATGTTGGATTTTGGATAATTACAGATTGAACGCCTTTTAGTTCCTGAGCAAATATATTAGGAATATCACTGGGAACATCTATATAATAAGATTTACCTCCTGTGGTATCGGCTATATCCATCATTAATTTTTGATTAAAATCATTTCCTACTCCAAGGGTAGAAAAAGAAATTCCTTTGGCAGATTCTTCTTTACATTTTTTTAAACACTTACTCTCAGCTACAGTAAGTCCATCAGAAAGTAATATAACATGATTTTTACGACTATTAGAATAATTTTTCATTACTTCATCACATGCAGCTGTAATACCTTTGAACATATGTGTTCCCCCGCCAACACTAACATTATCAATTCTCTGGACGGTATTTTTTACTCCACCTTTATCAAATATTTGCTGGCTTGGAACAACAACTCTTGCTCGATCTGCAAAAGCTATTATACTTGAGAGATCATCAGAACGCAATTGATCTATAACATATATAACTGCTTTTTTTACATATTCAAGTTTTTCCTGAGCGTACATCGAACCACTCTTGTCAAGCACCAGAGACAAGTTAAGAGGCACATGCCCTAAAGAAGCCTGTGCTACTGGTAAAATATCAACTAATAAATAAACCAGCTTATCCTCACTGGTGACCTGCATATAACTATAGCTGAGGGTGCTTTTAATATTAACCTCACTATTAGGGGTCACCTATCCATCACTTCCTTTCAAAAATAAAAATCTTAATTATATTCAGTTATATTCAATAGAAACTAGTTGAAAGATAATTACGGTAATATTATCTTTTCCGCCTCTTTCATTTGCCAGATCTATTAACTTTGCTGAAGTCTTATCAAAATCTTTGGAACGACTTACTAACTTATGTAGTTCTTCATTACTAAAGTAATCCCAGAGACCATCACAACATACAAGAACTATATCACCCTGTTCGAGCTTTTCTTCATAGATGTCAACTTCTACCTGAGGATTTGTTCCTAAAGCTCTGTATATAAGATTTTTCTGAGGAGAGTTTTTTGCTTCTTCCGGTGTAAGTTGTCCCATTTTTAGTAAACGTCCTATAAGTGAATGATCCTCTGTTATCTGCCGTATCTCTTTATTATTCATAATATAGGCTCTTGTATCTCCTACATGCCCTATAATCAATCTGTTACCTATCAATAAAGCCGCTGTTATAGTAGAACCCATACCTTTTCTTGATGGTTCCTGCTGAGAATAAGTATAAATTTCATTATTTGCATATTCAATAGTTCTACTTAAGATAGCCGAATCCAGAGGAAAAGAGCAGTTTCTGTCAAGCAATTCAAGTGAAATTTTAGTTGCCAGGTTACGAATAGCCATAGAACTGGCTACTTCTCCATCAGCAACTCCACCCATACCATCAGCTACTATAAATAAAAGAGGTTGTGTAAACTGAGAACATTCATTCATAGTAAGTTGCATACTGAGCATACTATCTTGATTCATTTCTCTGACTTTACCAACATTGGTTTTCATAGAACCTCGAATTCGTATAAAGGCACCTTTTTCTATAAATTTTACCGGAGGTGTTTCCATAACTGCAGTTAAATCTGAGCTTAATTCTATAACATTCTGATGCCTTTTTTCCTGAACACTCGAAAGGGCTTTTAGCAATAATCTTTCAAATGCAGGATATGAAGTTTTTGCTCCTACCTCTTTAAAAGGCAGAAATGTTATATGAGGTCCCTGTTGTTCAATACCAGGTTTATAGTGTGTTGCAATTCTGTAAAGAATAGCTGCAATGGAGAATATATCAGAAGTTTCATTTATATGGCTCTTCCCTACTCCAAATCCTTCCGGTGCAGTATAACCATGATTTACCATTACATCCATGTTGGCTTCTGACTTTATCCTTGCTCTTTCAAAACCTGAAAGTTTTATTTCATTTTCAGCATTTATAAGGATTGTTTGAGGTTGTATATTTCTATGTATAATTCCATATTTATGAATTTGGGATAAAGCATCACAGAGAGATTTTCCCCACTTCATTATTTGTATTTCATCAACATAAAAATCTTCCAGTTGAAGTTTATCCTGTAGAGTTTCTCCTGAGAAGAATTCCTCTATAAGATAAGATCTTCCCTTATCCTGAAAATAATCTAATACTTTTATTAAATTTTTCTGCTTAATTTTTTTAAATAATTCAAATATACGTCTAAAGGGATCGTCTTCTAAAGGGGTTGTAACTTTGGGTATTTCCTCACCTTCTACATCTTTTACAGTAGGTCTTGGTCTGTAGTTATGTTCTAAAATCAAAACCTCATGACCTGTTTTCTTATCTAATGCTCTATACTTATTTATAACTCCTTTTTCTATAACAGATATTACTTCATAAGTTTCCTTTAATATAATACCTTCTTCTTTAGCAGGTAATATATTAATAATATTTTCAGTGACAATAGTTTCTCCCTGAAGGTTTGCACCACAGTCGTCACAAAAAACACTTCCATCAAGATTTTCCATTCCACAATCAGGACATTTCAACCAATTTCTACCTGGATGAATTTTACTAATTAGCTTTTCTTACTGGAAAAACTTTTTGCCCTTTTTTATTAGTAACCTTCACACCCAGATAAACACCCCCCTTTTAATAATTTTATTGGGCTTATTAAGAATACATTTTAGCATATTTTATAATTTATTTAAAGATTTATCCTAACCTTTTATATCAGATATATGAATATGAAAAGTACGATTAATAATCTGTAAAGCTTTCCACCTGAATTCCCTTTCCCCTTCCTGTCCAGAAAAATAAAGTTTACCACTTTTCCCGGGATAAGGTTTGTTTTTATCAAATTTTAATATATAACTTTTAATATCTTCTCTTCGAAATCCTTTTATTTCTATAGCTTCCTTCAATAATAAAAGAGCATCATAAGTCTGCCTTGTAAGAAATATTAAAGAATTATCGGAAAACACCTCCTTATAATTTTTTACAAAATTTTCATTTTCTATTATATCAGATGGTGAGAGACATATGAGACCATCTAAATTTTCATCTTCCAATAAATAGCCACTTATACCCCAATGCCCCGTGATAAAAACAACATCTTTATTTTTCTTTCTGATTTCAGATGCAATCTGTTTTGTTATATGGGAAGAAGTAAAAAAAACAATAACATCAGTTTTTTCTTTTTCTAAAATGCTTAGAACCCTTGCTACTTCCCTTTTTTCTCCTATATTATCTCCTCTAATCAATATTTCATTCCCATTTATATTTCGTTCTTTAGTTAAAATTTCCTCTTTGAAAATATAATTTAACTCGAAAAAATATGGATTCTGTACATCATAAATAGAAGTTATATCTTTCTTATTCATATTTTCACATATTAAATTAATTATAGCTTTTACTTCACTTTTTCTATCAGGAGATAAACCGAAAGTAAAAGGCCTGCCTCTTGATGGTGAAAGCATCGGTAATGTAGGTGAAAATTGGATTATACCATTATTTTTGACGATAGGAGCAAGAGTTAAATCTAAAATATATTCATCAGGGCCAATAAAAGCAGTTAAATCTTCTGCTGTCATATCAGGGTAATTCACGGCTAAATTTAAATCAGAGGTATCATCTAAAATATCCAATTTTAACATTTTTCCTCTTATTCCCCAGTTAGAATTTATTTCTTTTAATCCCAGAAAAGCTCCTTTCATTACAGCATTTCCTTCCATGCTGTATTTTCCAGTCTTAGATACTATCAAACCAATAGAAAAATTTTTTGTCCCATTTAATGCAAGTTCTATATTGGATTTTATTATCATTGCCTCCGGATCATAGGGATTAATTTCTATAAATTTTTTTATTAATTCCATCGCTTCCGAAAATTTACCTTCTCTATATTTTATTATGCCCTTTTCTTTTAATTTTAATGCATCTTGAAATAGAGATGGTGAAGATGTAGCTTCCGGTAAAGGTGTAATTGAAGTATCAGGAATAAAAGAGAGATATTTTAATAACCAGGGAGGAGTTTTCTCCGGGTATCTATACAAATAATATCCTCCTCCGCCAAGAGCGAAGAAGATAAAAAGAAAAATTAATAAGGATGCGCCTTTTAAGTGGAAAAACTTCTTTTTACCGGAAGAAATATTTTTTTTAGATTTACTTTTCTGTTTTTTATCAGCTTCAACTTTAAGATCTTTTTCAATAGATTTTTCTTCTATTTTTTTTTCTTCTTTGTTGGTCTCACTGATTTTTGCTCCCACTGCCTCATGAG
>JAKJGF010000358.1 GCA_022704525.1 Bacillota bacterium | reverse complement strand
GCTATGCTGTGTTATGATAAAGCAGCCACACTTGATCCTGAGAATAGAACAATCCTCTCTACCAGAGGATATGCCCTGGAAAGAATAGGCAAAAAAGAAGAGGCAGAAAAGTGCTTTGCAGAGGTTGACAGAATAGACAACCAGCGTATTAAACAGGCACAGGAAGAACAACTCAGAAAAGCAGAAGCAAAACTAATACAAAACCCGGAAGATACAGAAGCATTATGCAGTAAGATCCATTATATGGGACAGCTGGGTAAAAAGGAGGAAGCTCTGGCCTTATGCGATAAAATCCTGGAAAGTAATCCTAAAGATTCAGACATATTATATGAAAAAGTCCAAATATTATACGATATGGGTAGAGAAGAAGAGTCACACAAACTCTATAAAGAATTTAAAGAGCTCAATAAAGAGCAATTTCTTATAAGTCAGCAGACAATTATTTCAGAAGCAGATAAGGCTCTTGAGAAGAACCCAAATGATACAGAAGCCCTTACAAATAAAGCCGGAGCTTTACGCAGAATGGATAAGTCCGAAGAAGCTCTTGCCTGTTATGACAAAGCAATAGAAATAGAACCGGATAATCCGAGACTGTGGGATGATAAAGCTTCCTATTTAAGGGCACTGGGAAAAGACAGTGATGCTATAGCCTGTTTAAATGCAGCTCTGGAATTCAATCCAAATGATATGTATCTGTGGATGCAAAAGGGAGATGCCCTATCTAAAACAGGTAATTATATAGAAGCCAGTGAATGTTATGTTCTGGCTCGCAATATAAAAATAAATGAGTCTCAGAACTGGAATACAAAAGGTTTACAGCTCCTTAAAGAAGGAAATTATGATGAAGCACTTAAATGTTTCGACAAAGCTATAGGACTTGATCCAAATAACAGTGATGCCTATTATCAAAAGGCCAGTTTACTACATAATAAGGGTAAATTTGCAGATGCTGTGCCTTTTTATGACTATGCTTTAGGACTGAATCCCAAAAATGTTGATGCATGGTTTGGGAAAGGAATCGCTTTAAGCGGAGATAAAAATAAAGCCAATGAAGCTTTAGCAGCTTTTGACAATGTTCTTTACTACAATCCCTATCATGCCGGGGCATGGAATGAAAAGGGAGTTCTCTTACAGAATTTAGGAAGATATGCTGATGCAGAGCATTGTTTCAAGAATGCAAAACTCTGCAAAGAAGGCAAATTTAATCCTCAGACTATGTATAATCCCGGATATGGATATAATAATGCCACTCAACCTATGATGTCTTCCTCTTATGCAATGAATCAGATGGCTATAAACAATTTCCTTATGCGTGAGTCCTTTATTTCTAGTATGGGACTTATGTCTGCCAGTATGGGAGCTTTCGGTTCTCCCTTCATGTGTTTTGGAGGAATGGGTATGGGACTGGATATGGGTATAGGTATGGGATTGATGTTCCTTATGGGAATGGGAATGTTTTCCTACTTTTAATTCGTCATAGGTGATGGGTGATGGTTTAACAGGGGCGAAGGGAGGTTCGCCCCTGCACATTTTACGCCTTTTCACTCTCCAATTCAATCCTTACGAAAAATTCCTCGAAGGTCTAGCTCTGAAAATACAGGAAGAGAAGGTTCCACTGAAGCCATTCTGAATCTATTCATGGCTATTTCCCTGAGATTATCTATTTTTTCCTTCATAGAAACAGAAAGAGGAATTATTTCTTTAGTATTTTTCAGTATTAAATCAGTATTAAAAGGAACTTCATCAGAAAGGGTATCATAAAGAGAGGATATTATAATCTGTTCTATCTCGGCACCACTAAAACCATCAGTATTCGTAGCAAGTAACTCAAGATTAAAATCCCTGGGATCTCTATGACGTTTTGAAAGATGAATTCTAAAGATCTCTTCTCTTTCTCTCTGGAAGGGAAGATCTACAAAAAATATCTCATCAAATCTTCTCATAAGTTCTTCAGGAAGAATATTTATATCATTTGCTGTAGCTACAACAAAAACAGGGTTTTCATGTTCTTCCATCCAGGTAAGAAGAGTTCCGAGCAATCTTGACGTAACACCACTGTCTCCTCCATCAGATATACCGGAAAAAGCCTTTTCTATTTCATCTATCCATAATATGGCAGGAGAAACTCCTTCAGCTATCTTCAAAGCGCTTCTCATATTTCTCTCAGACTCTCCTACAAGTCCACCAAGAACTCTTCCCAGTTCAAAATGAAGGAGTGGTTTTTTCCACTCCCTTGCAATAGACTTTGCGCAGAGGCTTTTTCCACATCCCGGAACACCTGCAAGAAGAAGCCCTTTCGGTTCGGGAAGTCCAAACTCTCTGGCTCTTTTTGTAAAAGCAAGGGCCCTTTTTTTCAGCCATAGCTTAAGTTGATTTAAACCCCCAATATGTTCAAAGCTTTCCACTTTTGAATAAAACTCTAAAAAGCCAGCTTTTCTTATTAATTGTTCTTTTTCTCTCAGGATTAAGTCCATATCCTCAATAGAAATTCTTCCCTCCATAACAGCAATTTTAGAAAGAACCTGTTCTGCTTCTCTACCGGTAAAACCAAGAAGTGATTTAAGGAATTCCTCTCTTCCTTCTCCATGAGGGATGGAAATCTCTATGCCCTGGCAGGAAAACCCATCTGTAATATGAGAAAGTATTTCATTCATTTTATCCATTCGGGGAAGTTTAATATCTATAACAGTAATATCTTTTTCAAGTTCCACAGGGATTTTCATAACAGGTGATATAATTAGAACAGTTCTGGGGCAGTTACGAAATTCCATAACCAGGTCCCGAAGTTTTCTTGTTATAAAAGGTTCCTCTATATAATGGTGAAAATCTCTCAATACAAAAATTCCTCTGTCTTTAGATTGTATTAACTCAAGAGCCCCCACCGGTGTTCTGGTAGAGGCTAAAGGCTTATCTCCTTTAATCATTCCATCTGTTAAAGACCATATATAGAGATCCTTTTTTAATTCAGAAGACACCTCTGATAACATATGAAGCACTCTGTCTTCTTCCCAGGTAACCAGATAGATTAATGGATAGCCTGACTTTATTAAGAGTTTAATTTTTCTATGTTCGTCTGTCATAATTGATGATGCGTGATGAGTGATGGGTGATGGGTGATGCGTAATGGGTGATGGGTGATGGGTGACGGATGACGGGGCACGGGTGATGCGTAATTCACTTCTCACTTCTCACTTCGTCTCACGTCTCACCCCCTCACTTTCCCTGTCTCTCCATCTCCTCTGTATATTCATGCTCCTCTTTATAATAATCATCTGTAAACTGTCTATCTATTACATCACCGAGTTCTTTTTCAAGGAAGCAGGT
>JAKJGF010000357.1 GCA_022704525.1 Bacillota bacterium | reverse complement strand
TGGATATTTTAATAAAATTTCTAACAAACTGTCAATATATATGGCAAAATTACATATTATGAATATTTTTTATTAACATTATTAATAAAATTTAGTATCTTTGGCACTTTTCAGGGTTATATAAGAGTTTTCCAGTCCTTTGAAGCCTGAGATGGTAGCGAAACTGATGTTTTTACAGTTTTGAAGTAAAGGTATGGCATTATGTTTAGAGCTAAATATTTCCACAGGAAAATCATTTAAATCCAATCCTGAAACACAGGAATTTTCAAATTTATATCGTGACAGTATGGTAATATTATTATCCGGTATGTTCTGGCGTTTCAGTTTCATGAGAAGTTCTTCCAGTTCTTTAATTTGATGTTCACGGTTTCTATAAAATTTGTATTCTACAGGTATACCTTCTATGTCATTCAGAATAAAAGGAGGTTTCTGGAAACCTGTAAGTAATGATGTAGCTTCTCCTATCTGTTTTGTATTGCGGCAGTTAATGGTGAGTCGGAATTTTACAGGATGGCCTCTTTCCTGTATCATTTTCAGCATATCTGCTCCTGAATATTTTGAATAGATGGCCTGTTGTTCGAGATCACAATAAAGTTCCCAGCTACCGCCTCCAAGGCCTCCTTTTAATAAAGAGTCGATTACATCTAGAGTATTTCTAAAAAATTTTGTCTTAAAGTTTCTCTACATACTCGTAACAGGTAAATAGTTACTTAATATTTTTCGGACATTACTTTTTGTACTTACTCTAAATATTCAGGTGTTATCATGTCCTGTCCTTCGTCAATAATAATTTTGTCAAAAGGTTCTATTTCACCTCTGTCAATAGCTTCAAGAGCCATAAGAGGTAAGGTGCAATTGTAATATTCCACAGGATCTTCAGTAAGACAAGACGGAATACTGCTCCTGAGAGTTACAATATCTGTTAAAAGATTGTGAAAGTTATTTACTATCAGGTTTTTATTTTCTTTTATCAGATCTTTCAGAATGAATTTAAGCCAGTTTCCGAGTAATATGTTATAGCAAACCAGAAGGGTTCTATTTTTTTCCGAGAGGCTCCGTTTTACTGTTTCAAGGGCAAGCATTGTTTTTCCTGTTCCTGCAGCACCCTGAAAGAGACATCTCGGATTGTCACGGAGATGATCAAGATATTTGTACTGTTCTTCTGTATATTTAACGATAAGTTCTTCTGCATCTCCCATTCTTTGCCGGGGAGTTGTTAATCTTTCAAAGTCTCCCCTGCAGAAGGCCAGTAATTCTTTTATATCCTCTTCATCCGGTATTGAGGTTTTTTCTTTAAACCAGGGTTCATGTTGAACTTTTTGTTTTGTACATCTGGCAAGGGTCTTTATGTAATCTGTTATCGGTTGTCTTCTGGAGGAACGGTTGTATATCTGATAAAGTTCGTAATCAATTCCTTCTTCACAGAAATCACTGTGGGGGAACATTACACCATTTTTGAAATATAAGGCGGAATCATTCGTGCCATAGTTTACCTCCCTTATAAGTTATGGTTTTTATTGTATAATCTAAAAATTCCTTCCTGAATTAAAATATCGAAATGTTCTGCAATTGCTGCAGGCAAAGTTCCTTTTTTGATGAGGACACCCAGTTCTATATTGAGATCAAAGGCAGGATAAGTCAGATTTGCACTTGAAATAAAAAGATCCCTTCTGTCTGCCAGAGCAATTTTGGCATGGAGAGTACCGATCTTACCTTTTTGATCCCTCTTTCTCTGCTCTAAGGGCCATATATAAATTTTCGTTCTCTCTTTTAATTCTTTTCCAAAGGAATCAATAGTATTGTAATCAATCTTTTCCGCTCCTGAAAGGGGTGTTTCCAGTATTATTTTCACATCAACATTTCTATTACAGGCTTCTGTGAGTGCCTGAATTATTGTGTCTATACTGTATACTACAAAACTGACTATAAGGAGCGTCTTCTGGGCACTGTTTATTACTTCAATGAGTGACTGTTCGGTTCTTCTTAAAGGTATAGAATTAGTTCTGGGCCCGCTCCATACCAGTTCTACTGTAGAATTTTCACGATGTTTTTTATCAGAATAAAGAGCTGTAGATAGAGCTATTGCTAAAGCGGAAGATGGTAGATCATAAAAATGGTTGAACCAATCTTCAAGGAATTTTGATACCAGTTCACGTCCTTCTGCCGTATGGATTTCCCTCATAATCTTTGTTCTTATTATTTTTTTATCCGTTGTATTCAGGTTTTGTAATATATTAATTAATTCAAGTAATGTTTCTTCAGGAAAAGAAGATGCCAGTTTATGGGAATGACCGGCTATTAAGTTAAAGGCAGAGCTCATTTATTTTGTCTCCTTTATAGCGGTTAGCAGTTAGCAGTTAGCGATTAAAGCTAATAGCTAATCCCTGAAAAACCATATATCATCACATTCACTATTCATAGTATCAGTAAGTAAAGCTCTGTCGAGATATTTATTACCTCTTTCACATGACGGTTCCGGTGAGAAGAGACAGGCATGACAGGCGGATCCGTGGAGGGTTTTTCCATCCTGACCCGGTGAGTGTTCCGAACAGATAGGGTCAGAGGAACAAAGACGGGCTGATTCAAGAGCATCTTCAATATGCCGGCCAAGTGTACCGGGATTACCCAGAGATACAAGACCTCCCAGGGTCCCTTCACTGTCAGGTGTTGAGGTATAAATTAAGATCCCTGCTCTGGGGCCTCTCGGATCGTCTTCAGTAAGAGAATAAATTCTTTCTCTTATACTGGCAGAGCTATATCCGCATTCAATGGAAAGCTGCCGCATCAATGCATGGGCGAAGGTATGAAGAAGTATATATCTTATTGCAGGATAACCTTCTTCTTTCGGCTCAATTTTCCTGACTTCACGCCATTTTATATGGGAGAAGAGAAATTCCTGGTCTCTCTTTTTAACAGACTCCAGATTAAGCCAGTCCTGTATAACTTTTTCATCAAATTGAATGAATATGCCTTCTCCTCTAATTTCTACTGCAGGTACCCATGCTGGTTTTGCTCTTGATAAGGGAGCTACATTATCATAGTTAAACTCATCTGAATCCGAGAGATCTCCCGGTGCTTCAACACGGGTAAACCCGATTAATGCACGAACTTCTCTCAATCTTTCCACAAGTACTACTCGTGAGAAGTATTTTTTATATCTTTCAGGAGGGTTAACTTCTTTTAACTGCAGGTCTTTATTATTTACTACTGAAGAAGGGTTTGTAAGAAGTTTCCATTCGGGGCCCTTTATATCTGATATTTCTTCATTACTTCCTGATAGATTATTTCTTTTCCATTCAATGGCATGCCATATTTCATCAGTTGTATATTTATTCAGTCTTTTAAGAG
>JAKJGF010000356.1 GCA_022704525.1 Bacillota bacterium | reverse complement strand
CGTGACACGTGGAAATTTGGCCCAAAAAAAATGGCACCCGCATATCTAAAGGATTTATGACACTTTAACCCCTCATTTTTGACCTTTACTTGTCGAACTTCCGAGAAAGTAGGAGCGAAGGCTTTGGTGTTTTTTAAAACCTCATTTGTTCAATTTCTTTAAAGAGATTCTCAAGAACCGCAGGATTACAATATTTCAGAAGATTATCTTCCAGTGATATTATACCAACAGGTTTGGGATTAACCTGTGAAGCTATCTCATTATATGATAAAACTATTATGGAGGAAAAATTTTCTTCAATAAATCTTCTGAAATATAACCTCAGTTTCGGGGAACAGAGTATTATGGTTTTTAAACCCTTATTTTTAAAGGATTCATTCTGATTATTTATAGCCTCAAATAGCTTATCTTTGATTGCTTGTTTTATTATTATAGTATTTTCTTTATCGTTTTTTCTTATACTGGCAAGTAGAAAACTTTCTATATTAGGATCAACAAGAGCAATATAAAGGTTGCCTTCAATTGTTTTGAGTTCGGCGCATATGGTATTTCGTAAGGACTGACGGGCATATTCTGAGAGTATATCAGGATGCCGGCTTACCGATGAATATTCAATAATAGTTTCACAAATAGTTACAAGATCTCTTATAGATACCTGTTCATATAAAAGATTTTTGAGGATTTTATTCAATTCTATAATAGATATTACTTTTTCAAGCTCCTTCCTTACAGCGGGATATTCTCTGAGTGAACGCGAGAGGAGTTCTTCAGTTTCCTGTATTCCCAGAAATACATGGGCGTATTTCCTCATTACTTCTGTCATTAAAGTGGCTATAACACTTATGGGGTCAAAGAGCATGCATCCTGTTCTTTCAGCTTCTCCACGTTGATCATCGGTAATCCAGACACCGGGCATATGATATGTTGGTTCAAGAACTTTTTTACCTCTAAGTTTTTGGATATAACTTTCAGGTCCTATGGCAAGAGTTCGTTTTAAATAGATTTCTCCTGTGGCTACCGTATTATCTTTTATGGTTAAAAGTAATTCTCTATTATTAAGTCCAAAATTATCTTTAACTCTTATGGTGGGAAGTATTATACCCATATCTAAAACTATATGTTTTCTTATGGAAGTAATTCTATCTAAAAATTGTTTTTTTGTTTTAGGAGACATAAGATTAATTAATTCTTTGCCAAGTTCAAGAGTTATTGGTGCCATATTCATGTCTTTCCAGTGGTCATCAGGTATAAAATCTTCCTGTAAAAAAGATGAATGAGATTTTATTAAAAGTCTCCTCGATAAAAAGGATTGGAGTAAAAGATTAAATACAGAGGTAAACCTGAAACCAAGTGAATAAACAAGTGCAATAATTACTCGTCCTGAAGAGAGAGGAATAAAAAGTAGTTTTTGAAAATCCAGGGTAAAAGAAATAATCAAATCAAAATAGTTCTTTTTGTGAAGCTGAAATTTAATTTTTTTATGAGATGGTGATATAATAACTACACTGAAAAAATTTTTTTCTTCTTTTATTTTAATATTCCATCCTGAAGCAAGTAAAAGTAGTATATCTCCGAGTTTGTTAATTTGAATACAGTTTTGTCCGAAACTTCTTGTTAATGTTTCTCCCAGATTTACATCTATACGTGTTGTTATATCGTTTCTCGATTTTATGCTTTTATCTTCACTATAAGATAATTTCTTTATAATTTCTCCTATTTCTTTCAGAAAAATATCCTTTTGCTTATATAATAATAGTTTTTCTGCTTCTATATTTATTCGTTTTTTCTTTTCCATTTTTTGCCTGTGAGAGGTGAGAGGTAAAGTATATACAGTAAGTTAGTTTTCACTTTTCACTTTTCACTTTTCAACTCCCTGTAACTTATAAGTTTAATATCTAGTTCCTCAATTAACTTCAGTATTTTCGGTTCAGTTAAAATTTCCAGTTCTTTTTCTCTATTATCTGTATAAGATGATCTCTTTTTTAGAAAATTATCTGAATAGCCGGGATGGCACATGATTTCAGTAATACCTTCTTTCAGGTTTTTGAGTATATTTTCAAGATAGGCAAGGGTTACATTCTTACCATAAAAATCTTCACAAAAGAAATCTGCTGTCCTGATATTCTTTTCTTTACATTCATGTTTATGTGCCAGTCCTCTTGACCTCATAGAAAGATTTTTATTGAGAGCAAAATCAAAGAATATATTTTTTAGTTCAGGTCTGGCATGGATATGATGATGGCTGTCAAAATGAGAAGGTTTTAAGCCAGCTTCAAGAAAGCGATTATATTGTAACTCTATCTCCAGTAAAATCTGTTTTTCTATATCTGTGATTATCTGAAAATTTCTGATGAATTTACCATCCTCTCCGACCAGATTCGGAATATCCCCGGGATTACAAAGAGGTGTTCCATAAGTCAGATTGAAGTGTATTCCTACTGATATAGGATAATCTGACAGAAATTTTAGATTTTTTTCAAATCCTTCTGTATTAACCATAATGGTTGTACTTGTAACTATACCTTTATTACAGGCATCAATAATACCTCTGGAAACATTATCTGTTAAATTATAATCATCGGCATTTATAATTAGATATTTCATAGAGGTATTCTAACATAACATGGTTTAAAATTCCAGTAGTATAGAAAGAGGATTTTATATTTTATAGATAGAATATTATAAAATATTTGTAGTATCCAGGCATTGTCCGCCCATTCATAAAGGAGATGAATTCGTCAATGAGAGTATGCTCCAAATGCGGAAATTCTAATGATGATGAAAATAAGTTTTGTACTACCTGTGCATCACCATTATATGAGACTAAAAGTAACCAGTCTGCTATGAGCGTTACACCCGGTTATTCCTCTACTGTAACTCAGAAAAAATATATAGAAACCTCAGGGAAAAAGAAACCTATCTGGATAGCTATAGCCAGTATCATACCCGGTCTGGGACAGATGATTATAGGCCAGATAACTAAAGGGGCTATTTTATTAACCGGAGCTTTCGTACTGATATGTGCTGGCTGTGCCACATCAGGAGTTTCACACCTGGCTCTGGTTTTGCTGTGCGGTTTTTCAGCTTTTGATGCATTTAAAATGGCTGAAAAAGCAAACAGAGGAGAACGTATTGGAGAGATGGAGTTTTTCTTTCAGAGTCAGAAAGAAAGTGATAATACTCCTTCTAATAAGGATTTCCCTGATAGTAAGTAAATAAGTTTAACGGAAGTTTGACAACCTGAAGTTAAGTAATGGCGTAAAACCAGGGGGATTCGTATTATAAAATAGACGTAGACACGTGGTTTTCAAATTTTTGAATAGAAATAACTTTAGGGGGAATTTGAAGTTT
>JAKJGF010000355.1 GCA_022704525.1 Bacillota bacterium | reverse complement strand
ACGCATCATTCACTTGTTAGTCCCATTGTTTCAAGAGCCTTCTGGGCTTTTCTGATAGATGCATAATCTTTGTCATAAGCCTCTGTATACCCTTCCAGTTTAAGTATCTCAATAATTTCTTTGGTCTCTTCTTTAGTGGTATCTATATTTAAAAAGGCCTTTTTTATTTTCTGTATTAGTTCTTCCGACATACCAGCTCTGGCGACAATAGGTGCAGTAGGAATCTGGTCAGATTCTTTTATTATTTTCAGATCTCCCAGACGTTTATCTACACCTTTTGTATAAATATAATTCGATATGCCCGCTGCATCTACATAACTATTATATACAGCACTAAGTGATGAATCATGATCACCTGTATATCTTATTTCTGAGAAAAAATTTGTATTGTTAACGCCTGCTTCTGAGAGCATCAGAACAGGCATAAGATAACCCGAAGCAGATTCTTTGTCTGTAAAGGCAAATTTTTTGCCCTTCAATTGTGCAATATTTTCTATACCGCTGTCTTTTCTTACTATAATATAACTCTTATAATTAGGAGCAGATGCTTTAATTGCAATAGGCTTTACCAGAGGAGTGGCACCGGCTATGTCATGGGCTTTTATATAGATAAGGGGACCTGTATTTGCAAGATCTATATCACCTGATTTAAGGCCATCAATAATTGGTGTGTAAGATTTTTTTATCTCCAGCTTAACAGGTATGCCAATTTGACCTGCCAGGTAATCAGCGAGATACTGCCATGCCTTCAGAAGTTTAAGTTCACTTTCATAAGGTATACAGGCAAGCACCAGAGGCTTTTGATCTGGTTCTACTACTGGCGAGGGAGAATGTGCAATGGTTGGCGAGGCAACCGTAGTATGTGTTGTTACAGTACCGTTCTTACAGGATGATATAAATATTATTAGAATGAGAATGTATAGGAAGAAATATTTTTTCATAGAATATTCTCCTTGGTTAAAATTTTATTAAAGAAATATTTCGTTAGATTTAGGGAAAATTCCTTTTTTAACCAGATTTTTTCTGAAAACACTGGTATAAACATATCTGGTAATATATATTACGTATCACGTCTTAAGCTATTTTCTGTAAAATCTCTTCCACAGTAAATTCCTGGGAAAAAAGTATATGAACCCTGTTTGTCCTGACTATGGTTTTTTGGTCGAAAAGGGGATTGCCTCCTTCATCATTCTGAACCGGAGTAATAAGACCTTTTTTAAGATAGATTTTTAGATTTTCTTCAGGAATTCTTGTTATTCTTGATAATTCACTCTGTGTATAAAGAGGAGATGGTATTTTCCCATAATCTGCCCAGTTATGAGAAAGACTGTATAATACATATTTTAATTCAAGAGGATTGAGATGGGGATGTTTTGCTTTAATAAGAGATGCAATACCAGTTATTACGGATGTTGCAAAACTGTTTCCACTTGTAGTGAAATATCCGTGTTTCAGCCATGGGAGCCTGACCATTATTCCCTTTGCAAAGATCTCTACAGGAGGATTGGGATTTCTATAAAAAATAAAGGGATTACTTTCTGTTATGGCTTTAACACCTGTAATAGAGGCAAAAACACCGGGGAAACTTACAGGAGAAGTATTACTCAGAGCTACTATGAGATGGCATTTTTTAAAATAAGCATCATCTGCTATTTTATGGAGATTTCCATAATACACATCCTTTGTTGTTCCAAGACTCAGATTTGCCAGATCCATGCCGTTATCTACTGCCCATTTTATACCTGCCATCATAACATTTCCTGTTCCTGTAAGGGCACCTCCCAGGACTTTAATACTGTATATTTCTACTTCAGGTGCTATACTTCTTATAATACCCGCACAGGCAGTTCCATGTCCGAAGGCATCCTGATGAAGCCCCATTTTGTAGTCTATTTCACCACTGGAACTGGTTGTTACTTCAACACCATTTTTAACACATCCTGTGAGTTCCGGATGGGTATAATCAATTCCACTGTCTACTATACCTACCTTTACATCTTTACCTGTACTCCCTCCCCATGCCCATTCGGGAGTAATACCTTTAAAAATATCTTTTGTTTCTTCCAGGGTGCTTCTGGCAGGTTCTAAAAAGACCATAATTTACTTTCAGTCTCCACATTATGGATGTATTCCAGATAATCTCTGAGGAATTTTTTACAGAACTCCCGGGCATGAGGGCCATGTTCTCCTACTTCGTGGACAAGGACTGCAAGTTTTAATGTGTCCTGATAGGCTTCACCCAGTTCCATTTTTTCAGATAGTTCTATAGCATACTTGGTGATTTTCTCTGTGAGATCTTCACCTTTCAGATCTATTTTATCCTGAGAAGCCAACTGTTTTAAGGTTATAACAAATAAAGAACTGATGTCTTTATATATGCTCATATTATGTATGAGAGTGGCAAGGAGATCTGCCATGGTGGAGAGAAGGCCCATATCTTCAAGACTAAAGGATTCTGCATCAAATTTATCAAAAGCTTCAACAACACCTATAATTTCTTCTTTATAAACAAGAGGTACACAGA
Source organism: Bacillota bacterium (assembly GCA_022704525.1). Classification (GTDB taxonomy): domain Bacteria; phylum Vulcanimicrobiota; class SpSt-956; order SpSt-956; family JAKJGF01; genus JAKJGF01. The sequence continues at coordinate 828 of JAKJGF010000355.1, read as the reverse complement.
GAATGGATTTAGGATGATACCCTGTGGCTTCAGCAATATCTTTTTTCCATCGAGGATCAACCTGGACATTGGAGGCAATTATCGGTTCTCCTGTAACTGCTACAGTGCCGGCAATACCTTCTCCCAGGGGAAATCTGAAGACCATAGGTTTTTCCCTGTCAGGGTCAGTTTCCAGAATCAGTTCACTGCTTTTCTTATCTACTAGCATAATAGAACTCCATTCAGCATTTAATAATTTACGAATGGTTCTGAGGGTTGATTTTATGAGATAAAGGTAACCTTTAGGTTCTACTACTGTCATGGCAGTATTTAAAATCTGCATGAGTTCTCTTACACGCTGTTCAAAGGAGATTTCTTCAAGTTGAGATTTGAGAAGATCCCTTTCTTTTGTTACATCTCTGAGTTTAATAAAACAATTGTCGTACTCTTTTTGTAATTCCTCATGTTTCTTTTCTACCGGGTTATCTGACATAAAAAATGACTTTTCTGGCTTATTATATTAACAGACCAGTTCAGTCACTTTCACCTCCCTGCTGGTTTTAAAAAATTAAAAAGAAATATATAATTCTATTAGTAAATTTAAAAATCCTTCTTAAGTACTGATAATGGTAAATGTTGACTTGACAATGTCGCATTAGATTATAGGTCTAAATATTTTTTTAAATCCTTTCAGATCTGGTTTAAATTATAAAAATCAGGGTATCTTCTATAATAAAAAAATCTTCCAGAAAAGAGAAGATGCCTGATGATATATTATAACCTGAGATTAGAAGATATAAAAGAGCGAATAGACTCATTGAGCGTAACAGTACCTTCATAGATAGAAAT
>JAKJGF010000354.1 GCA_022704525.1 Bacillota bacterium | reverse complement strand
ACTACTTTTTTTATTGTTCCTTCTTTTTTCAACTTTGTCCCCCTCTCAATAAAACAGAAAAACTAGAATATCAAAAAAGCATCTTCTAGTTTTTAATTTATTGCGGGGTATTCTCTATTTTTTAAATTATTCCTTCCGGATTATCAAAAAATTTATAAATTATTCTTTCTGTATTCTGTGAAGATATAATTTGGTACAGCAACAGATAGGTTAGTATCCATCTCACAGGTCTGTCCCTGTCCGGGCTCTTACGCAAAATCTATGATCCTGCTACAATAAAATCTGTTATTACAGAATATACAGTTTTGTATTTATTTAAGTTATAACTTTCTCCCTTGACGGCATATCTTTTGCTCCAGAGCCCGGACAGGGACAGGTGTACATACATTACTCTTTAGGATCCTATTTTTCAGCTTTTATTACAGAAAAATTTACAGGCAGGTATGGCTCTACCTCCAATTATACCGGTGGGGATTTTTCTTGTAATCCTTGCTTTTTGCTCCGGTATTGTTGCTCTGGTACCAATAATTACTACATGGCAGTGGAACAAAAAACAAAAGGAAAAGAGATTTACTTAGGCAGGACAAATTCTTTTCTCTTCAGCAGAATTAATCTGTATTTTATCTCTTATACTATCTGCTACTATATTTCTTATTTTCAGTCCATCTTCAACAGAAGCTTCATCCCTTCCGGCAAATAATGGATTCCAGTTGCCCTGAATATAAGAAGTGGTAAACCTGTAATTTTTATCAGGAAGTAATGGTTCTTCACCAATAAAAATTTCAGTTACTCTATTACCTTCCGGTCTGGATGTATCATATCTCATAGTAAGACCTGAAACCTGGTATAAACCTTCTGTCTTCTTTGAACTCAAGAGTTTATTAACTCCATCTTCCAACAGCTTTTTTATTGTTTCTCCAGGAACATTCCAGGTTTCCACTGAGGCATCTAAAGCCTTTCCCATCCACAAACTCGTTTCCGTAAGACCTTTCATGGTGATTTCACCTTCCGACAGAACACTCGGAGGGGGATCCTCCCTCGATGTAGCAAAAAAGTTACTGTCTAAAACTGCCACATCAGCTTCTGTAGATTTTCTTATTGCATCTGTAACCAGATTACCAAGGGCAGAATCTACAGGTGTTTTTATTTTATGAGTGAAAGAGGTATTAGCAATACCCAGTTTTTGGCTGCCAATAAAATCTTCTTCCATAAGATATTTATTTCTTATAGCTTTTACATCCTCATCTACAGGTTTTGAACGATCTACCTGTATGAGTTTATGATCTATAGATGTAATCTTACCGGTACTTCTATCAATCTTAAGACTCAATTGACCAAGATACAGATCATCTGTCGCTACATCACTTTTGCCCTCTATACCGGCATGGACTATTCTGGTTCCATTTACCTCTACTTTTTCTTTAGTGGGAGTATGGGTATGTCCCCCTATAATCAGATCTATACCGGGAATCTTTTTAGCAATCTCTTTATCTGTTACTACATTCGGATGAGCAGGTGTTGGTTCAAGTCCCAGATGAGATAAAACTATAATATTTTTAACTCCCTTTGCTCTTACTTCAGAAACAGATTTTTCAAGGGCTTCTACAGGATCTGTAATTTCCAGATCCTTTGTCTTGCTGGGATCTACCATAAGGTCTTTTTTCTCAGTAGTTCTGACTCCGATAAAGGCAAGTTTTACTCCTTCCACTTCTGCTATGGCATAGGGAGCAAGTCCTTTAGTATTTGCAGAAATATAAGGGAAATTAGCTTTCTCTATAAGAAAATTACCACCCCAGGTGCCATTATAATCATAAAAATGATTTCCTGTAGTAGCAAGATCACAATCCCTGAGATTCATAAGGTCATTCTCTTCTCTGCCTCCGGAAATTATGGAGTGAAATCTGTAACCCTGAAAGGCATCTCCTGCATCAACCCAGAATTCATCAGGCTCTATTAGGGTAGAAACAAAGGGCATATTTCCATGTATATCATTGGTATGTTTCATATTTAAAATTAATTCTTTATCTGTTTTCTGACCCATTATCTTTTTTTGTGTTTCTTTACCACCTATGTCAAGGGTAATGGTCATTGGCACAGATTTACCGGTTTTTATTTCCTGAGAAGAAGATGGTAATAAGGGGATTTCTGTATTTCCGGAAGATAAAATTACAGAATCTTTAACAGCTGTTTCTTCCGATTTTTTACCTTTATCTGTTTTTATATATTCATTTTTTATAAAATCAGTTCTATTTATTTTCATAAGGCCATCCCCTTTTTAATATCTTTCTCTCTATAATATAACAAGCTAAGATAAACATATAATAAATACCAATAAAATGCAATACCATAGAGAAATAATTATGTTAACATTTTGTTAAATTTTATTTAGTTATCGGATAGACTCTTCCAAGATATATCAGTCTATCTTCAGCGGTAAGGTATGCCTGTTCTGCAGGAAAATTCAAAGTAATTTTCTGACCTGATTTCAAAGACAACTTTTCTTGCCACGATAATGTATAAGTCGTGATACACCGATAGCACTGTCTCCTTATAGCATCAAATAGAACAGGCCCTTCCTGGTTATAATAACAGCTTGCCACTATAATATAATCACCGGGAGGTATATCAAAAAAGGAATAATAACCATCTGAAGGAAGGAATGTTGAAGTAATCTCACTTGTCTCTGGTATACGGGCAGAATTTACATAGGAAGCTATAATTTTAACAGTACCACCTTCAAAATATGGATATATTACCTGGCCTGTTACTGAAGCCGGCTCTATGGTCTGTGCCGGAATTTCATCAACAGTAATCCTTATCTGACCTTTTTGATTTGAAACCTTATAATATATTCCAAGATAATTTAATGTGTCTGTAACACTTAAATAATATATATACTGCGCCGTATATCTATCAGGCCCTATGGCAAGTAAGGAAAGAGGGGCCTTCTGGCCGTTTATAAAAAGCTCATGAGGAAGCTTCTGAAGATAAGCTTTAACACCGAGCATTTTAAGATACTCCTCTGCCGGAGCATAAATGAGACTGTTCTGATATATGACTGACATAGAAAAAGGCACGCCGTATATTACAAGAGGGGTTGAAGGAGCATCGATAAATGAACTGGAAAGTCTGAGGATTTGTTCACCTCTTGTTTCCGCTGATAGAACTGAAATAAATATACATAATATCAGTAAAGTCAGGATTTTAAACTTATACATTATGTTTATTCCTTATGTTTGCCTCCTTCTGTTGAACCCAGTACAGCTCTCATAACTGAATAATCTGAAAGGTATTTAAAATCATTTCTATCTTTTTCTTCTTTAGAGAGATTATAGTTATTTTTTATCAGAATTAA
>JAKJGF010000122.1 GCA_022704525.1 Bacillota bacterium | reverse complement strand
CTGGACAAGGCGGAAACCTATATTATTATCACGGGATGAATATAATTTATAATTACGACTGGCAGACTTTAAGCAATCATCATCACTATCACTCCAGCTGCCGCTACGAATAATTCGAACCGCTCCTAATATAGTAGACGCCTCTGGAGGCCCTGTAGGATTTTCTCTGGTGGTTTCTGACGGATATTCTCCATACCAGTCATTACACCATTCCCATACATTACCACTCATATCATATAACCCTAAAGGATGTCTTCCTCCATAGCCCACAAAGGTATGATTAGTTTCATTATACCAGCAATTATTCGGATCCATAGAGTTGCCCCAGTAATAATTACTGTAGAAATTCGCAACTGCCGGGTCTCCTCCTCGACAGGCATATTCCCACTCCGCCTCAGTGGGTAATCTATATCCATTCCTGGTTCGCCACTCTGATGGCAATCCTCTGTTTTCTGCAGGACCATAACATGGAGTAAGACCGTATTTACTGCTTAACCAATTGCAGTACGCCACTGCTCCATACCACGATACATACACTACAGGACGATTCTCATAACCGCTCTTTACTGTATATGGACCGTTTTCCTTTTTCTCTATGCCACAGTAGGGACCAGTATCTACTATATTTACCCAGGTCACTCCTCCCTCAGACTGATTTCCCATTTCATTTAAAAACTCAACATATTCACTGTTTGTTACCTCATATCTCCCTATACGGTAATCACTTAAGATTACTCGATACTTTGAACTGCTGCTCTCCATACCAAACTGCTTCCCACCTCTTACACTTACCATATCGGGCATAGCTGTCCCAGAATTTCCCCTTACATATATAATCCCTTCCTGACTGTCACATCTGTATTTGTATGTCCCGCCCTGATTGAATAATTTACTCCAAATTTTCCTGTCCGGTATGGTTTGACTGAAGAAAGGTGATGAAAGGGTATGACTTTCACTGTCCGTATTATACCAGTAAAGGATATCTCCAACATTTATCTCCAGTTCATTTGGATCTAAGGCTCCTTCGGCCTTTATCGTTATCCCTAAATATATTAGCTTTCTTACTGTCTTATTCGGTAATATCGTCACTTCTGCCTTCCTGTATGATAATACCTCCTCGGAACTGTCCGTACAAGTTACCTCCACATTTGCAACTCCTGAAGGAATCCCTGTGAATATCGCTTCCTGAGTGGGGGGAAATATATTCTTCTCTCCGTTATAATAAGGACCTTCTCTTACCTTTATGTTTATATTTGTTATACTCTTAGGTAGTTCTGCTGCAGTAATTCCATTTATCACCTCTTCCGGCCATTCCACTCTTACTATAAATGTTCCTGTCCCATCTGAAGGATCGGGATTAATAAGAGGGTCAGAAGAAGTTGAATTTACTCCCGTTATCGAATTCCCTCCGCCACAGCCGGCAAGGATTACAAATAAAGCTATTATGATAAAACTCAGGTATCTTCTCATCTTTCTATCAACCTCCTTAAGAATTATTACAGAATCCTGTTAATCCTTTAATTCTGAAAATCCCGGTTCAGACTCCTTCATCAGTATCACATCCACATTCCCTGACTGGTCTGACCTCACAGGGCGGAATCCCAGGTCCCAGTAGCAACCTTCAGGGGCGCAGTCGTAGCGGCGGGCCGACTGGCAGAGGTAGGCAGGGACGTCCCAGCCGCCGCCACGTAAAATCCGGGACGTGCCCTCAAGACCTACAGGATTAATCTGCGGCGAAGAGGAATATCCTGAAAGATCCCAGCTATCAGTACACCATTCCCATACATTCCCATGCATATCATACAATCCATAGGCATTGGGCAATTTTTCTCCCACTATATGATGATTTTTATATACCCCATCATCATCCCATCCCTGATCGGCACTATATCCTCCGCTGTTATGCCAGTACCAGCAGTAATTATCTATTAAACCAGGACTCATATTAGGATCTGTATAATTCTCTCCCCAGTTGAAATCTGTCTCTGTCCCTGCTCGGCACGCATATTCCCACTCCGCCTCTGTGGGAAGACGATATCCATTTGCTCCTGATATAAGATTATAACTTGTGTCATAACACGGAGTTAATCCATGTTTTCCGCTCAGCCAGTTACAGTATGCTACCGCTCCACGCCACGTTACATATACTACAGGACGGCGACTGTAATCCAGCCCGGATGTCTTTACTCTTATATTCGCCGGATCCGCAGTGTCTCCATATAAACCGCAAGACGGAAGTACCATAGGAGGATTGGTACCGTCTACCTGCACATAATCTGACACATCCCTTGTCTGATCATTTAAAAACCTCACATACTCCTCATTTGTTATCTCATATTTATCCATATAAAAATTACTCAGGGTTACCTGATGTACTGGCAATGCATCTTCTCCTACTATTGAACCTGTTATGTCTCCCATCTTAAAGGTCCCGCCCTTTATCAATACCATATCCAGCAATGGCGGGATAGATTCCGATATATTTATACGACCTTTCACTACCGTATTCCCATCTTCCTTCTTTAACTCATACGCATATTCACCGGCTTCAGTGAATCCATTGAATGACCACGAATCCTGTGGGGCAAGTAAACCTGAGTGATCTATTTCTATCCCATAAGGGTTGCTTACTACTATAGTATAATTTCTGTGAGACTCATTCTCCCACAGTATCGTATCTCCCACTGAACCGCTCATTGGGTCCGGATATAAATCAGGCGGGTCCGAATCTACATCAGGTCCGTCATATATACTTATACCTAACTCAAGAGATGCCAGCGTAGTTGTAGTCTCCACTTCCACCAGGGTCAGACGGTGGCACAGTATATCTCCAGCTGCCGAATGACCTGATGCCGTTACTATTATCCTACTATTCTCAGGTGTCGGAAAAAATAAACTGCTTACCTGGCTATTCGGATCTACCGGTCTCGATATTACTCTGTCTACCCAGTCTGAGGGTCTCGAAGTCGTTACAAGATTATAAAGATTCAATACTATATAATGTACACTCGGCTGGATAAGGCTTCCTTCCATCTCTCCACTGCTTCCTGCTTCAGACTTGCCAGGCCAGTGTATCTCAAGATATACTCCGGCTTCTCCTCCTGTAATATTACTTACAGGAGTAACTGCAGGATTTACTATCTCTCCTCCTCCACCACAACCGCTTATGAAAAGAGACACTATTATTATGAATATTGATATATAATTTCGCAACTTTTGTTGCCTCCTTTCCATATTTTATACGCTTAATTTATATTACAGATGACACGTAACCAGGACAAACCCCTGTGTTTGCCCCTGCGCCATAAACTCCGTCTCACCTCCTCTCACATCTCACGTCTCAACTACTTACTATCGTATTACATACCTGAGATGTACAAAGTTGACGGGTATCATCATAAAACTCACAACTCCTGAAAGTGTTATGTGAAGTTGATGACAAAGGCGGAGACAGAGTCTTACAATTCAATAACACATTCTCTCCTATTCTTCCTCTTACAAGCACAATCAACAGAGGTTTTGACCATTTCTTGGCTGCTGAGTTTTTAGCTTCTGAAATAGAGATTTCTATCACCTCACTTATTTCCAATAATATATAATCTTTATAATTTGTTTATTATTACTATTATTCCGGGACCGCCAGAGGTTGGAACTATTACTGGAGCAGGAGTGACTGTCTTTACTGCTACAGGGGTCGATGTATTTACTATTACAGGTATTGGTGTCATCACCGCTCCTGAAGTGGGAGTCCTTACCTCTGATGATGTGGGAGTTATTACAGGAGTAACTGTTGACATAACCTCAACATATGGAGTGGTTGAAGGAAAAACTCTTACATTGCTCTCTCCTCCACAGTCGCTAAAAATAACTATACTTATTATTAAAAACAGAAGAAGGGGAATTATTCGCCTGTGTAGACTGTTCAAATTCGCTTAATATCCTTTCTGTTTATATGGATATATTTCAAGTTTATCACAAAAAGAGAAAAAAATCAAGATATACATAATACTGTATAGAATTCAAAAAGATTTTAAATTGAATAATATTGTAAAAGAGAATTTTTTTATTAGAAATACTCTAAGATCTTTACTTTTCTCTAAAATACGGTATATTATATATAGATAAAATGATTTTTTCTCAGGAGGTGATATTATGGCAGGCGGCGGAGGCGGCGGAGCCGGTGGTGCTGGCGGAGTTGGCGGAGTTGGCGGAGCCAGTGGTGCCGGTGGTGTTGGCAGCGGAAGCGGAACCGGATTTGGTCAGGGTATAGCCGGTGAGATATCAAAAGACGGAGGTAGCGGAGCCGGCGGAATAACAGGAGGCAAATAAGAGATTTATTCGGAGTAATAATTGAATGAAATGTTTTAAATGTGGTAACGATAATCCTCAGGGATCCAGAATATGCAATCTCTGTAATGCCAGATTAATAGTACCTCTTGATGATAAAAGAGGAGAAATAGATATTAAAGAAGTTGGTTCAAAGGGAGACCCTTTTGGAGTCAGGTCCAAGAAGTTTGATTTTTCCTGCCACTACGAGACAGGAAATTTTTTGCGTCTTGTTAAAACAGTTGAAGAACTTCTCTCTGGAAATATGGATGAAAAAGATTTACGAGAAAGTCTTTCAGTCATAGAAAAAGGTTCAAAGGGTTATCTCTATTCTTCACTTCCCAGAATAAGAAAAAAGATAGAAGCACCTGCTGCATCAGATTGTCGGGATATTCTACAAAGGTCTGCAGATCTGACAGAAGTGGGACACCTTAAATTTCTGGAAACAATTGAAGAAATTGAAAAATTTTTTGAAGATGGAGAAACTTATCATCTGGAAAAGGGTCTTAATATCTGTCATAAAGCAAATAATCTTGTAAGTTTAGGATGTGTTCTGGCTGATAAATTCCGCGATGGTGAGGATATAAGTGATATTAACAATAAAATAGAGGAATATCTTACAAAAGAAGGAATCTCTTTATAACAGGGCAATGAATTGCCCTGGGAAAATTTTCAGGACAGAGGGGAGCATAATGTTTAAAAGAGTCTTATTTTTTTTGATATTATTTTTATTATCTTTTATTTATTGTTTTGCTGAAACAGATAAGATATTGGAAGAATATGAAGAAGCACTTGAACTGGAACAATCAGATATGGTTGGAGCAATTGCCGTATACAATGAAATAATTAATAAAAACCCTGATTTTATAGAAGCCTATATAGAACTTGGAAAATGTTACAGAAAAATAAAAGATTACGATAATTCCATAATTTTATTCAATAAATTATTGAAAAGTAAACCCTCCTTTTCTATGGCTTATGAAGAATTAGGATGGATCTATCTTGATAAAAATCAGATAAATAAATCTTTAGAATATTTTCAGAAAGCCTGGGAATTATCCCCTGATAACTGCTGTATAGAAGCTAATTTAGGATTAATTTATATAGAAAAAAGATTTTATAATACAGGTATGAATCACTGCAAAAGGGCTCTGAGACTTAATTCCAGCTGTGTTGCAGCATATAATAATCTGAGCAGAGCTTATTACAAACTGGAAAAGATAGATTTAGCCATAAGCTGTTGTAAAAAAGCTATTGAAATTGATCCTGACTATGCATGGGCTTATTGTAACCTGGGTACATGTTATTACCAGAATAAAGAATATGATAAAGCTATTAAAGAATTAAGTACAGCACTTAAAATCTGTTTTGAAGGTTCTGATACATCCCGTATAAATATCTACAGAATATATAATAATCTTGGTCTTACATATTTCGAAGCAGGAAAACTTGATATGGCCTTTTTACATCTACAGAAATCCATAGAAGCAGATCCGAAAAATCCAGCTCCATATAATAATGTAGCATGGTTTTATGCCCAGAATGAAATTAATCTGGATGAAGGTATAAAACTTGTCCAGAAAGCCATAGATATTGAACCTGATAATCCCGTATATATAGATACACTGGCTGAATTGTATTATAAAAAGAAAGATTATCCTAAAGCTATTGAATCTATAGAAAAAGCAATACAGCTTGATCCAAAGAAGGAGTACTATAAAGAACAAAAAGAGAAATTTGAATCTGCAAAACAGTAGGGGCCGTTCCTTAACTGTCTCTGCAACAATTTAAACCTCAATTAATTCAACATTACAGTTGGGACATTTAACAGTAGTCAGACCTCTTATTACTACCACGTCACAACAACTTTTACAGAAAATTTTATCACAGAGAGGGCATTTGCCAAAACGGAGAACTTCTAACTGCATTCCAGAACCAGTCTCTGCAGATGAGGCTTTACGGGAAATAATTCCGCCACAGTTATGACATCTCAATTTATCTGCTCTGAATAAAGAACCTATATCAGGTCCCTTTACCCTGATCTTTTCTATCTGCTCAGAAAAGAAAGTAGAAACCCTGTGAAGTAAACTTTCACTGGGAAGAAATGTAGGGCCTGAAGAAGATTTAAATTTTTTCCTGAGTCTGGACAGAACTTTTGCTGCTGCAGATTTTACTGCCTTATCACTATCATTTTCTGAAATCTCTGTAAGAGCATCTATAGAAATTTTCGATTCCAGTTCGCCCAGAAATTCAACTGCTATTTTCCTCTTCTGTACTTCATCACTGCTGAGAAGTTGAAGAAAATAATCAACTCCCTCTTCTCCTACCTGTTTAATTATTTTCTTTATAGCATTACGTTTTTTATCTTTCTGTATTGAAAACTCTTCTATTAAAAGAGGGATTATCTTATAACCCTGTGTTAGTAAACTCTTCTCTGCAAGTTCTACACTATTACCTTCTTCTTCCAGGAAAATTCTTATAAGGAACTCAATAGCCTGATTTCCCCCAATCTGATTTATAGAATTTATAACTGTATTGTTTAAATCCGGTTGAGATTTGTCAAGCATATTTCTCAAATTATAAAGAGCATCTTCTGCCCCCATCGTTCCAAATGCCGTGGCAATACTCTTCTTAACATCCATTCTGGTTTCCACGTCCAGAAGATCTATAAGATGTTCTATAGATTCCTGACTTTTTATCTGGCCCAGAAATTCCACACAGGCTATTCTTACCTGTACATTTTCATCTGTAAGACCCTTAATAAAAATCTCAGGGCCAAGAAATTTTAACTTATCCAGAGCTTCAAGAAGGGCCTCTTGAATCTGATTATCTTTATTAGCCAGAGCTTTGAGTAATAATGCTGCTGCATCTTTTGTCCCGATAATAGTCAAAAACTTAACTGCTCTCTGTCTATCTTCTATATGAGGACTGCCCAGTTCCTGACCTATTTTATCAAGCATTGGTTCTATTGCTTTATCTATATCAGATAGTGCATTTACAGCAACTTTTTTAACTTCATCAATATGATCAAGTCTTATAAGTGTTCTCAAATGAGAAATAGCTCTATAATCTCCAATCTTACCCAGAGCTCTTGCTGCTGCACATCTGGCATCCTTATTAGGATCTGAAAGGAGTTTAATAAGTGGCTGAAGTGCTCTTTCATTTCCTATTTTACTGAGAGTTAATGCTGCTTCTGTACGGATATCAGGATTATAATCTGAAAGTAATAATACTACATGGTCAACAATCTCAGACTCGCCATACTTAACAAGAGCTCTTACAGCATTTAATCTTATATTATCATTCTGGCTTTTTAAATCACTTAATAATTTCCTAACTTCACTCATAATGTTTATCCTTTTTATAAAATTCTGAACAAATAAATTATACTTGCTGAAGGAGGAAAGGTCAACTTATAGGGAAGATAAAATGTAAAAAAATATATTTAGCGACATATGAAACATAAAAAGAAGGAACTTTGATCTGTAAAGTGAATATATTTTTATGATTATAAATTTAAGTTATAATACATTACCAGGACAGAACAAATATTTTCTGAATTATATTTCTGGCAGACCGGAGGCATTAAACTTTTTTTCATATATTCCCGGCGATTTCGAAAAAATTCTGAGAGTAAAAAATAATATTTACCAGAGAGATAAGCTCTCAAAAATTATTCTGGATTACAATCAGTTCCTTCAGGCACCAAAAGAGGCAAAAGAAAATGCGGAACTATTGTCCCGGGAAAATGTTTTTACTGTAATAACAGGACAGCAGGCAGGTTTTATTGGAGGCCCTGTATATACTGCCTATAAAATCGCTACAGTTATAAATATTACGAAAAAATTGAGTAAAGAATTTCAGGACTACTTTTTTGTTCCTGTCTTCTGGCTGGCATCAGAGGACCACGATTTTGAAGAGATAAACTACGTGAATTATATTCAATCCGATGGAGAAGTAGGAAAAATAAAATTTAACTGGAAAGATAAAGGAAGAAGTATCTATTCCCTTCCCATTACAGAGGAAATAACCAGTGCTATCGATACTTATCTTACAAAACTTCCATCTTCGGAATATAAAGAATCTATCTCCAGATTACTGTATGATTTTCCAGATGAAAATTATTCCTCATGGATTGCAAAATTCTGGAGTAACCTTTTTGGGAAATATGGTCTTCTTATAATAGAACCACAACTTCTTCGGCCCCTTGCAGGAGAGATATTTACACAGATACTAAGACACATCCCTGAACTTAATAATATTTTAGAGGATACGAATAATAAACTTTTGAAATCTGGCTACTCACCTGCTATTTCTTCAAATAATCTAAATCTTTTTACATATGATGAAAATCTCCATCGTATTAAAATCCAGAATCCGAAAAATTATATAAAAACAGCAGAAAATAACCCGGAACAATTTTCTCCTGACGTACTGCTCCGTCCTGTAGTGGCAGATTATATACTCCCAAATGCAGTGAGTGCAGTGGGCAGCAGTGAGCTTTTCTATCAGGCCCAATTAAAAAATATTTACGAGTATTTTTCTATTTCTCAACCCCTCCTTATACCAAGACAGAGCTATACTTTTACCTTTAAAAAAGAACTGGATATTATGCAAAAATATAAAATAAATCCTGAAGATATATTTACTAAAAATTTAGAAGATTTTTTTGAAAGACTCAGCCCGAAGGAGGAAAGAAAGCTTTTTTCAGAGGCAAAAGAAAAAATAAGTATGGAAATAGAAAAACTCTCAAATCATTTACATAAAATAGATCCTAATCTTGTAAAAACAAATGAACAGACTCTAAATTTAACCCTTAATACATTAAAAAAACTGGAAGATAAAACCATTAAAGCAATAATGTCAAAAAAGGGATATTCACGTAAACATTTGAGAGACCTTAAAAATTCTCTCCTTCCTTTCGGAAAACTCCAGGAAAGGATCTTCCCTCTTCCCTGTTTTCTTAATTACTATGGTATTGATGAATTTATAGAAACCCTTCTGAATAATTCGAATTTTATGAATTTCAGTCACTATTTTATTATGAAGACAGAGTAAACTCTGATTTTTCTATTTCAGGATATTTCAGTAACAAAAATAAAGAAAGAAATATTATTATCTCACTTGAACTCAAATGGAATGGTAACCAGGATAATGCATCAATACTTAAAAATAATCCCGCAATAAAAAAAAGAAGAAACTTACTTTCGATTATATTATATCCGGTTATTATAATAAATAAGGGAACTATCCATTGTATATAATAATAGGTCCATCTTGCAGCAGGAAGAAAATATTCACATAGTATTACAATTAAAAAAACCTGTTAAAAACAGGGATTTACTATCTCTGACAAATAGTTCTTTATTTAATGACCTGAGCAGTAAAAAAAGGCATATGACATATAGTCAAGTAATATTTAATTCCAAAACCCGGATATAGATACCAGAATAATTGAAGGAATATGGCACTATAAAGTGAAATATATCTTAATTGATAAATATTTTCTTAATCCAGGAGGAATATTATGAATTCAAAAACTATTATGGCTTTTGGAGCCCATCCGGATGATCTTGAAATGACCTGTGGAGGGACTCTCATCAAATTAAAACAGCAGGGCCATCGTGTAATCTGCTGTGATATGACAGAAGGTGAGCTAGGTACCAGAGGAACAATAGAAACACGGAAAAAGGAATGTGCCGTAGCAAGCAAGATTATGGGAATAGACGCCAGAGAAAATCTGTCTTTAGAAGACGGTTTTATTTCTTCTTCCAAAGAGAATAAATTCAAAGTTATTCAGGTCATACGTAAGTACAAACCGGATCTTATAATGGTTCACTATTATAAGGATCGTCATCCTGATCATTACAACACATCGCATTTAGTTTATGAATCCACCTTTCTTGCAGGACTTTCGAGAATTGATACAGGTCAGGAGCATCATCGTGTTGCAAAGATACTCTACTATATCGGATGGGTAGAGTTTAAACCTACCTTTATAGTTGATATTACAGATCAATTTAAACAGAAGATAAGATCCATATATGCCTATGAAACACAGGTCAAATCGAAGGATCCATCTTACCCTCAGACAAGACTTACCAGTAAGGAACATCAATGGAAGATTTTAAGCAGAAATAAACACTATGGATCTCTCATAGGTAAAAAATACGGAGAACCTTTCCTTTTGAAAGGATATATGGAGGTAAAAGATGTTACAAAATTAAGTTTTTTATCTTTATAAGGAGATGATAAAAATGAACATCGGAATTAACTGTTATCCTACTCATGGAGGAAGCGGAGTTGTTGCAACAGAACTTGCAAAAGCTCTCGGAAGAAGAGGACATGACGTCTCTATGATCAGTTATGATCTCCCTTTCCGCCTTGATGAACTTAATGACAGTATATCATATTATGAAGTAACAGTAGAACAGTATCCATTGATGAAATATTTTCCCTATACCCTTGCCCTGGCGAGTAAAATGGTAGAAGTAGTAAGCGAAAAAAATATATCCATTATGCATGTCCATTATGCTATTCCTCATTCAATAGCTGCAATTCTGGCAAGGGATATTCTTAAAAAAGAACGGGATCTTAAAGTAATAACAACCCTTCATGGTACTGATATAACACTTGTGGGAAATAATGCATCCTTTAAACCCATAACGACCTATGCAATAGAACATTCTGATGCAGTAACGGCAGTATCAAAATTTTTACAAAAAGAGGTATGCCATCATTTCCATATAGATTATCATAAGATTGAAGTCATATATAATTTCTTTGATATACCAGAACAGATAACACCAGTTCCGCGCTGTCTTGCTTCTTTCTGCCGGGGAGATCATTCTTTAGTAATACACATCTCAAACTTTCGCCCCGTAAAAAGAGTAGAAGATGTAATTAAAAGTTTTTATCATATCTGGAAAGAGATACCTGCCATACTTGTTATGGTAGGCGACGGACCTGACAAAAGTAAAGCAATTGATCTTGTAAAACAACTTGGTATGAAAAATGATGTCTATTTCCTGGGAGTAATAAAGAATATTGTTCCTATTATTAATATGGCAGATCTTCTTTTACTGCCATCTCAGACTGAAAGCTTCGGCCTTGTAATCCTGGAGGCCATGGCAGCAGGAGTTCCTGTAGTGGCGAATAATGTAGGAGGTATTCCAGAGGTAGTAGAAAACGGAGTAACCGGTTTTTTAGTTCCTGCTGGTGATACTGAAGCCATGGGACAATATGCCCTGGAAATACTCAAAAATAAAGAATTATATAAACAGATGCGTAAATCCGCCCATAAACGTGCCAGAGAAAAATTCCATACAGATGATATTGTTGCTCAATATGAAAATTTATACGAAAGGGTATCAGGAAATCGTAAAAAGGATAACAAGTATAATTAAGGAACACTCCTGACGACACGAAAACCGCAGTAATTTCCTCGGGAGTCGGGATAGAGGTAGTTGCGGAAAGCCGATCGGCAGCCGCTGCTGTAGCTGTACCAGCTGCCGCCGCGTAAGATATAGTAAGAGTCTTCCTTAGGACTGGGACCAGTTGGATCAGGACCGCCTGCGCCAGGATTAGAATAATAATTTTCGTCATAACAATCGCTGCACCATTCCGAAACATTTCCGCTCATATCATATAAACCATAAGGATGGCTTCCTCCATAACCGACATTTGTATGATTTTTAGTATTACAGGTACCCGAATTATAATAATCATACCAGCACTTACCTGTTCCTATTGTAGCATCAAGCTCATTACCCCAGTAATAAGATGTTGCAGTTCCTCCACGACAGGCATATTCCCATTCTGCTTCAGTAGGCAGACGATAGCCCTTCCCTGTGCCGTAATCATATCCTTCCTCCTTTGATAACCACTTGCAGTATGCTGCAGCGCCATACCAGGATACATATACTACAGGACGATTTGTATAATCTTCAGGATTCTTCTTTACCTGAATACCTGATGGATTCGATTTATTTCCAGTTAAACCGCACCATTCATCATTTTTAATGTGAATCCAGTTCTCCTCAATTTTGCTCTGAGCATTTAAAAATCTCACATACTCTCCGTTCGTAACCTCATATTTACTCATATAGAAATCCTTTGTTAGAGTTACTTTATGAACAGGACGTTCACGTGACAGTCCGACACCCTGAATATCTCCCATCAGAAAAGCCCCTGAGTGTATTAATACCATATCAGGGCCTTCAGGGCCGGTTATCTGCGGATCTTCAGGGCCAATTATGTCAGTAAAGGTTGTCCTTCCATCATCACCGCAACCAGTAAAGAAAAAAAGCGAGATCAGGGTAAATACTGAAATAATAGTGAATAAGTTAATTTCTTTCAAATAAACACTTCCTATCTTTTAAAAAATTTGGTATAATTTTTTATTTCTGCATATTGAAAAAAAATCCTTTAAACACAAAAAAATATCTGTAGTCCCTATAGCTTTAGCCCTCAGGTGATAGTGTATAAGAATTTTTTCTCTTTTCCTCTTTTTTATTTTGTAAAAGGAGATTTTTCAGTCAATGCTGGATCATGCCTTTCTTTCAATAATCTTACATAGAAATAAATAAAGCCTGCTATAGAGAATAACAAGAAAAACAAGCTTATAAAAACCGTCAGAGGATTAAAAGAATTATATCTGAGTTCAATCTGTATATTTCCTTTTTCAGGAAGAGTTATCTCCATCATACCGAACTGACTTCTGCTGATAAAGACCTCTTTTTTATTAATAAATGCTTTCCAGTAAGGATGCCAGGTAATTTTGAGTAACATCAAATTATCAGATACAGGATTTTTTATATTAAAAACCATATGATTATCTTTCAATTCCGTAATTTCACACTCTGTCCCGGAGACACTGAATTCATACAATTTAATTTGTTCCTTATTCTTCAGAACAAAAATAGTAAAGGGAGGATACGATTTTATTAATATAAACAGATCAGAATCGGACAGTTTACTCTGAAGTTTCTCTTCACAGGAGACTATATAACGGGCATTAACAAGATTCATAAATTTATATAACTGGCCATCCTTCATCATATCAACCGGTATTCCAAAAATACAATTATTCTCCATAAAAACCTGTCTTGCCATAGTACAGGGGCTTTCAGATGCATGAAGACTTATAAACTGAGGAATACCTGTCTTCTTGGCCGAAAGGGTCATAATATGGGAAAAAAAGAAAGGATCTTCAGGTTTACCACTGAAATAAGTATCCTGGTATACAACAGGTCCTTCACTTTTATTGATATTTTCTCCTATCCAGGTCCATAGATGTTCTAAATTTTGACTTGCAGGAATCTTATTAAACATAGAAAGACTGTTTTCAGCAACATAAATCTTTTTAAACACTTCAAAAACCGTAAGAATAATAAGTAAAATATAAAGGCCTTTCCTTAAATTACTTCTCTTTATCTTATTAAAAATATCTGATAAAAAGTAGAGTATAACAAATAAGACAAAAACCATCATTCTTGCCGATAAAAACTCCTGTTTTAAAAATAATATCTGAAGATTTTTCGGAAGATAACAGAGAGAGTGCAAAAAAATTATACCTGTGGAAAAAATAATAAGTACAGTTCGAAATGAGTTATAATCTTTTTTTATATCATATTTAATATAATAAATAATTCCCATAATACCGAGTAAATCTACTAAAAAAAATAAAAGAGGAGTTAAATTATTATAAAGATTTACCAGAAAATCTGTGTTATTCTGCCAGGTAAATTTGAAATTCAACACCTCCCACAGTAAATAACTAATGGGATATGTACCATATTCCGGTGGTGATCCAATTGTTTTAAAAGAAGCAAATATAAGATATGTATTTATAAGATTTGTAAAATAATAAAGATTGATAAAAATGGCAATTAATCCTATAGCAAGATATTTTAATAATACATCCTTTTTCTTCTTATCTGTTAAAAGTTTTACTATTAAAGATGATAATAAAAATATGAATGAAGCTGATAATGAAAGCATATGACAGGACATTATTGCCGATAATAAAAGTGCTGATTTCAAGAGGTTAAACCAGGTCATATCTTTATGAAAATCCTCTATGGAGCGAAATAAAAACATAAAAAGAGCCACTGAAAAAATATAACCCAGAAAACCATAGACATGCATAGAATAAAATAAAGGACACAATAAAAAAATAATAGAACTCATAAATGCTAGAAGCCTGTTACCCCTGTCCTTTAAACAGTAATAAATACCAGAGCCTGTCAGAAAATATATCAAAATAAAAACTATTTTATAAGAAATTTCAATAGAAATACCGGAAATATAATGAACTATGGCAATAAGAAAATATATCAGAGGAGGATATCCTGAAAAAATATCATATCCGGCACAATCCCAAGAACACCACCCGTTAATCCATTTTTGTTCAGGTATAATATGCTCTATAAGAAAATATGTTTTATAAAGGTGAAGAGGGTTATCGCTTGTAGTTATATAACCTTCTATAAATACAGGATAATATATACTTATAACAAAGATAAAAATAAATATATATGGAAAGACTGATTTGTATTTATCTTTTAACATTATTAATAGACTCGCAATGCGTCAGGCTTAAAGTGCAATGAACAGCAATATAACCCATTACGTATAAAGACTTATTATAGAAAATTATGTAAAATCAACTATATTATAGCAGAAGTTTCGCATTTTGCAAATCAAACCGGGTTAAGTTTGAAGGAATATTTACTATTCATAGCGAAAAATCAATTTATAAAACAATATAAACTCAAAGTGGAGAAGCCAATCAATGTCCATGTTTTGTAGTAACTGCGGAGAAGGAAATTCTGATACCGATCTAT
>JAKJGF010000353.1 GCA_022704525.1 Bacillota bacterium | reverse complement strand
AGAATATACAGTTTTGTATTTATTTAAGTTATAACTTTCTCCTTTGACGGCATATCTTTTGCTCCAGAGCCCGGACAGGGACAGGTGTATATGTTTTTTGGATACTTTTTTACCTGTTGCGGTACTATATTTATTCCACCGGAATCATTATGAAATAAACTATATTTTTTGTATCTAAATTTCACTTCAACTTGCTCTCTTTCTGTGTTATAATTTAAGAACAAATAAATTTGAATTATTTTCTCTTCAGATATAAAGTGGAATTGGAATCGTGAAAGGAACTTATTATGACCAAACAGCTTGAATATATCAGATCCCAGATCATAGGTTCAGATAATTTTATAGAAACGCCCTTTGGAAAAAGACTGATGCTATATTTAGACTACACGGCATCAGGAAGAAATCTGCTCTTTTTAGAAAAGTACCTCTTAGAGTTAGAAAAAGACTATGCCAATACCCATACAGAAGATGATGAGACAGGCTGGATAACTACCAGAAGGATTCAGGAAGCAGAGAAAATAATAAAAAATGCTCTCCACGCAGGTGCTGAATATCATGTTATATTTACAGGAACCGGCACAACAGGGGCCATTAAAAAATTAATGGAAATACTGGGTATATATATACCACCGGGTTTCAAAAAAAATTTCCCGGATCTAAATGATTGTATTAAAAAATGCAATATAAAAAAGCCTGTCATTTTTGTAGGCCCTTATGAACATCATTCCAATCTGGTTTCCTGGAGAGAGGGTTTC
Organism: Bacillota bacterium; assembly: GCA_022704525.1. Lineage (GTDB taxonomy): Bacteria > Vulcanimicrobiota > SpSt-956 > SpSt-956 > JAKJGF01 > JAKJGF01. Next base: position 2,614 of record JAKJGF010000353.1, on the reverse strand, counting down.
TGTGATGTTATCCCTTTAAGATTAAATGATAAAGGTGAGCTATCACTTGAGGATTTTATAAACAAACTTACAGATCCCCGATGGGAAGGACGTTTTAAAATAGCCTCCCTTTCTGCCGCTTCAAATGTTACCGGAATTAAAACAGATGTATATAAAGTAGCAAGAATAGCACACGAACATAAGAGTCTCATTTTTTTTGATTTTGCCGCCTGCGCACCTTATATACCAATAAATGTAAATAAAGATAAAGAATCATATTTTGATGGTATTTTCTTATCACCTCATAAATTCCTTGGAGGACCTGGAGCAAGTGGTGTTATTATTTTTCATGATAAAATATATGACTCTTCTCTACCCCCTACCTTTGGAGGAGGTGGCACTGTTACCTATGTAAACGAAGATAATCATGATTTCATAAATACCATTGAAGAACGAGAAAAACCCGGAACACCCGGAATTATACAAATTTTTAAAACTGCTCTTGCCCTGCAGGTGAAAGATTATATAGGAACTGATTGTATCAGAGAAAGAGAAGAGTATAATCTTCAATATTTTTATGAGAAACTGGGAAACAATCCTTTTATAGAAATTCTGGGTCCAGGAGATATTAAAAATAGAATAGCCATAGTTTCTTATAATATAAAACACAGGGACAGATATTTTCATCCCAAATATATCTCAAGACTCCTTAATGATCTATTCGGAATACAGTGCAGGGCAGGTTGTTCCTGTGCAGGCCCCTATGGTCATCATTTACTGAATATCAATCTTGAAGTCTCCAACAAGTACCGTAAAGTAATACAGAAAGGTTACGGAGGTATGAAACCGGGGTGGGCAAGAATTAACCTGCATTATACCCTTGACAAAACAGAACTGAATTTTATAATCAATGCAATAGAATTTATAACAAAATACGGAGAAGGTCTGTTGAATTTATATGAATTCAATCTCCTGACCGGCGACTGGCATCATAAAAATTTCAAAAGACAGGAACCGTCCTTTTCTTTAAAAGATGCTTTAAAGATTACAAATCCTATGTCTATCAATAAAAATATAAATAAGACCGGGTTGTATACTACTTATTTAGAGGAAGCACTGCAGATAGCACAAGATCTGCCAGAACCAGTGTTTGTTACTCTGAAAGAAAAATTAGAAAATTTGAGATATTTTTATATTGCTAATATGAGAGAAGTAGAGGAAATTTAAAAATACGAGAATATAAAAGTTTAATACAGATAATAAATTATAGTGTATTTCATAACTTAATAGAATTTAAATAATTCGTAATGCGTAATAGATTATTATAACTACGCATCACACTTTACGCTTCACGTTTTACGAGTTTATTAATTACGGATTGTTATGAAACTAACTATAATACTAAAAAGTATGGAATAAATCTAATAAATATGTTATAATTATCAGGTTAAAAGCCCTTAATATACGATTTTAATAACAGTCACAGGGGGTGAAGAGAATTACTCCAAGAGATTCCATAAAAATCTTACTTGTCGAAGATGATACAGATGTAAGTACTTTCATGGAAGATCTTCTGTTAAATGAAGGTTATTCAACAGACATTGCATCCTGTGGTTTAGAGGCAATACGTAAGGTGCAAGAAAATATATACCATATAGTTATCCTCGATTTAAAATTACCTGACATGGATGGTACCGATGTATTTAAAGAAATAAAAATTATTGATAGTGATTTAACTATACTCATTCTTACGGGATGTCCATCTTTAGAAAGTGCTGTTGATACTTTAAAACTTGGGGCCTATGATTATATACAGAAACCTTTTAAAATAGATGATATCAGGAATACTATTGAGAAAATTATAGCAGAAAAAGGACTGATCTATAAGGAAGTAGATAACCTTATGGAAGATGTAGGGAGAAAAATAAAAGAACTGAGAAAAAATCAGGACATTTCTTTAAGACAGCTTTCCAGGAGAACAGGCCTTTCTAATAGCCTCCTTTCTCAGGTTGAAAATAGTAAAATTTCTCCTTCCATAGCCAGCCTTGAAAAAATAGCCAGGGCTTTAGATGTAAATATAGTTGACTTTTTTGAAGATACAGTTGTAAAGGAAATCAGTATTACCCGTAAGGATAACAGAAGGCTTCTTCCTTCAGGTAAAAAAGGAATATATCTCGAATTGCTATCAAGACGGGTAACAGATAAGAAAATACAACCTGTGTATATGAAATTTAAAACAGGTAATAGTTCATTACAAAATTGTTATAATCCTGATGGTGAAGAATTTGGGATAATACTATCAGGTAAATTAGAATTGAATTTTGGTAATACAAAGTACATACTTGAACGTGGAGACAGTATACACTTAGACGGTTCTCTTGCTTATAGTATGAAAAATGCAGGGGCATCAGAGGTGGAAGCTATATGGATAACAAGCCCACCCAATATTTAAATATATTTTGAAAGGAGACCGATGTGCAAAATAAAAACAATTTAATACCAATTACATTACTATTAATCCTGGTGTTTTCTTTTACCTTAAGTTTAAATTTTTCCGGGGATAGTACTATTTTTCTAAATAAGTGTATAGCCCAGGGAAAATCTAATCCAGAAGAATCTCCTATGAACAGGAAGG
>JAKJGF010000352.1 GCA_022704525.1 Bacillota bacterium | reverse complement strand
ACAGGAAAAGCTTATGCAGTCTTTGAAAATTCTTATCTTCGTGGTGTGGGGGAAAAATTTGATATATTTCTCTTTAACTCTCTTACCGATTTGGAAATGAAATTCTCACCTCTTACAAATATAATAGAAAATAAAGAATTACCCCTGAGAGGAACTCTGACATTAGAAAAAAATGAGCTTACCCTTCCATCTGATGAACATATAAACTGCAGGGTATCTGATCTTTTAAATAAAGAAGGAGAAGATATAAGAGACTATATAAGTGATAATATAAAAATTGCTGTCAGATTAAATCCTGAGTCATATGGAACTATAAATCCAGCAGTTAATGCAGAAGGATGGAGTATAATATCACCTGATGAAAAAGGAGAACTTAATTTTTTCTATATTCCTCCATCTTCTGAGATAATTCCTCAGAATGTAATAAAAGAAATTATAGAGGTAAAACCAGTTCTTTATGGTAAAATAATAAAAGAAGAATTTGATTTGACAGGAGTTGTAACTTTATTTAAAGAGCAATCTCAATTGCCACAGGTTACTCCAACACCTTTAATTACAACTGCGGAAGATAATAATCTGGAACCTCCTCATATAATCTCTTCAAAAGATCTGCTGGTAAATATAGGTTGTACCCATTATGGTTATATTCATCCTTCAGGTACACCCAGAGATAAAGGAGAAGACTATTCTGAATTGGTAATACTTCTTAATAATAAGCCATTAAAAGGTGCATCAGTAAAAATTTTCTCATTGAAAAATTCTAAGGATCCTCCCATATCACAAATATTAAAAGACACACTTGAGGGAGGAGTAATTATGAAAGAAATTAATGACGGCTACTATTGTGCCGGTTATGTCCCGGTTCTTGGTAAATTTCCTTCATTAACTTTTTATCCCGGTGGTACTATAATAGTTATTATAAGATATGGAGACAATATACTTGGAATAAAATCTTTCCCTGTACCATCTTTTTCTATAAAGGTACCGGAGCAGGGTAAATTATATTCAGTAGATGTTAAATTAAAAGCAATATTATCTACCGATGGTAATGATAAAACTATTTATACCTGGCAAAATTATAAAATAGATAAAAATAAAAAAAGACTTGGTTTTAACTTACCTTTAACAAAACAACCGGCTATTTCAATAACATTTCAACCTTCCACATTGAATGGGAAAGAGACAGATAATATATTAAAAATAAAAGCAGATATACATGGCGCTACAGATATATTATCTCCTGACGGATACTGGGTCTACACCATATCTAATATCCAGGAAGTCTGGTACAGAGTAACTCCTTCAGGTAAAAAACCTTTTTTGAAATTTCCATTTTTAAAAAATGAAATAAAAGTAAACTCTCTTCGTAGCCGTACGTTCCATTTAAAATAGGCATGATTGAGGCAAACATGAGGTTCGTCCTGCTAAAACTTTACTCTTATTGAAAGAGGCTTAATTGAGTAATGAACAGGTGTTTTCCCAAGAAGTTCTCCATCTATCTGGCAATAAACTTCGGGTTCAGTAATAATTTCAAATTCCGTTGATGTATAATAGGGAAGATCACCCCATTCGAGATGCGTTTCCGTAAAAACTTCTATTACTCTTGTAGCAATATCAACTGTATCATTAGAAAAAGGAAATACAATTACATCGAGTTTACCATCAGAAGGATCAGCTTTTAAAGCCAGCTTTAACCTGCCACCATAATAAGCAAGATTTCCCACTACTATAAGCCAGAAAGGTGTTTCGAAAGTAAGATTTTTATCCAGAAAGCGAATTTTTGCTTTGGTGCTTTTTCTTTCATTTTCCCAGAAAAGAACCTGAGCACCTTTTAGGATAAATCCCAGACTACCCATGGCTTTTTTTAGTTTGGGCTCCATCTCGTATACTACTCTTGCGTCCAGACCAATTCCTGACATAATTAAAAAGTGTCTTCCATTGGCAACACCTACATCCCAGATATTTTCAGGGGCTTCTAAAAAGTGCCGGCAGGCCTGCTTTGTATCCAATGGTACATTCATGGATTTGGCAAGTATATTTTCTGTACCTAAAGGAATAATTCCGAGGGCTACTTTTCTGCCTACTATACCATTAACTACTTCATTTATGGTTCCATCTCCACCACAGGCAACTATGTGAGTATATCCCTGTCGAACTGATTCTTCTGCCAGACGGGTAGCATGAGATGCCTGAGTTGTAGTTTTAATAGTAATAGAAATTTTTTTTTCAGAAAAAACCTCTATAATATCTTCAACTGGTTGCAATTTAGTAATTCCACGCATGGAAATACCGGCAATAGGATTATAGATCAAGCAGATGTTACTATCGTTCATAATATTCCTCAGATAATAAATTAGTTCTGAATTCAAGTAAACTTATCACATAATTATACAATTTGTCAAATTATTTTTATCAGCTATGAGCTTTTGATAATCCTGGTATCCAGAAAATTCTGGTCAAAAATGAAAATTCCTGTACTCTTAAATTATTCTGGAGGATTTATAAATTATTTAAAGAATTTCTATATAATTATAGCAAAAAGTAAAATTTATATGAGCTAATAACTAAAATTTGCGAATTTTGATTATGTAATTTCATTAAAAACTCATTGCTGATTGCTGAAAGCTTAATTATGATAAAAGAACTGCATATCCCATTATTTAATATAATAATGTGTTTTTCTGAAGCTATGGATATGATTAATTCTTCTTTAGTGGATCATCATAAACAGGTAGCTTATATTTCCTTCAGTATAGCTTCCGAAATCGGCCTGTCTTCTGAAGAACAAAATAATCTGATTTTAGCAGGACTTTTACATGACAGCGGTGCTCTTTATCTTGAAGATAGGCTCTCTACTCTTGAGTTTGAGTTGGAAAATCCTCAAAGACACGCTGAAACAGGTTATTTATTACTCAAAAATTTCGCACCCTTTTCTAAACTTGCTCCACTGGTACGTTATCACCATATTCCCTGGGAATGTGGTAAAGGAATCAGAAGAAGGGATGAAGAGATAAACATAGGCTGTCATATTTTACATCTGGCTGATAGGATAAGTGTATTGATACAAAAACAGAAGAATATTCTCACCATGACAAAAGAAATTTATGATAAAATTAAGGTTAATAGTGGAGAAATTTTTATGCCTGAACTGGTTCTTGCACTGAAGGATTTAACTAAAAAAGAATTTTTCTGGCTTGATGCAGCATCTTCATCAATAGGCTCAATCCTTGCATCAAGATCAAATCTACCTGATGTTGAATTAAATATGAAAGAACTCATAAGTCTGGCTAAATTTTTCTGCCAGATTATAGATTTTAGAAGCCATTTTACAGCTACCCATACAAGTGGGGTTGCTGCTACAGCAGAGGCACTGGCGG
>JAKJGF010000351.1 GCA_022704525.1 Bacillota bacterium | reverse complement strand
GTTTTTCCTTTGTTTCTGCCATAGTCTGTTTAATTTTATTTTTCTTTTCTTCAGAACAGGTTCTCATATAAATGTCATCTCCTACCTGAATATAACATTTCTTTTACGTCGTTTTCAAGGTTTTTAAGAATAATTTTACTTTCACCTGCCACATACACTATCCCACGAATCAATTCGTGGGCTTTCCCCGGGGATCGTAAAATATTCTATATTATTGGCTTCTATATTAAAACACTTTTCAAACCAGATCCAATCATCCGGCCAGGGATAAATTTCTTTCAGTATAAAACCAGAGGAAGTCATAAAAGTTATAAAGAAATCCTTTGTATATTGTTGTATATATCCTCCAGTTCACCAGAGAGAAATAGATTTCCAAGACTATATTTTTTCAACCATCGGGATAACTCTTTACCATCACAATTTTTTAGTTGAGTTTCACCATTTTCATTGGAACATACAGTCACTGTAGGATTAAATTCTCCCAGACAGTTAAGTAATTCAGAAGAGTGTGTGGAAAGAACTACCTGGCATTTTTCCGAAGCACTCCAGGCATATTCTGCTGTAACAGGTAACATACCGGGATGAAGTCCGTTTTCCGGCTCATCAATAATCAATAATGGCGGTAATTCGGGATTGGCAAGAATCGTAAGAAGCAGAAGATATTTAACTGTGCCATCTGAAAGGTCTGACATACTCTGGGCACGTTTCATTGATTTCCAGTTCAATTTTAGTTGAATACGTTGATCTTCTGCAGGAGGAAATACCAGTTCCAGTAACTCACTGGCAAAGGCCGCATTCATACCCATATCAATATCTACTTTAAAATCTCTATCTGAAGAATAAAGGGTATGAAGCACCGGCACCAGGTTTTGTCCATCCTGATTAACTTTTTTCTCTACCCTGAGGACCGATGCACGGCGCAAAGAAGTATTTTCATCAACCGGCATATCATTATAAACCATAAGATTATTTAACCACTGTCTCAATTGCTTAATTTCAGGAGTTTTCTCATATCTCTCTATCTGAGATAATATTGTTTCTGTAAAGATAAAATCGTCACTAGATGAAGTATTTGTAGCGATAGATGCTGGAATATCAACAGGAATATATTTTATTTTTTTAATAAGTTCTAAAGGCAGAATTTCTTTATTATCAGGAAGATTTTTTAATGATTCCTCATGAATAAAATAGGTTCCGCTTTTTTGTCTGTATCTGAGAGAAAATTGATAATCTAATGTATGATTATCAGATGTAAGCTGCATATTCCATTTAATTTTATCTACCTGCCCATCCCATAGAAGAGGTGAAACCCCTTCCATATTAACAAGGGAATCGTAAAGCTTACCTGATGCAGAATGTGACATAAGTCTTAAAGCTTTGATTAGATTAGTTTTGCCGGAGCCCTTGGGGTCTATTAATACATTTAATTGCCCCGGCTGCCAGGTGACATTTTTGAGTGAACGGAAACCTTCGATATTTAAACTGTCAAGTCTCACTTTATCAACCCCTTTTAATAAAACTTATTTTATAAGTCCCAACTTTTTACAATCATTTTCATTCCATCCGACAGTTTTTATAATATCAGCTAAAGTACCGATAGGGAACGTATCTCTTAAATGATGATACGCCACAGTAACCTTACATTGTCCTTTAGAATAGGTTCGATGACTTTCTCTTTGCCGAACTAATACAAACCCATCTTTTATTAATGCTGAAACAATTTCACTGGCAGATTTATTTCTTAATTTATCAATCATACATTAGCCACCACTGCAGGAGAAGGGATAACATTTATTTCACCTATTTTTTCTACAGGTATAGGGTCACCATCTTCCAGCATAGCTTCAATATGACATTGAACTGCCTCCTGGATATTTCTCAAAGCTTCGTCTTTAGAATATCCCCAGGATGTGCAACCTGGCAGAGTGCGTTATTTTTAGTACAAATAGTTATAAAATAATCTCTCGGATGAGAATAATCATAATCCTTTAGCCTTATAGAACGGCGATGATGTTTTTCACGATAATATTTTGAAGCCATTATTTAACCAATCTCTTCTCCCTGAGCTGCTTCCCGATAGAAGACCATTCATACTTCCCTTCCATAAGCTCATTCCAGTACTTCTTCGCCTCACCCCAGGGCACCAGTTCCCACAGAGGAGCAATATTTAACACTACACCATCATTCAAATCAGGATCAAGTTATTATAAAAACCCACCAAATACCCTCTTTAAATCTATCTCCAGACCTTCAAAACCTTCTACTTTTATTCTATCTTCTTTTCTATATTCTTCCGGCTCTCCATATTTCCCGTTATTCTGAATTTTGTAGACATATATATCTTTTGTTTGTGGATTGACAATCCAGTATTGTTTTATCTTATTTTTTTCATAGAGACGTTTTTTTGTTACAAAATCGTGATTGGCCGTAGAAAGGGATAAAACTTCTATCACTATATCAGGAGAACCTTTGCATCCTTTATAACTTATCTTGCTTCTATCACAGACAACCATTATATCAGGCTGGACCACATCATAAATTTTATCGTCTCCATCCAGTTTATTCTCAGGTAATCTCAAATCAAAAGGGGCAGGATAAACTTTACATTTCTTTTCTCTGAAATATAAATTAAGTTCTGTAAGTAACTGTGATATAACTTCCTGATGAATATCAGAAGGAGAAGGACTCATATTATATGCTATACCGTCAATTATCTCCCATCTTTCATCCTCCGGCCAGGTAAGATAATCGGCATAACTGAATTTTTTTTCTAATTTTCTTGCAAGATTATCCATTGAAATCACCCCTTATAATTTTAATACTCCTCCTACATCAATATTAACATTATTTACAAAAATATCAAGAATGAGTGAAAAAAAACCTACTCAAATATAATAGAAGCACCATCCTGAACAAGATTACGCAAATGTTCCCGTAATTTATCTACAACCTCATCAATAGCTTCCTCTGTTTCCAGAGAAGATGGGAAAAATTCAGAAATCCTTATCCTTTTTATAACTTTTTTAGGAGCTCTTTCTTTCTGAATTTTAAAGATAGTTTCAGATCTATACTTTCGCAGATTTTTTTAAAATCTGCGAAAGTATAGACTTTATATAATTCATAATTTCACTGGCTATAGCTCTCTGACGTGTAATAGTTGCGGACTATACCTCCAAAATCCTCTCTTATCTCAAGATGGAGACAAATCAGAAAATATAAATAAATTTATGAGTTTTATAAAAGCTAAAGTCGATTTTTTGATGATGAAGATTCATTTACAAGGTGAATTGGATCCACTGTTACTGGATTAAATTTTGCAAGTTCTGTATCCATAGTCTTTTCAGACACTTTCCCTTCTAGAAATATATTTATAATAGAATTTT
>JAKJGF010000350.1 GCA_022704525.1 Bacillota bacterium | reverse complement strand
GGGTTTTATATATGGCCTACCCCATTTCCTTATTATTTTTTCATTTTTCTTACTCATACTTTTTTTATTTCTATACCTTTTATTTTTATCCTTGTCTTTGGTACATTTTTTTTTAGAATTACTCTAATATTTAAATTTTTAAAACCAGTGATATTTTTAGTGAAACTTTGTTCTAAAAAATACTTATTTTTTCGGTCTCAAACTAAATGTAAAATAGTCTCAAACTAAATGTTGAATTATAAATGTACCCAGAAGTATAGAAATCGATGGCAGGAAAGGGAATGATGAATTATAGATGGATTATAGTATATTTATAGTAGAAAATTACGGGGTTTTTTGATTGACTATCTCTGATTTTGAAAAATTACTTGACAGATAATATTTTATAATATATAATAAATGTTGTTGATAGTTGATAATATTTAATAATACAAAAAGGAGGTAAATATGACAGAAGAGATTTTTGATGCCGATGAGGCTATAAGTTTCTTAAAAACTTCCAGGCCTACCTTTTACAGGTGGCTCAAAAGCGGTAGAATACAGGGTTTTAAAGTGGGTAAGCAGTGGCGTTTTTATAAAAAAGATCTTGTGGGTTTTATGGAATCCAGTGGGACTGACTTTGTTATGTTAAAAAGAGAGTTCAAAGAAATAATAACTTTTTTTGAAGAAAAATTAGAGAAAAAAGGTATAGAAAGGAGTAATGATATGAGTGAAACTATAACTTACCCGGATGAAAAAGAATTACTTACAAAAAAAGCCTTAGATGGTTTATTACTGGATGCTCTTACGGATAAAGCTTCCGATATACATTTAGAACCTCTCAGGCAGGGCTTTATGGTTAAATATCGACTGGGAGGATCGCTGAAGGATATAAAATTACTCTCTCTCGATATAGCAACAGAAGTAATATTCAGATTAAAAGAGATGTCTGCCTTAAAAACAGATGTTACAGATAAAGTCCAGAAAGGTAATATAGTAATAGAAACAGATAAAATTGCCGAAGATAAAAAGTTTGATATAAAAGTATCTATAATTCCGGCTTTTTATGGAGAAAGGATTGCTATGAGAATAGTTTCTGTGACAAAAATAGAAACCACAACAAATAGAGGTTTTGAAATACTTGCTTTTCAGGGACATGATTTAGAACAGGTACAGAAAATATTTAACAAACATTTTGGTCTCATCATTATTACAGGCCTTTCAGGGAGCGGAAAAACAACTACATGCTATGCGGCATTAAATTATCTCGTTAAAAGGTACGCCGGGAAAGCTAATATTATGTCCCTGGAAAACCCTGTAGAATATCCTCTGGAGGGACTTGTACAGATTCCTGTTCGTCCCGAGATGGAAGGCCAGGGTTTTTATGAATTGTTAAAAGCAAGCTGGGATCAGGACCCTGATGTGATTTTTACAGGAGAATTACCTGATAAAAATACGGCAAGAATAATTTCCGAACTGGCTCTTACAGGCCATATAGTAATAGTTCAGATGGACAGTCCCGATGTCCTTCAGGCCGTGGCCCGTCTTTCAGATCTGGGTCTGGAACCGTATTTACTCGCATCGAGTCTGGAAGGCGTAATTGCCCAGAGGCTTGTGAGATGTATATGTGAACACTGTAAAGAAGAATTTATCCCTTCGCCTCAGATTATTGAAAAATACTTCCCTCCTATGAAAGAGAAGGTTTCTCTTTACAGAGGAAAGGGGTGTAAAGAATGTCATGGCACCGGTTATAAAAAAAGAGCCGGCATATATGAGATATTGAACCCTGATACGGATTTTAAAGAAGCTTTAGCCAGAGGCGAAAATGTAAATAATCTTAAAAAAATCTTGCAGAAAAAAGGCTTTGAAACTCTCCGTGAGAAAGCTTTAAAGAGTGCTCTCTTCGGTATGACTACACTGGAAGAGGCATTGAGAGTCAGTTATAGTTCGTGAAATGTGAAAGGATGTGAGCAGTAAACAGAACCATTGTTTCTTGTTTACTGCTCACTATTTACTTTACTAATTCCTTATTAAGCATTTTAAGAAATACTTCCAGAAAGGGAACTATTATCTCTCTATTTTCTCTCACTTTCAGCATATCAGCAAGAGATGCTTTAACTGTCTCTGAATTCTTTAAAGCAAATTTTTCAAGAAGTCCCATAGTTAGATTCAGAATTTCTTTTTCTTCACCTGATAAATTATTTGAATTTTCTTCTATATTTGCTTTTTCAACAATTCCCTTAATAGTTTCAAGTCCTGCCGATACCACTTTGTCAATAGCTTTTTCTCTCAGTGTGAGGTCTTCACTTTGCAGGTCTTCTATGATTTTATCATTTACTAAAGTTTTTAAGCTTTCCTCTGCGTAAATAGTACTGGTAAAGGTTATAGAAAGTAATACTATCACGACAGATATAATTATTACTCTGGTGTTCATTTAACAACCCTCCTTATGTTTTAAGATAAGACGTGAGACGTGAAGAGTTATATAAGAATATTACGTATCACGATTCTGACGAAATAGAATTCCCCATTTCCTTACTTATTTAGGCGGATATATAGATTTTTTTTTAATTAGTCCTTTGAAAGATCTTCTAGCTTTTCTTTTATATAATTTGCATAGGGTCCCCGGGGAGATAGGTTTAGATATTCATTGAAAGCTTTTATAGCTTCATCTATTTTTTCTTCTTCTTTATAAATTAATCCCAGGTTATAGTAAATATCAGCATAAAGGGGTTCACGCTTCTGTGCCTCCTGACAGTAATTAAAAGCCTCCTGAAAGTTTTTCTCCTGTATATAGTTATGGGCTATATTGACATAAATAGAGACTGGAGAAGGATCTATATGGAGGGATTTCTTGTAATATTCAATGGCAAGGGAATATTTTTTCTCTTTTTGATAGACTGCTCCTAAAGCACTATATGCTCCGGCACTGTTCGGGTCCAGTCTGAGAACTGTTTCAAAAACCCCGGCTGCTTCATAAAATTTATTCTGTTCATAATATACCTTCCCCAGACTGAACCAGACTTTTAAATTATAAGGTTCAAGAAGGGTTACTGATTTATATTCATCAACTGCTGCAGTAAGCCATCCATTTTGATAATAAGCATTTCCTAAATTGAAATGACCTTCTGTTGATTTTGAATCAAGCTTTAATGCCATCTCATAATTCTCTATGGCCTTCGGGATGTCTGATCTTATATAATATATATTTCCTATATTTATATATGTTTTAGGCAGAGATGGATCCTGTTCTAAGGCTTTTTCAAAATATTCCAGTGCTTTATCCAGTTCTCCCATGGCATAATAGCATACACCGAGACCATTATAAGCAGGCCCATAAGCAGGATTTATTTTTAAGGCTTCAAGACATTCTGTTATGGATTTTTCTATTTCACCTCCTATGTAATACTTATTTGCCATATCATAGTGATATACTTCTGAATCAGCAT
>JAKJGF010000121.1 GCA_022704525.1 Bacillota bacterium | reverse complement strand
TACCCCAGGAAAGCATAAGTCCGAAATCTGTACAGAACTTATAAAGCTCCTCCTTTGTTACTTTTGTGTTAATTTTTTCTTTCATTTTATGTAACCTCCTTATTTTCTTTTTCAAATGTATTGACTGAAAAAATGATGAAAAGGTTACAGTGATAATTTATAGGAGATATAAAAAATAAGTTCAGTAATTAATTTACTGAATATTGAACAGTAAGCAGTAGGAAATCTCTTCACTTCCCACTTCTCACTTACTATAAAGGAGATATATTTGATCCCTGATGCTGTTTTTCTTTTGCGGAATATTTTAATATAAAATCTCTATGGAGGAGTTTTGCGTCCTTTGTTAATTGTATTTTCTGTCGTATTTTACTCTTTTTTTGAATAACGAGAGAATGTGTGGGAGATTTGACATCACCTATCTCAAAACCAGGTGCCAGATTTATAAAAATATTCACTTCTCTGTCTTTAGGATGGTAGTAGACTGCATCAGACAACTTTCCTGATGTGGATATACTGACTTCATTGTTTACAGACATGGGAAAGATAAATTCATAATCTCCATCTTTGTATTTGACCGGTTCTTCATAATGAAGGGTTATAAAGATTTCTTCTTCAGGATTTATATCGGTAACTGATCTTAATAATATATGGGGTTTCCTCTTTTCAAAGATTATTGATTTTATTCTTTCATCATCATCTTCTTTTAAGCTGACAGGAATTATCCTGTCTTCTATCATTATTTCAAGTTCTTTGAATTTGCTTTTTCCAGATAAAGGAAATACATAGACTGCATCAATTTTTTTATTAAGGTTATTATAAAATTTCTGTGTAACATTTACATCTGCTACCAGACCAAGTATACTGATCTTTACTTCTATAGATTTAAGAGGTATGGGTTTTGATTTTATCTCTAAAGGTAACATAGTAGCTTCTGAGAGATTTACATCTCCGGCGATAATTATTTCTTTTACAGCATTAGTAGCAGGTAACTTTTTGTTTTTTAAATTTCTTACATTTGTCAATCTTTGTTGTATTTCTATATTATCAGGTTCCTTTTGAAGTGCTCGCATATATTTTGCAATAGCACTATCATATTTAAGCTGTCTTTCAAGCTCATCTCCCTGCAGAATTATTCTTAGAATTTTTGGGTCAGAAGAAATGGTTTGTTTTGTTGAAGCTGAAATACTTAATTCCCGGGACATATGAGATGCTTCAGTATGAGATGGTGCAAGGGATAAAATTAATCTGCACATTTCGAGAGCTTTATATTTTATGTCTTTTTTAAGATAACCTTCAGCGGCAGAATAATATTGTGTAATAGATTCTTCTTTCTGGCCTTTGATTTCATATAACCTGCCAAGTTTTTCATTTATATCAGGTTTTTCAACAACTATATCCAAAAGTTTCCTGAAAGCAAGAATTGCATCATCTATTTTACCTTTACTCCAGAAAATCTTCGCAATTTCTTCATATTGTTCCTGAGCTTCTTCTTCATAACCAAGTTCAATGTTTATAGAGGCTAACTCCATAAGAAAATCAGTACTATCAACCTGAGTTTCGATTTTTTTTATGAGTTTGTTTCTCTTCTTTATTATAGTTTTAGAGTCTTTTTCTTGCTCCTTTTCCTCTATTGTCGTCCCTTCCACATCTATATGATTTACTTCCTCTTCTTCTTTTACTTCTTCTTTTACTTCTTCTTTTACTTCTTCTTTTACTTCTTCTTTTACTTCTTCTTTTACTTCTTCTTTTACTTCTTCTTTTACTTCTTCTTTTACTTCTTCTTTTACTTCTTCTTTTACTTCCTCTTTTGCTTCTTCTTTTACTTCTTCTTTTACTTCCTCCCTGTCATCTCCTTTATATATAGTATCTCCATGTAGATCTTTATCTGATATAGAAGGGTGACCTTTTTTGCCTGAAAAAATTGAACCTATATAACGGAAAATCTCTTTCACCAGAAACACCTCTTATATTAGATAGCCATGATTAATCTGGTATTTAATATACTCCTCTTTTGCTTTGCTTAAAAAATAAACTGAATAAAGTAATAGAAAAAGTAAAAGATTTTATAAAATTTGTCTTATAATAATTTTAACAAAAATTAATTATATCCTTTTAAAATTTTATTTAAAATTATTTATAATTCTATTATCTAAAAAACTTGTTTTATACTTAAATTTTTCGTATTATTATTTTATCATAAATAAAAGTTCTTAAGAAAGGAAATTTTTTATGAAAAAATCTTTATATTTAATTATGTTATTTTTTATTATATTATCTTCCAGTACTATATGCAAGAATATTTCGAAAGATAATTCTCATAAAAAAGAGTCTCCTGAGAAAATAGTAAATTTATTTTATAAAGCTATAGAAAAAGGCGATTTAGATACTCTGTGTAAACTTATTCCGGGAGAGGAATTAAAAAAAATTACCGATTTTTGGAATGATCCTGATAGAGATTTAAATGTATCAGATAATTTAAGTCCTCTTGGAAATGCCTTTAATAATACCCTCCAGGTAAAATCAGGTATTATGACGATTAAATTTATCAGTCCCAGGATAAAAATAGAGTCCCTGGCCGATAAAACAGCACAGGTAAATATAACCTATCAGGTAGAAATAAAAAGTCAATCTCAAATCAGTTCTACCACGGGAGATGATACTCTGACACTGGTTAAATCAGGAGATAAATGGATTATAAAGGATATTAAAGATAATTTTAATGCGACCTTTAGCGGTATGGGCAGGGTGGCCCCTAAATTTACATTACATGATATGAGGGGAAAAACAGTTGATGTAAGACATTTTAAAGGTAAAAAAGCTGTACTTCTGGTCTTCTGGACCGGATGGATACCTGAGTGTACCCATGAGGTTCCCGAGTTAAATGAGATTTATAATCTCTATAAAAATAAAGGTTTAGAAATTCTCGCCATTAATATGGCTGAAGAAAAAAAAGAAGTCCTCAGGGCTATAGAAGAGAATAATATAATATATAGAGTATTACTTGATATAGATGGGGTGGCGGCAAGTAGCTATGAGGTTTTTAAATTTATACCAACCCATGTTCTCGTAGATATTAATGGAAATGTAATATATTATGAGTATCGTACACTTCCATCAAAGGAATTAATAGAAAAGAATCTTCCCGGATTATAAAGGATTCTGTCTGGCCAGAACCAGGGCAAGTTTTTTGTTATTTATTGCTGTTATATCACCGGGATCGAGTTGCAGCACCTTATCATAACAGGCTATGACTTCTTTATATTTTCCCAGACGATATAAAGCAAAGCCTTTATTATTCAGGGTATAGGTATTTTCACTGTCAATCTCCAGAGCTCCATCATAAAAGGTTAGAGCATCTTCATATTTTTCCTGTCTACTCAGTATAAATCCCAGATCAAGAAGGGCTTCTTTATGTTTCGGATTAATTTTTATGGTCTCTTTATAACATACAATGGCTTTTTCATCAGGTTCGTTATTAATGGAGTAAAAAGCCTGCCCTTTACCGTACCGTAGCTGGCATGGTTCAACATTGACTAAAAAATCTCCTTTTACAAAATAAAAAAGAGAAAAAAAGAAAAAATCCTTAATCTTTTAAGAAAATTTAAAAGGATTAAAGTAAAAAAAGATGAGTAATTATACAATAAACAAACCAGTTTCAGCAAATGTACCCAGGAGTATAGGGTAGTGTTTCATTTTATCTGGTTTTAAAAAAAGGCTATAAATAAAGTCAAAAGCCAGGAATATTCAGAAAAAAAATAAAAAAACCTTATTTTTATTGATATTTAAAAGGAAATAGGAAATAGTGTACAATAAAAGACTCATCATTTTGTTGATTAAGGTAGGTGAGCTTATGAAAGATATTTATAAAATAAATATCAATTATGAAAAGATTGTAACTCCAGAGGAATTAAATATCAATAGTTTACCAGAAAAACTCTTAAGAGAAGTGAAAAAAGAGTGTTGCAAAGAGTTAACAAAACTGTATAGAGAAGTGGAAGAAAATTTATATGAAACAAATTATAAAGGGAAAGGGTCGAATGGATTTATCATACGAAAACCCAAAACCGTATTGGGGGAAGTAGAAATTAAAAGACCTTATTATAATATAGAAGGAAAAAGTGTAATACCATTAGATGGGTATATAGGGTTATCTCCAATGGTAAGAGTATTAGACCAGGTGAGACTAATGGTATGAATAAATAGAATAAACCTGAGAACTCTATATTAAAGATAATAAGATGTTTTTTATCTATGACTATTTTAACTAATTTTATTCGAAAAATTTATTTTAAAATTTCAATTTAAAATCTTTTTGAATTCTATACAGTATTAGAACCAGATAAAAAAGAACACTGCCAAAACTTGATAAAAACTTGCCAGTCATAGCAGTATAATATATAATAAAATTGTAAGGAGGAATGATTTTCTTGCCAGATAAAGACAATAAAAATAATTTCCACGGCATAGCAGGTAAAATAGCCCTGACATTTTTTCTCCTTATTTTCTTCGCAGCAGGATTTCTTGGAACTGTTTTTATGGGGCGTGAAGCATGGAATACTATCAGAAGCTACACCTGGATTAAAACAGAATTTACCTCTCTTTCATCTGAAATAAAAGAAGATGATGAAGGATATTCTTTGATAATAAATTATAAATATGACTTTCAGGGGAAGTCTTATAACGGGGAATATAAAAAAACTTCTGTTACCGATTATTCTTCGGTAAATGCAGATGCAGATAAATATAAAACAGGCTCAAAGGGCATATGTTATGTAAATCCTTCCTGCCCTTCCTCTTCTATTTTAAAACATAAGAACCTATGTCTTTTGCCTTTTATACTTACTCCTCTTGTTTTTGTTTTTGTTGCCTCTTTCATAATATATGGCTTATGGACAGGGGATAAGAGAAGAACAGACAGTGAACCCGTGCAGGCTATTTCAAAAAAATCCGGCTTTTCTTACGGTAATATTGCAGGTGCCCTGTTTTTCGGCATTTTTTTTATTGCAGGAATTGTGGCGACTTATTATCTCACTTATAAACCACTGGTAAAATTCATTGATGCTCAGTCCTGGCCAGAAACACCCTGCAGAGTAATATCTTCCAGAATACTGACCCATGAAGGTGATGAAAGTACAACGTACAGTGCAGATATTCTTTATGTATATAATGTGAAAGGCATAGAGTATAAGTCCAACAGATACAGATATTTCAGTTCTTCCAGCTCTCACAGGGAGGCTGCGAGATTAAAGAATAAATATCCTCCCGGCAGAGAAACTGTCTGTTATGTAAATCCTTCAAGTCCGGGAGAAGCAACTCTTAAGAGGAATTTTACTAAAGTTATGCCTGTTTATTTTTTCCCTGTCCTGTTTGTACTTGTGGGAGCAGGAGGAATTTACGGATTTTTGAAAAAAGATAAAGAGATTTCTGCTTTAAAACTTTCGTCATGTGGTGCAGGCTATGAAATAAATAAAGAAGGCTTAAAAAAAATTGTAAAACTAAAACCAAAAATCTCCAGGTACGGTAAATTTACAGGGCTTCTTATATTTGCTCTTTTATGGAACGGTATTATAAGTTTTCCTTTAACGGAATTAATAGAAGGCTTCAAAAAAGTAAGTATTTTTACCTGTTTTGCCATAGCCATAATTCCCTTTGTATTGATAGGATTGTTTCTGGCAGGGTCATGTATATATTATTTCCTTAAACTCTTTAATCCCTTGCCAGAACTTGTTCTTTCCTGTCATCCTCTGATTCCGGGAGAAGCGGCAGAACTTTCGTGGACTACAGGCACCGGTGCCGGTGCCGTAAAAAAATATCGTATTTATATAGAAGGCAGGGAAGAGGTAAAATATAACGATTCTGACGATCATCACACCTTTTGTACTATTAACCTGGCAGAGACGGAAAATCTCTATGAAATAGAGAAAGGAAATGTATCTTTTACCTTACCGGAAGACACAATTCATTTTTTTGAGAGTGAACATAATAAAATAGCCTGGAGTCTTCATCTGGTGGGAAAGATGAAATACTGGTTCGATATACATGAAGAATTTTCTCTGACAGTTCTTCCGAAGAATATGCTCTATAACGGCTAAGAGCGTGTCTGAAAAATCCCAGAACGCAATTAATCATATTGTGGAGCCGGCTTCTAGCCGGCTTGATCTGGCATCTTGCCAGCTCCACAGGTGTTATTAAAATTTAGAATCATATATTTTTCAGACACGCTCCTGGAAAACAAGGCATATAAAGCGATAGAAGACTTGGAAAAAACAGAAGGGTAAAACCATAACTGAGCTGATCATAGAAGCCATGAAAAAAGCTGTTTATGAATATAAGATGATAAAAATGGTAGATTTATATAATCAAGTGGCGGCTTCATCATCTACGGAAGAAGCAATGAAATGGGAAGAACTATGTGTTTCTGATGGTCTGAATTTGAGTGAAGATGTATGAAAAGTCTTTCTATAAATTTTTAATCAGGAGGGAAAATTTATGTCAGAGAAAAACGAAACTTCAACAAGAATAGAACTCATCAAAGGAGACATTACACAACTCTCCGTAGATGCCATAGTAAATGCGGCAAATGAAAGTCTCCGAACAGGAGGCGGCGTATGCGGGGCAATCCATTCTGCCGCAGGGCCGGAACTTGAAAAAGAGTGTTTAACTCTGGGCGGGTGTAAAACAGGTGATGCAAAGATCACAAAAGGATATAAACTGCCGGCAAAATGGGTTATCCACGCAGTAGGTCCCATATGGCACGGAGGAGACAGGAGGGAAGATGAATTACTTGCAGGATGCTACAGGAATTCTCTTAAACTTGCAGAGAAACATAATATAAAAACAATAGCTTTCCCCTCTATAAGCACCGGTATCTATGGTTTTCCCATTGAGAGAGCGGTAAAGATAGCCATAAGAGAAGTTAAGAACTTTCTTGAAGAAAACACTTCAGTAGAAAAGGTTGCTTTCGTATGTTTCAGTAAAAGAGATTATAATCATTATATTGAAGTTTTATATAATAACTGAATGTATGGTTTCAGAAAAAAACAATAGAAAATAGGAATAGAAGGGAACAGATATGATATAATCGATGCTGTTTCGCTAATACTTTGATTATAAATTAACCTTGAAATATCTAGCTTTTTTAAATTGATAAAACCCGGACAATTAACCATTTTTTCTAAATCAAAGTACTAACGGAAAAGTGTCTGTTTTTTTTTCAGCGGATAACATATGTACTTTTTAAGGTTAAGGTTTTTGCTGTTAAAATTTATATGCTTGAACCATACCTCTCCAGAGATTTATCAATTTTTCATTTATAGTTATTTTTCCTATGTTTTTCTGCTATTTCTTCTGCAAGTCTGTCGAGAGATGCAAAATCTTCCTTTCGAGGCACTCCTTTTGCGAGTACCGGTGTTAACAGTTCTACTTTCAGGTTGGATATCAATTCTGCTATCGTTTCTACTGTTTTTCCGCCCCAGCTGTAAGACCCTATGACTGAAGCAAATTTTAAATCAGGTTTTAAAATACTGGCAAGATGTGCTGCATAAACTGTAGCCGGGTGAGGAAGAGCTATTACCGTGGGAGTTCCCACCACTATGGTAGCGGCATCAACAAGGGCCATAGCAAGTTTTCCTATATCTGTGTCGACAAGATTGAACTGCATTACATTTACGCCTCTTGCTATTAAGGCATCCACAAAATACTCTACCATCTTTTTTGTGCTGCCATGCATAGAAATATAAGGCAGAACTACAAGATTTTTAGGTTCTCCGAAAAGCCATTCACGATGAGATTCTATAATATAATGTGGTTCATCATATATGAGACCATGGCTGGGAGCTATCATATTTATCTCATATTGTTCCAGCTTTTCAAGGTTTTTTCTTATGACTGTGCGGAAAGGCATCATAATTTCAGCAAAATATCTTTTGGCCGCTTCAAATACCTTCGGATCTTTCCCTGCATACAGTTCACTGGAAGCAAGGTGGGAACCTAAAAAGTCACAGGTAAATAAAATCTTATCTTCTTCCAGATAGGTAGCCATAGTCTCAGGCCAGTGTACCCAGGGGATATGAATAAATTTTAATGTTTTATCTCCCAGAGAAAGATTTTCACCCTCCTGAACTGTTTTGATTTTTTCTTCTGGAAGGGATAAGAGGTTTATGAGCATGTCTTTTCCCTTGGGACTTGTAAAGACTGTAGCATTTTTATACTTTTCCATAACTGCAGGGATTGCTCCCGAATGGTCCTGTTCTGCATGATGAGAGATTATATAATCGATATTCTCAACATCTATAAGGTTTTCCATAAGGATATGGGTCATATTAGGATCTACACTGTCCAGAAGAGCTGTTTTTTCGCTACCTTTAATGAGATAGGCATTGTAACTTGTTCCGTCTGGAAGTGGTATAAGTGAGTCAAATATCCTCCTATCCCAGTCAATAGCTCCAACCCAGTAAAGATTTTCTTTGATTTTTCGCGGTGTCATAAGATTGTCTCCTTATAATTTTTTAACTCAAATATCGTACACCAATACATTCAGGAGGACAGGTAGCTTCTCCTTAATCTCTTTGAGGGTTTTTCCTCCTTTTGATGCTATGAAATAGTACTTTTTTACCTTTTATTGAGTTTTGATATTAATATGTATAGACATTATATTATATAATAAATAAACTGTCAATATAACCATCTGCAAGGCTACAATGAGGCTCTTTATATTTATATAATTCTGTTCATTTCTTTTACTAACTGAGAAAAAATATTTCTTATATATAACTCATCATCTTTCTACAAGGTGAGAAGAATTTTTACTCTTCATCGCTGTCTGCAAGCAACTTAAGAAAAAAGCTGAAAGCTGAGGTCTGAAAGTTAATAATAATTTATATCTTGCTTTTTTTAAATAATAAAGATAAAATATGATCTTATCATATAAGAAGATACCAAAAAATATAATAAAAAGTAAGGAAGATTTTAATGGAAAAAGAAACTATAAAGAAAAAAAATTGTTTAAGAAAAATATATGATTGGGTTCTTTCATGGGCGGAAACACCATGGGGTGCTACAGCATTATTTATACTTGCCTTTGCTGAAAGCTCTTTTTTCCCTGTTCCTCCTGATGTATTACTGATAGCTCTTGCCGTATCAAAACAAAAAAAAGCTTTTAAATATGCTCTGATTGCCACTATCGCCTCTGCTCTGGGAGGAATGTTTGGATATTTTATAGGTTTTCGACTCTGGTATACAGGAACAGGAGAATATACAGCTTTTGCAAGTCTATTTTTTCACTATATACCTGGATTTACAGAAACAGCTTTTACTAAAGTCTGCAAGATGTATAATGATAATGCCTTTCTGGCAGTATTTTCGGCAGGTTTTACTCCCATACCCTATAAGATATTTACAATAGCAGCGGGAATTTCAAGAATAGATTTTTTTATGTTTGTTATTGCTTCAATTATAAGCAGAGGTTTGAGATTTTTTCTGGTTGCTACAATTATTTATATATTTGGTGCTCCTATTACTCGATGGATTGATAGATATTTTAATTTATTGGCCATAATTTTTACAATACTTCTCATCGGAGGATTTGTAATAGTAAAATATGTAATTCATTAAAAGAAAGGCAGGGAAATTATGGAAAATCTGGGATTATACGTGGCAGAATTTCTGGGTACCTTAATTTTAATTTTATGTGGTGATGGTGTGGTTGCTAATGTTCTTTTAAAGAAAAGTAAAGGTGAAGGAGGCGGATGGATTGTAATTACAGCCGGCTGGGCTTTTGGTGTGGCAGTAGCAGTTTATGTGACAGGATGGGTGAGTGGAGCTCATATTAATCCAGCAGTAACAATTGCCATGGCAGTGATGGGGAAAATATCCTGGTTTATTGTTCCAGGATATATTATTTCTCAGATGATTGGTGCTTTCTGTGGAGCAATTCTGGTTTATCTCGCTTATAAAGATCATTTTAAAGAAACAGATAATCCCGATGCAAAACTGAGTATATTCTGTACCGTGCCTGCTATTAGAAATCCAATCTCGAATATTATTACGGAAATAATTGGTTCTTCCCTATTATTAATAGGAGTTCTGGGGATTATAGATGAACATAATCATGTAGGAGCTTTAGGAGCATTACTGCTGGGCTTACTGGTTTTTGCTATAGGTCTGAGCCTTGGAGGCCCTACGGGATATGCCATTAACCCTGCAAGAGATTTAGGGCCGAGAATTGCTCATTGTCTGCTTCCCATACCGGGCAAGAGAGATTCAGACTGGAAATATGCTCCTATACCTGTAACTGCCCCGATTATAGGTGCTATAATAGGTGTTATTATTTATACTATGTGTTTAAAGTTGTGGATTCCTTAACGATTGTAAGAATTGAAAAGGGCAGGGCCGTCCCTGTGAAACAATCAAAGGGAAACCTTTTATAAAGAAAGGATGTATAAATATGAAAAAATATATTTTATCTCTTGATGCTGGAACGACAAGTTCTAGAGCTATTTTATTTAATCATAATGGAGAAATAGTGTCTGTGGCTCAGAAAGAATTTCTTCAGATTTATCCGAAGCCGGGATGGGTAGAACATGACCCTCTGGAAATATGGTTTACCCAGATAAGTGTGGCGAGAGAAGCAGTGGAAACTGCAGGAGTTGATTCTTCAGAAATATCTGCTATAGGAATAACAAATCAGAGAGAAACAGTTGTACTCTGGGATAAGATAACTGGTAAACCAGTATATAATGCTATAGTCTGGCAGTGCAGACGTACTGCTGCTATCTGTGATGAAATGAAAGAAAACGGTATGGAAGAATATATAAAGGAAACTACCGGCCTTGTATGTGATGCTTATTTTTCCGGTACTAAGGTGAAATGGATCCTTGATAATGTGCCGGGAGTAAGGGAAAGGGCAGAAAAGGGTGAAATACTTCTCGGTAATATAGATACATGGATAATATGGAATCTTACAGGAGGAAAATCTTATGTAACAGATTATTCAAATGCTTCTCGAACTATGTTATTTAATATAAAAGAACTCAAATGGGATGGACAAATTCTGGATTATTTCTCCATACCTTCTTCTATGTTACCTTCCGTAAGATCTTCCAGTGAGGTTTACGGTTTTACTGACAAGAAATTTTTCTCCGGAACAGAAATCCCCGTAGCAGGTATAGCAGGTGATCAGCAGGCGGCTCTTTTCGGACAGGCCTGCTATGAGCCTGGAATGGCCAAAAATACCTATGGCACAGGATGTTTTCTCCTTATGAATACAGGGGAGAAGATGATTTCTTCAAAGCATGGTCTTCTTACAACAATTGCCTGGGGTCTTAATGGAAGAGTCCTTTATGCCCTGGAAGGAAGTGTTTTTATCGCAGGAGCAGCCATACAGTGGCTCAGAGATGAACTGAGACTTATTGATAGCGCAGGAGATAGTGAATATTTCGCTACAAAGGTTAAGGATGCAAACGGTGTATATGTGGTACCTGCCTTTGTAGGGCTCGGTGCACCTTACTGGGATATGTATGCAAGAGGAACTATAACAGGCCTTACTAGAGGATCAAATAAAAATCATATAATAAGGGCTACCCTTGAATCCATAGCATATCAGACAGGGGATGTTCTTACTGCAATGGAAGAAGATTCGAGGATTAAATTATCAGCTCTGAGAGTTGACGGAGGTGCCAGCGGAAATAATTTTCTTATGCAGTTTCAGTCTGATATCCTGGGAGTTTCTGTAGAAAGACCCACTATAAGAGAGACTACTGCTCTCGGTGCTGCCTATCTCTCTGGTCTTGCTACCGGTTTCTGGGAAAGTAAGGAAGAGATAAAGAAAAAATGGAAAGTAGACAGAACTTTCAGCCCTTCTATGGAGAAGGAAGAGATAGAAAAGCTTTATGGAGGGTGGAAGAGAGCGGTGAGAAAGAGCCGTGAAGAGTGAAAAGTGAAACGAGCAGGGGCGAGCCCTGTGTTCGCCCTGATTAATGCATCACGCATAACGCCTCACATCTCACGCTTCACGTCTCACGCCGCTTTTATCTCTGAAGTGCAATTCGGACATTTTGTAGCTTTAATAGCTATTTTAGAAAAACAATAGGGACAGTCTTTTGTGTCAGGCGGCGGCGGTGGTGCTTCTTTCTGCCTGTTCAGTTTATTTATGACTTTAATCATGAAAAAGATTGCAATAGCTATAATAAGGAATTCCAGTATTGTATTAATAAATAAACCGTATTTTAATACAGGCGCTCCGGCCTTTGTGGCTGTATCCAGTGAGTCATAGGCCTGTCCCGAGAGGTTAAGATAAAGATCTTTAAAATTTACTTTTCCCAGTATAAGACCAAAAGGTGGCATAATAATATCATTTACAAGAGAATTGACTATTTTTCCGAAGGCTCCGCCAATTATAATACCTACAGCCATATCAAAGACATTACCCCTCATAATGAATTCTTTGAATTCTTTTAGCATTTACTCACTCCTTTCTTTGAGAAATTGAATTACTTAAATTATAAAAGCAGTAAACACTGCTCAATACTTTTCACTTTTCACTTATAAAATTTTCCAGTTACTCCCACCATTATTTGTTCTTAAAATAGTTCTCCCTATTCCTGCAGCCCATCCGTTATTACTATCTACGAAATAGATAGTGTTCAGATTATTCGGAGTACCTGTACTCTGACTGACCCAGGTAGAACCACTGGTTGTTTTTAATAATGTATTTTAGTTCCTTACTTTAATACCATATTTTTTCCTGAGCCGTGAAGGAATAACAATCTGTCCTTTTGTTGTAACAATAGAACTTTCCATAGGTTTTTTCCTATTACTACTTTATAGTTTAAGTATACTATAAATAAAAAAGTAAGTCAAATTTAAAATGACTTACTTTTTAAATTAAAACCCTGTTAATATATTTTTCAATCTTTGTAAGTAAAAACAGTTACAGTAGCGGGAGGAAGTTTAATTTCTCCTTCTTCTTCCGGTTCAGGAGATACCTTCGGCCTGTTATAGTAATATCGGAGGACTTCATTTTCCAGTTTTACGGATTTTTCTTTTTCCAGATCAAGGTTTGCCATAAGGACAAGAAAATCTTCATCATTCCCCGGTTCGGAAAGTAAAAGAAACAGAATTTCCGGTTTTCCCTCATCAATTACCTGAAGATGTTTATATTTTTTAAGAAGAGGTTTTAATTCTTTCATAATCTGGTTTAATTCCAGAATTTCTCCTGCAATATGGTTTTTATTTGTCCATTCACCGCTTAATTTATCAGGTTTACTCATCAAAAGCAGTCTTTCAGCATCAGGATTTTTTTCTCTTTCTTCAGGGGTCATATACTCATAAAATCGCCCTGCTTCTTCTATATGAGTGCTTAACCCTACATTTACCGTGGAGGTGGCAACAAATTCCGTTCCGAAAACAGGATTTAAAATGAAAGGATTCCCTTCCTTTTCAGATATTATCTTAAAAAGTGTATAATAGAGAAGTGTAATTTTCCTTGCCTTTACCTGATCTACAGGGGCAAGGGTGAAATCAGGTATTCCATTTTTAAGAGGAGCCTCTGAGAGGTTTCTTGTAGCAGGAGACTGGCCTATTCTTTTTGTATTGTAATTATCGGGGAAACCGAACATTTTCCCTTTATAGTCATCAAATTGGGAAATCTCTTCAAAGAGTTTTCTCATATTTTTTATATGGTATGTTATGGTTTCCTCAGGGTGGGTTTCATATAATTTTAT
Organism: Bacillota bacterium; assembly: GCA_022704525.1. Classification (GTDB taxonomy): domain Bacteria; phylum Vulcanimicrobiota; class SpSt-956; order SpSt-956; family JAKJGF01; genus JAKJGF01. The sequence continues at coordinate 1,754 of JAKJGF010000121.1, read as the reverse complement.
TTCTGTTGCATCATTATAGGAGGGGAGAGCATAAGAAAAGACTTTTCCTGTAATTATAACGGGTTTATCCACAAGATAGGTAAAGCCTGCTCCGAGATTTTCTTCCCATACTACAGGAAAGACATTTTTTATTTCTTTTTTAAGATCTTCCGGAAGGGCATGACCCATATCCAGAACAAATCCATCTACTCCCATATTTTTAAACTTGTCAAAATAGCCTTTTATCATATCCCAGACAGGTTTGTTTCTGTATTTCTGTTCTATTTCCGGTTCCACGTCTTTAAAGAATTTTGCCGTTACATAGGATAGAACATTTAATATGGGCATTTCTTTACATGTAGGATCTACATAGAGTTTAAGGTAAGTCACATCCTGCCAGAAAGGCTGTATTTCAAAGGGAGTGTCGCAGAAGGCGGGAAATACTTCAGAACGTTTAATTTCATCTATTTCTCCTTCTATTTTTTCTCCTTTAGAGTCGAGTTTATAGTAATATCCGATAAGTTTTCCACTTTCGTCTCTTTTTACCACATCCGGCGGAGGCATAAAGTAATTTACATATTCTCGATCCGTTTGATTCACATCTATGAGATCCTTAACAGTGTACTGACCTCCGTAAATTTTACTCTTATATTCATTGAAAAACCAGTCTTCAAAAGATTTTCTGTCAGGGAAACGGCGTTTTCCTGTAAAGGTCTGGTAATCATATTTAGGACTGTAGTAATCGGGCATTCTTCTGGGAGTGCCTTCTTTAATCCAGTAGCCGTAGGATGGATTTTTTTCAAGAACCGTCGAATCTATCGAAACAGTTCTGGGTATGACCTCCTGAATGACCTTCATATCCAGGGCGTGAGCTGCCTCTATGAAGGCTCTATACTGTTCTTCTGCACTCTCTTCAAAGAGTGGATCTGCAAGAGATGGTTCGATAGTGAAAGGATCTCTTATGGCAAAGGGTGAACCTAAATTCCCTTTTCTGCCGTATATACCTATTTCAGTTATGGGCTGGAGATGAACGGTATTGTAACCAAGAGCTTTAAGATAGGGAAGGATGAGTATATTTTTTATAAAGGTTCCCGTTTCTCTTACACCTTCAGCGTTAAGGGTTATGTCTTTACCTTCCTTTACACCTATATAAGTGTCTCCATCATTATCATACATGGATAAAACCCTGGGAAGAAAGTTTACTGCTATAACACCTTTTCCTGTTTTTACATCAATAGTTTCAGAAGGTTTATTTTTTGTATCATATTCTATTATGTTCTGAATGGTTTTCTCTATAAGTATATAGGGAGATTCTACAGACACAGGATTTATAAGTTCTCCTGAAGAAACCATCTTTGACAGGTCTTTTTCTCCTTTGAGAGGATCAACTGTCCATGCCCCGGGAACATAGTATTTGCCTTTAAAATCTCCCCTGTGTTCTTCACAGGATTTCAGTATGGAGTTAAGGGCAGGATAGCTGTAAGAAATATCTTTCTGTTGACCGTATAAAGTTATGGGAATTAAAATCAGTAATAAAATTAAACTGAGAATAAATAAATAAAAATTTTTCATTTTTATTCCTCCAATCAGTATTTTATAGTAATCTTAGTACCGCCACAGGCAAGTTAGTATCTATCTCACAAGTCTGTCCCTGTCCGGACTCTTACGCAAAATCTATGATCCTGTTACAATGAAATCTGTTATTACAGAATATACAGTTTTGTATTTATTTAAGTTATAACTTTCTCCTTTGACGGCATATCTTTTGCTCCAGA
>JAKJGF010000349.1 GCA_022704525.1 Bacillota bacterium | reverse complement strand
GAATTTACTATTCTTAAAGAACATTTATTATCATCCTTTCTAATTTGTGATTAAGAAGTGAGATATACTACAGAATAACCCGGGCAAACACAGGAAACACATCTACTTCTACTCAGTGTTCACTTTTCACTTCTAAAATTAAAATTCTATTTTATAAATAAAATTCCCTTCTGTAAGAAAATTAAAGATAAAGTAGAAAATATAAAAATAATATGGTAAACTATAAGAAATAACAAAATCGAAGGAGCAATTTGTATGGAAACTCTGGCAAAGAAAAAAATGTGGAAAATAATTCCTCTTTTATTATTATTAATACTTACTGGTACTACCATTTATATGGCCACTCTTTCGAAATGGATGGAAAAACTTGACACCAGAATTCTATGTCAGGATACAATCTGTCCCGGCACAGAAGGGAGTATAAGAGTTATAGTTTTAGATCATAATGGTTTAAAACCTGTAAAAGATGCAGATATAAAAGTACTTCTCTCAGTAAAAAACCGGGAATATAATCTCTTTTCCGGAAAAAGTGACAGTGAAGGTACACTTGATTCAATATTTAAAATACCGGGAGAACTTGAAGAAGGTGAAGGGAATTTAATAGTTACAGTAGCCTCTTCACTGGGAAATGACAGAATAGTCGAAAAAATAAAGATATGTCGTTCCTATAGAATTTTACTTACCACAGATAAACCTGTATATCAGCCGGGTCAGACTATTCATATTCGTGCTCTCACTATGGAAAATGAGACCCTATCTCCTGCAGGAAGAAAATCTGCTACTATTGAAGTAGAAGATGGAAAAGGAAATAAACTCTTCAGGACAATAGACAAACAAACCTCTGATTATGGCATAATATCAACTGATTTCATCCTGGCAAGAGAAGCAGAACCCGGAGATTACAGAATAAGAGCAATAGCAGGAGGCAATCAGAGTGAAATTACAGTTCAGGTCAAAAGCTATGTGTTACCGAAATTTAAAGTAACCTTTACACCTGATAAAAAGTTTTATCGTCCTGGCGAAATAGTCAAAGGTGAAGTAAAAGCAGATTATTTTTTCGGGAAACCTGTCTCAGGTGCAAGAGTCAGAGTAGAAATTGCCTCCTATGATATTCAATTTAATAAGTTTACAGATATAGAAGGCAAAACAGATGAAAAGGGAAACTTTAAGTTTGAAGAAGGTCTGCAGAGTTATCTTGCAGGTCAACCTCTTGAAGGGGGAAAAGGCATAGTACGATTTACCGTAGAGGTAACAGATAAAGCAGAACATAAAGAAATAATCTATCATACACTTTTTGTGTCAAAAGATACTGTTATGATAACTGTCATACCTGAAAGTTCTGATATAGTGCCAGGAGTAGAGAATATAATATATCTTGTTACTTCATATCCCGACGGCACACCTGCAAAAACCAGGGTAAATATATCCCTTCTACAAAAAGAGAAAGAACTGGAGACATCACAACTCGGAATAGCTGAATTTACAGTAAAACCTGAATGGATAGGAACAAATATTAAAATAAATGCCAGTGATGGACTTGGAAATTCAGGAACTCTTGATTATACAATAGTTTCAAATCAAAACCCGGAGACACTGCTCCTTCGAACTGACAGAGCTGTTTATAAAGACGGTGATAAAGTAAAACTGGAAATTTTCTCACTTACCTCAGGAAATATATATATAGATATAGTTAAAAACCGTCAGACAAGACTTACAAAAACTCTTATAGTGAAAGATAAAAAAGCTAAAATGGAAATTCCTCTCACCTATGATCTTGTGGGAACTCTTCAGGTAAATGCATATCGTTTGAAAAGAGATGGAAATTTTACACGTGATACAAGGACAATTTACGTAGAAGGAAGTAAAGATCTTTCTATAAAAGTCACTTCAGACAAAGACACATACCGACCGGGAAGTACAGGAGAGATAATTTTTCAGGTTAAAGATAAAGAAGGAAACCCTGTGTCTGCCGCTCTCGGCATAAGTGTTGTAGATGAAAGCGTTTTTGCTCTTGCCGGAAGAGAAGCAGGTCTGGAAAAAATTTATTTTACCCTTGAAGAAGAACTCTTAAAGCCTAAAGTTGAAATATGCAGACACTATATTGATCTGGTAAAGGAAGAGCTTGTAAATACAAAACAGGTAGAAAAAACACAGGAAACAGGTAAGGTGGCTTTTTCAACCATTCCAGAGGAACCTTATGGTATTATAGTAAATACCTACCCGGAAAGACTTGAGAAAATTTTAGCATTACAGAGACAGTATTTTCACTATCTCCATGTAGTCGGCCTTATGAGTTCTATCCTGATACTTATTTTCTCACCTCTGGGACTACTTATTCTGACAGTGTATAACAATTACCTCAAAGGGAAAGATATAAATAGATACCTTCCTGTTAATAACGATAATTTTGTAGCCCTCTTTATCTATCTTGCAGGATTATTTCTGGTAATATTATCACCATTTTCAGGAGGTCTCCTTGCATTTATTATACTACAAAGAGTCAACTGGTATCAAACTGAAAAACTTATAGGCATCATATGTACTGTTGGCCCCCTCATAGCAGGTTCAGTCATTTATATTCTGAAGCTTAATGAAAAAACCAGACTTCCTGCTGTAAAAGCTTTAAATACTCTCAGAGCTTCTTTCCTACTTGCTCAAGTATTCATAGCAGGTTTTATAATAAACGCTTTTATTTTAACAAGTACTGCTATCGTAGAGACTGACAGGATTGCAGGTATACCAATTTTTATGGTATTGAATATGGTTCTTATATCATCCTTTCTTATGATAATTATGACCCTCTATAGCACACTGTCCCATACGAGTAAACCGGTAAAATTACCCTTATGGAAAAAAATTGGAACTCTCTTATGGACAGGAGGTTCTGCCATTGCCATAATGGCCGTTATTATAATAATAATTGCTCCCAATTTTCTGAAAGCCCGAGCCCAGGGAACACCGCCGGGAACACTTTCTTCAACAAACAGGATTACATCTTTCAGTAATGATGAATATAACTATGGACTTTCATCAATGGATAAAGCAAATCTCAAAAGCCTCTCCGTAAATGAACAACAGGTAAAGGATGAGATAAGGAATAAAATCCCGGAAAAGCTCCCCACCTATTTAAGACAGTATTTTCCTGAAACTATGTATTTCAACCCGGAGCTAATCACTGACACCAAGGGAGAAGGAAAATTAAAACTTCCGATAGCAGACTCTATAACTACATGGAGAATGGGCGTTTCTGCATCTTCCTCTAAAGGTGAAACAGGAGGAACTGATTACCCTGTAAGAGTATTTCAGGATTTCTTTATAGACCTTGATCTTCCTCTCAATCTTATCCGGGGTGATGAAGTTTCAATTCCTGTGGCAGTATATAATTATCTTTCCGAAAAACAGGTAATAGAGCTGAAGGCAGAAAAAAGTGAC
>JAKJGF010000348.1 GCA_022704525.1 Bacillota bacterium | reverse complement strand
CGCTCTCGGAGTCATATTGCTTCAGATGGTCACAAAATATGACCCTACCCTTACACCATTCAAGTTTCCTCCAGTAAAATCACTTAATCCTTCAATAGATGATGACCTGGAGGCTATAATAAACAGAGCCATTCAATTACAGCCTCTGAAACGTTATATAGGTGCACTGGAATTAAAAGAAAAACTGAAAAAATATAAAAAGTCACATTTCCCCGGTAAAAAAATAAAAAAACAGTTTCCACAGCAGGGTCAGCCAAAGACTCCTGCAGTAAAATCTCAGAAAAAAAAACCACAAAAAAACATTACCATCCAACGCCAGATAAGAAAAACAGTAGTAAGAAGAAAGACGGTGCTCTTATAGAATTTATGATTATTCTTGCCGTACTGGCCATTATGACAGCTATTTTGATACCTAACATAATTAAATCAAACAGGACAGAAAAATTAAAACTGAGCGGAGAAACCAGGACAGAAACACCGGATGTAAGGAAAGAAAGCACAATACCAGACGTAAAGAGGGGAAGCGGCACAGGGCAAAGAAATGAATGTATAAGAAATCTAAAGGACATAGCAAAAGGTATGGAAATGTGTTTTACAGACAGAAACTGTTATCCCCCCGGTATTTCCTCTATTGTTCGTCTGGGCTATGTAAAAGAACTTAAATGTCCTTTTTCAAATAAGGATTATATCTATATAGCATCTTCAGACAGAAAAGCATTCACCCTTTGCTGTCCCGGTAATTCGGCACATGGAAGTGAAGACGGAAAATTTCAGGGTAATTATCCTCAATACAGTTCTTCCAGAGGTATTATACCGGCTGAATGGAATATAAAGTAAAACACTGTTATAATTTTATACCGAGAAAAGATTTCAATACATGAATAACTTCACTGAGAGAAGGTCTTTCTTCTTTGCCTGTCAGTCCTACTGACAGTTCCTGCGAAATTGCTTTATCACCTCTGTGGCCTTTTTTGTAGGCAATTACTATCCTCTGAAGTTCTCCTTCATCAAGCCACAGTCCCTGGCATTTATGGCATACATCTATAGTTACATCACCAAATAATTTTTCTATAAGAGATATTTTACATCTCGGACATATTCTGGCTTTTGTTGTGATTGTATAGCCTACTGCCTGTAAGGGCATGGATTCTTCAGAGAGGAAAAATTTCATTTTAAGGGTAGGACTTTCAAAAAATTGATTCAATTCCTTTGCATCAAACCACATGCCTGAACAGGACGGGCATATGTCGATTTCAAGACCGCTCACAGGGTCTCTTTCCAATTTCATAGCTACTTTTCTGCATACGGGACATGCAAGGGGCATTTAAATTCACTACCTTTCTATTCGTGACGCGTGAAAGATTCGTTTATATGAAACATTTAATTATAACATAGCTTTTTTTTCTATTGCAAAACCTTTTGACATTCAACATAAAATTTTTTATACTGAGAAAGTAACTGATTGTCACGCATTACGCATTACTCGTTACGCATCACGAATATAACCAGCGGAATATTTACCGTTATAATTACCAATCGATTACTGCATACTGACAAAGAGGTCATGAAGATATTTATATTTTCCTCCGTACCATTTTTTTATGAAGGATTTATAAAGCTCCATATATAATCCTGTATCTAAATTTTAACATACATATTTTCTTCATTCAAGATACATTCAGTAAGAGGAATTATAGAATATTTAAAAAATAATAGAAAGTTCCTGGTTCGGAACAGATACAGCCGATGCTTTTCTTAAACTCCTCCCCTGGTTATCATAATCTGTGTTCCTCTGTTCATATTTATCGATTTACAGTGCTGAACTATCTTTTTAACTACCTTTGCGAAATTATTTTTAATATTATATTCCATTTCAGGTCCCAGGGTTTTTCCATAATTAAATTTATCACCTATTATGAGATGGGTTATATTCTCCGATATTATTTCACAGATAAGAGCTTCTTTCAGAGTTTGAACCGTCTCGGTTTTTGTTCCAGAACCGGTCAGAAATGATCCGAACCCTCCGGTAGTATGGCTCAATACATTTTTAGCAAATTTTTCCCCGGCACCGGCCTGTCTTTTTACTGTTTTACTTTCTGATTCTTCAACTCTGTACACATTTACCTCTCTTATAGAATCCCATGATAGTTGAAAAGTCTGAGGAGGATAACCTTTTTCCATTCTCATAACTTCATCTGCAAATATGATAACCCTTACACCTGCTTCGTCTATATTTATATTTCTTTTGGGAGGCGGAATACTGGCCAGTATATTCAGAGGTTCTTCTCCTTCAAGTAAAGGCCCACCGCATTCCATGCAGAATTTATTTGTATCGGGGTTAACAGTATTACATTGTTTGCATTTCAATTCCGGCACAAGTCCTTCCAGACTGGCACCGCAGTAAAAACAGATTTTCTTTCCGTATTTTATTTTCCTTCCGCATTCACGGCAGCTGACTGTATCCACGTTAATGTTATACCTTCCCTTCTATCCTGTATCAGCGAGTCGTAAGCCCCTGTTGAACACGACTCACTATAATCGTAACGCGTAACGCGTGACGGGTGGTTTCGTAATGCGTAATGCTCGGTTTCCCCGGTACCGGGCGACCACAGGGGGGCGCCCCCTACTATTCACTACTCACTCTTCACACTTCACGACTCACGACTCACTCACCTTTTACCTGTGCTTTATAATATGCTCCGGGAATAAAATATTTCTCTGCCACTTTCACCAGTTTTTCGGCAGTAACTTTCTTTATATTATCTACATATTGAAGAACATAATCCTTATTTACTCCGTAACATGCCGCTTCTGCCAGGGCAGCAGTCCTTGCAAGGGTTGTCTTTTCTCCTGCCAGATAAAGGCCTGTAATATAGTTTTTCCCCTGAGTCAATTCTTCTTTCGAAGGCGGTTCTTCATAGAGCTTTTAAAATTCTTTCACAAGAAGCTCTTTCCGTAAGGACAGCAGTATCGGGAGATGTGGCAGCATAGGACATAAAGGTGCCGCCTTTACCGTAAAAATGATTGTATGTATGTATCACATAGGCAAGTCCCCTCTTACCGTTTATCCCGGGCATATTAATATCCATTGTTATTATATCAGGTTTTTTTCTCTGGAGAATAGCAAGGGCCTCATCTCCGTTTCTTGCTGCACCTATTAACTGTATATCAGGACAGACGGTCAACCATATCTTTCCCTTTACCGAGTCTGTCGGGATCGTTAAAATCCGCAACAGTAATAACTCCTTTAAGCTCATTGGCCTCAGCAAGTTTACCTGTTATTTTATTAATTCTGTCTCCTATATCCGATTGACCTTTGAGTTTTATCAGATCTTTAAAGCTGGCTCCTTCCGGGATTTCTATTATAGAATCTTTTTTACCCTCCTATTTATCCGAAACATACTTTATAAACAGCAAGACCAGCACATAGTCTTTGTACTGGCTTGCATCCA